>CAIVUE010000122.1 GCA_903909015.1 uncultured Methylophilaceae bacterium
CTGTAAGGATTGGGAGCAAGCCTTTTTGCATTATGCAAAAGGTAACGCCAAACGCAAACAACAGCTTGAATATCAACCGCACTTGTTAGAGGATCATGTCGATTCTCTAATTAAATTTTTTAATCGAGATTTTTTTGATCAGCATCAATCGTTGGCGGTACAGTCAACGTTGCCCGTTGTTATTGTGGGTATGCCGCGATCTGGCACAACCCTAACGGAGCAAATTATCTCTAGTCATCCAAGCGCAATCGGTGCTGGAGAGGTGAGTTTTTGGAATAGATCTCCAACAGCAATGCCTTATCTGGCAGATACGGATAGTCCTTATCCTGAATGTTTAGTTAAACTAATTCCTGAGGCGGCTCGGGCTGTGGTGAACAAATATTTAATGACACTCAACAATATTGTTGGAGTTAAAGAAGTCCCCTTGCGCATTACAGATAAAATGCCGCATAACTTTCTAAATATTGGCCTTATCGCTTTGCTGATGCCTGAAGTACCAATTATTCATGTTAAGCGTAATGTCATGGATAATTGTTTATCAATTTTCTTTCAGAACTTTAAGAAAGGGCATAACTATGCTTACGATTTGTCTGATATTGGACATCAATATAAGCAGTATGAAAAATTGATGGCTCATTGGCACAATGTCCTTCCAGGAAAAATAATGGATATTAATTACGAAGATACAGTCAATGATCCTGAGTATTGGTCACGTAAATTAATCGATCATGTAGGTTTGGAGTGGGATGAAGCCTGTCTTGCGCCGCACAAGTTGGAGCGGTCTGTGAAAACTGCTTCTCATTGGCAGGTGCGTCAGCCCATATACAAAACTTCCGTGAAGCGTTGGAAGCATTATGAAAAATATCTTGGACCACTAAAAGAAGCGTTGGGTTATGTCGACTAACTTAAGGTGGGAAAACTCACTTGTTTCTCGTCTAGCGCGAGAGTCTAAAAACCAACATAAAAGTGTTCTGCTCTGGTTTACAGGGCTGTCTGGGGCAGGTAAATCCACCCTGGCTCACGCTGTTGAAAAAGAGCTCTTCGTTCTGGGTTGTAATACTTTTGTGTTTGATGGGGACAATGTGCGTTATGGCCTGTGTTCTGATTTAGGCTTCACAGAAAAAGATCGTACCGAAAATATCAGGCGTGTTGGAGAAATGGCTAAGTTGTTTGTTGAGGCAGGCGTTATTGCCCTTACTGCTTTTATTTCTCCTTATTGCACAGATCGGGAGAGGGTAAGGCAGCTCATGCCTGAAGGGGACTTTGTCGAGATTTATTGTAATTGCAGTATAGAAGAGTGTGAACGAAGAGATGTGAAAGGTTTATATAAAAAAGCGCGGCAAGGCCTTATTAAGAATTTTACTGGCATCTCTGCGCCCTATGAGCCGCCGATGAGACCAGAGCTGGAAATAAATACTGGAGCGCTACCCCTAGAAGAATGTGTTGGCCAAGTAATTCGTTATTTGGTCGAACAGCATTATGTTGCGATGAAACAATGATTAGCTACTCATTTGTATAGAAGCAAAAATGGATCTTTTACCAGCAATTGAATTAATTGCACGAGAGGCCGGCATAGCAATTATGTCTTTTTATCATCAACAGCGGTCTATTGTTGAAAAAGAAGATGGCTCACCTCTCACGGATGCTGATACGGCAGCCCATCATTTTATTGTAAGTGCGCTTAAGACGCTTGCACCATCAATTCATATCTTGTCCGAAGAGTCTGTTCCAGATTTCTCTGAACCTAATAAAGATGGATTTTATTGGTTGGTAGATCCATTGGATGGCACTAAGGAGTTTATTAGTTGTAATGATGAGTTCACAGTTAATATTGCTCTTATAGAGAATGGTCATCCTATTTTAGGTGTAGTTTATGCGCCAGCGCTTAATGTTATTTACTCAGCAAGAAAGGGTTTTGGATCTTATAAGCAGAATGATGGATCTATGCGCAAGAGAATTGGAGAAATCCATCGTGAGTTTGGTAAGCGAAATATTAAAATCGTTAGCAGCAGATCACATGCTGATGAAAAACTACAAGTTTGGCTTAAAAAATTTGAGTCTTATGAAACCATTACAATGGGCAGTTCTTTAAAATTTTGTCTTGTTGCTGAAGGTTTAGCGGATGTTTACCCTCGTTTCGGGCCCACATGCTTTTGGGATACTGCAGCAGCCCAATGTGTTGTTGAAGAGGCTGGTGGATCTGTTCTTGATCTGAACGGATTTAGCTTAACTTATCACCTCAATAAACCTTACCTTAATCCTAGTTTTATCGCTTTTGGGGATCAGGAAAAAAGGATGTTGTTTTTTTCTTAGTGACACTGAATCATCTTCATTTGTAGCAAGATGATCTGATCGACTTTTATGATATAGCTAGCCTGGTAGAAGAAATGAATTTAGTGATATCAGTCTGCACCTCGGAGGCGCATTGGGTCAACCCACTTGGGTATTGTCGCCCTATTCTTTTGGCTATCGTAGATTGCTTTATCGGGCAGATAATCCCTGGCACCCAACAGAGGAGATCTTTAGATCTCAAAATATTATTCAATGGTTCGAGGTCATCAACAATGTTATTGTTAAACTTAATGCTCAATTTGGCAGTTAATTTTCGCAAAAATAGGCTTTTGCTAAACAAAGCCAAATTCACTTCCAACGCTGTTAATTCATGATTAATAGTGTCTATTTTTTGCGCAACCAAGGCAGTCAAAAATTGGTCGATGCAATTGGATTAGCTCATGCTGAAGCGAGCTTGGAAATTAATTTGCTCTTGCAGCATTTACTTCAAGTGAATCGTGCCTGGCTGATTAGTCACGATCGTGATGTGTTGACTGATGATCAACAACAAGATTTTTATGCCCTATTACAGCGAAGGCTAGCAGGAGAGCCTATTGCCTATATTTTGGGAGTTAGAGAATTTTATGGACTAACCCTTAAGGTCACTCCAGCCACATTGATTCCCAGGCCAGATAGTGAAACCCTTGTCGAGGCGGCACTTCAAAAAATTTCTGTTGATGTGGCTTGGGATATTTTAGATCTCGGGACAGGGACAGGTGCAGTTGCCCTAGCCATTGCCAAGCACCGACCAAAGTGTCATGTGATTGGAGTGGATGCTTCAGCCGAGGCTTTGGTGGTGGCTATTGAGAACGCTCAAAACTTAGATCTAAAGAATCTAAGCTTGATCAAAAGCAATTGGTTTTCTGACCTTGCGGCCGAAAAATTTGATGTGATTGTCAGTAACCCCCCTTATATTGCAGAAGCGGATTGCCATCTCACCCAAGGGGATTTAAGGTTCGAACCTCGCTCGGCGCTTGCTTCTGGGTTTAATGGCTTAGATGACATTCGCCTTATCATTCAGCAGGCCCCAAATTATCTGAAGCCAAATGGCTGGCTGATGCTCGAGCATGGTTACGATCAAGCGCATTCGGTTGCCGCATTGTTAAAAGAACATGGCTTTAGTCAAATAGACCATGCACAAGACCTTGCTGGCATCCTGCGAGTCACATTTGGCTCAATCGCATAGTATAATCTCACCATGTCACATAACTCATCAGTCGGCATTGTTGCCCCACAGATTGCGCATTTTAATGTGCCATTGACGCTAAAAAGCGGTCAGGTATTGTCTCAATTTAATCTGATCTATGAGACATACGGCGAACTCAATGCTGAAAAATCGAACGCGGTACTCGTTTGTCATGCCCTCTCAGGACATCACCACGTTGCTGGAAAACATTGCGAAGATGATAAGTACCCTGGTTGGTGGGATAACCTTATTGGTCCAGGTAAGCCACTAGACACGAATAAGTTCTTTGTGATTGCGCTTAATAATCTTGGTGGATGTCATGGCAGCAGTGGCCCGCTGAGTACTAACCCAGATACGGATCGACCTTGGGGGGCTACATTCCCGATTGTGACTGTTGAAGATTGGGTGAATTCTCAAGCGCGTTTAGCAGATTTTTTGGGGATTCAACAATTAGCTGCTGTACTTGGCGGAAGTTTAGGCGGCATGCAGGCCCTGCAGTGGTCGATTGCATACCCAAATCGTATTCGCCATGCATTGGTGATTGCTTCTGCCCCCAACCTCACTGCGCAAAATATTGCTTTTAATGAAGTTGCGCGTCAGGCAATTATTACGGATCCAGAGTTTTACGCGGGGGAATATTACAACCATGGCGCAGTTCCACGCCGAGGCTTGCGGATTGCTCGTATGTTGGGACATATTACCTATCTAAGCGATGACGCGATGGGTGAAAAATTTGGTCGTAAATTACGAGATGGCCAAATTAAATACAGTTTTGATGTGGAATTTGAGATGGAGTCCTACCTGCGTTATCAGGGGGATAAGTTTGCTGGTGAGTTTGATGCCAATACCTATTTA
>CAIVUE010000123.1 GCA_903909015.1 uncultured Methylophilaceae bacterium
CAGAAAATTGGTATTGATATTCCAATTGTGCCTGGGGTGATGCCAATCTATAACTACACACAATTAGCGCGATTTTCTAATGTTTGTGGGGCAGAAATTCCGCGCTGGTTGCGTCTACGTTTGGAAGATTGCGGTGATGATATTGCATCTCTTCGAGCTTTTGGCTTGGATGTCGTCACTGACTTGTGCGAGAAATTGATCGCTGGTGGGGCGCCAGGGTTGCATTTTTATACCCTTAATCAGTCAGGCATTATTAGCAATATCGCCGAAAGACTTGGGTTGAATAAATAAACTTGAAAAAATAAAAAAGCCTAGAATTTTCTAGGCTTTTTTATTGTGATCTAGCGGCAGGATCTAATGGAACGTTGGGCTGTCTTCACCAAACATGGCATCTTCAACAAAAAGAAAGTCATTCGTTCTTCCTTGTTTCCGAAGTGCCATTAGGGCTGTCCAGCGGATCTCGTCTACTCCAACATGATCTTGTGAGAGTGCCATCGCTCTATCCATGATGACCTCATGTAAAGCATGGTTGATGACGTTCGATTGCATTAAAAACATCAAAAAGCTCAACCCTTCAATTTCAATCTTCTTGATTTCTTCTTCGCTGTAAATGCGAGTTGATTGCGTGATTGGGTTTGGAGAGTTGCCTGCTGCATCTGCCATGGTTTCTAATGAGCTAAACCAATCAAACGCGCCACTGATGTCGGTGCTGTCAAAACCCGCTTCAAATAGCTCTTGAGCAAGTGTATTGTGGTCAGGCTGGATATTCGCCTCCACGTAGTTTTCGAACATATAGACTAAGACTTCAAACATAGATTCTCCTATCAAATTTATAAGGTCAAATTTATTCAGTTGGTCGATAGGCTATAACGACCTTCTTTTAGAGAAACTATTCAATTTAATAACACCAGCGTTCTCAGTTTCACCCAAAGGTGTTCGCGAGTCAAGTGAGTCAGTGTCTAACTTAAGCTTAAATTAAAGCCTAGCGAACATGGGACAATTCAAGAGTGATATCTTGAATACAATCAACCAATTTTGCACCCTGTTTAATGAGCGTATGCGAGCCTTTTGACAATGGCGAATGAATCGAACCAGGTATCGCAAATACTTCACGTCCTTGTTCTATTGCATATCTAGCGGTCATGAGTGATCCGCTTTGTATGTTAGCTTCGACGACTAAACAGCCCAAACTTAGGCCGCTGATAATACGGTTACGCTTAGGAAAGTTTTCTGGATGGGATGGCGTGCCTATTGGAAACTCAGAAATGATTAAACCTTGTGCGACTATTTGATGGGCAAGTTTGAGATGCTTTGCGGGATAGACAATATCTAGGCCTGTCCCAACCACGGCAATAGTCCTCCCTTGTGCACTTTTTAAAGCGCCAAGATGCGCCGCAGCATCAATCCCAAGGGCTAAACCGCTGATGATACAAAAGCCTTCTATTGCTAAAGCTTCCGCAAACTCGTCAGCATTTTTCTTCCCTTGCACGGTGGCATTTCGGCTGCCGACTATCGAAATTGCTGGCATGGTTAAACAGTTCAAATTACCTTTTGCATAAAGAATGGGTGGTGGATCCGGAATTTCTAGAAGTGCGGCTGGGTAATGCGGATCGGCAAGCGTGATGAGATAATTTTCTTCTTTTGTTAACCATTGCAGTCCTAATTTGGCGGACTCTAGATTAGGGCATTGCTTAATTGCACTACAGATAGACTCAGAAACGACTTGGTTTAATTCTTTATGCGACGCATCAAAGATGTTTTCTGGGCCACCAAAACGATGTAATAACTTACAGATACTCTGCCCATCTAAGCCATCTATCTGATGGAGGCATATCCATAAAGCTGCTTCATTAGTGTCTTGGCTAGTCATGCGGGGGTATAATAGTGCGAGCCTTTAAGTTCGATTTTAAGGGGATAGTGATGCTAGGATAACACCTAACAATCCAACAAAAACTGTAAGTAATTTATATAACAATAAAGTTTTAATGGCAATTCATTCAGATGGCAATATTAGACATACTTAATTATCCAGACGCTCGCTTGTACACAGTAGCTAGGCCAGTGTCAAAAGTGGATGAAAAAATTCAGCGTTTGATCGACGACATGGCTGAGACTATGTACGAAGCGCCAGGGATCGGCTTGGCTGCAACTCAAGTAGATGTGCATCTTCAAATTATCGTGATAGATATCAGCGAAGGTAAAAATAAACTCCAGGTGTTTATTAATCCTGTCGTCAAAACTAAAACAGGGACACAAGAATACGAAGAGGGCTGTCTATCCGTGCCCGGGGTTTATGAGAATGTCACGCGAGCTGAAACTGTTGTAATTGATGCCCTAGATAGAAATGGAAAGCCATTTACTTTGGAAGCAGACGGTTTGATGGCTGTGTGTATTCAGCATGAGATGGACCATCTGCTAGGTAAAGTATTTGTTCAGTATTTATCTCCGCTTAAGCAAAATCGGATTAAAACGAAAATGCAGAAAAGGCAGCGAGGTCGATAATATGCAGCCTTTGAAAATCATTTTTGCAGGCACGCCGGATTTTGCTGTGCCAGCTTTGGCTGCATTGATTGAGGCTGGCCACCAAGTGGTGTTAGTACTTACTCAGCCTGATCGTCCTTCAGGAAGAGGTATGAAGCTTAAGGCTAGTCCTGTTAAAGAACTTGCATTGCAGCATAAGATTGAAGTATTTCAGCCAGAAACATTAAGAGATGTTGAGGTGCAGGCTCGTATTGATGCGCTAAAAACAGACGTGATGATTGTCGCAGCTTATGGCTTAATCATCCCAACCAATGTCCTAGAAATGCCCCGATTGGGTTGTTATAACGTCCATGCCTCATTGCTTCCTCGATGGCGCGGTGCTGCTCCTATTCAGCGGTCATTGCTCGCCGGAGATATTGAAACTGGCGTCACAATCATGGAAGTGGTGCCAGCACTTGATGCTGGAGCCATGGTTTCGAAAGGCGTTGTGCCGATAGGGGAAAGGGATACTGCACAATCCTTGCATGACGAAATTGCTCATATTGGTGCCGAACTAATGCTGGCTGCGATGGAGCGCCTAGCTATTGAGGGCAGCTTGCCAGCGATGCCACAAGATGAGTCTTTGGTGACTTATGCGAGTAAATTACAGAAATCAGAAGCAGCTATTAATTGGACGCATTCTGCTAATTTGATTTCCCGCCAAGTGAGAGCGTTTAATCCTTTTCCAGTTGCACATGCTATGCTTAACGGGGAAGTTTGCCGTATTTGGATGGCGACTTTTCTTGATATGCCTGTAATCGAAAAGCCAGGAATGATTTTAGCTGTTTCATCAGGCGTTCAGGTAGCCTGTGGACAAGGCGTATTGGTGATTGAAGAATTACAGTCGCCAGGCGGCAAACGCTTAAAAGCTAAAGATTTTGTCACTGGACATGGTTTAAAAATCGGCCAGTATTTTGAATAAGTTTAACCTTTATATTTCGATGAGATTGGTCAAATAAAACGTGCATATCTCACAACAGATTGCTGCAGAGGCAATAGGTCAAGTCTTCGCAGGTCGTAACTTAGGTATTGTTTTAGAGAGCCTTTTCGCTAGATATCCAAATATCACTCCACAACAACGTGCTGTCGCTCAAGATTTAAGTTACGGTACATTGCGCTTTTATGGGGCTGTTCAATCCTTATTGGACCAACTACTTCAAAAGCCATTGGACGATGCTAAATTACAATGTTTATTGCTAGTTGCTATTTATCAATTGCAATATGACAAAGCAGCTTCCCATACCGTGGTTGATCAGGCGGTTAAAGCTGCTAGCCAGTCTAAGAAAACATGGGCTAAAGGTTTAGTGAATGGCGTGCTTCGTAATTTTTTACGTCAGCAATCTGAGCTTCTAGCTAACATTGAGGATAATGAATTTGCTACTTATTCATATCCTTTATGGTGGATCAATAAATTAAAGAATCAATATCCAGATAGTTGGCAAGCGATTCTGCTGGTTGGTAATCAGCACCCACCTATGACCTTGCGAGTAAATCAGAGGCAAATTTCATCTGCTGATTTCGTAGCAAAACTCAAAGCGGATGGTATTGAAGCAAAAGTCCTAGGGGCGAATGCTGTCACGTTAGAAAAGCCGATTCCGGTAGACCGTATTCCTGGATTTTATGATGGTCAAGCCTCTGTTCAAGACTATGCAGCGCAGTTGGCAGGGTATGCTTTGGATCTGAAAGATGGTCAACGCGTGCTTGACGCTTGTTGTGCTCCAGGCGGAAAAACAGGTCAGATTCTAGAGTTGGCAGATGTTGACTTGGTCGCCTTAGATAATGATGCTTCAAGAATTAGTCGTACCAAAAGCAATATTGAACGTTTAAAGCTTCATGCTACTTTGTTGGTCGGCGATGCGGGAAATCCGAAAGACTGGTGGGACGGTAAGCCTTTTGACCGCATTTTGGCAGACGTTCCATGCACGGCCTCTGGTATCGTGAGGCGTCACGTTGATATTAAATGGCTTCGCCGCGAGGCTGATATTGCCTCATTCAATAAACAGCAGGCCCAGATATTGCCGTCATTGTGGCAGCTATTAGCAAAGGGTGGTAAATTGCTCTATGTGACGTGCTCAGTGTTTCCGGAAGAAAACCAACGGCAAGTTGATATCTTCTTAAAAGCACATCCAGACGCTGAGCAATTAATGTTAACTGCTCCCTTGGCAGGCTTGAGTTTAGAAAATGGACAATTACAACCGAGTGCACAGCATGATGGTTTATTTTATGCCTTACTACAAAAGCATTAAGCTTCATTGCTTACCTATATTATTAACGCTCTTTTTTGCGTTTAGTCCATTCGCTCATGCGGCAAATAGTTCGGTTCATGTCAAAAATGCAGAATTCATTGCGCTTGAAGAAAGCCATGCTTTAAATGCTGATTTTGATATTAGCCTAAGCCCTGTTCTTGAAGATGCTTTGAATAAAGGGGTGCCGCTAACATTCCTAGTTGAATTTCAGCTGACTAGCCCACGTCGATATTGGTTTGATGACGAGATTGTTACACAAAATCAATATGTAACATTGAGCTACCATGCGCTTTCACGCCAGTATTTAGTAAACCGTAATAACCATCAGCAATCCTTTCCTAATCTTCAACAAGCAAAAGAAGAAATTTCCACAATAAAGTTGTGGTCAGTAGTCGATAAGAAACTTCTTAAAAAGGGAGATGCTTATTCCGCTGCCATTAAAATTCGACTAGACCAAACGAAGTTGCCTAAGCCTGTCCAAGTAGAGGCTATTGGATCAGACGATTGGAATATGGCTTCCGAACGGTATCATTGGACGCCAATATTTGTATTCTAGAATGAGTAATTGCTGATGCGATATATTGTCTTTATTACTACTGTGCTTGGAGCGGGATTGCTTTACCTGTTATCGCAAGCAAGTGGGAATGGGAATATTTCAGGGACTGATTACACCCTGCTGTTAGGTTTCAACATCACCCTTGCAGCAGCCTTGCTACTCTTAATTGTATTTCAACTCTCACGGCTTTTTAAACAGATGCGTGCGCGAGTTATTGGCAGCAGACTGACATTGAAACTTTTAGGCGCATTCGCGCTGATGGCCATTATTCCAGGGTTAATTGTGTATGCAGTTTCGGTAAATTTCCTTACACAATCTATTGAGTCTTGGTTTAACGTTAAAGTTGAGGCTGCGCTAGAGGGTGGCGTTAGACTTGGGCAAAGTTCACTAGACAGTATGCTCGCTGACCTAAAGCAAAAAGGCGATAATATGGCCTCAAACCTTGCTTTTCAGCCAAGCAACTCTCAATTGAGCGTGCTCAATGATCTAAGAGAAAAAAGTGGTGTTCAAGATGCCGTTTTGCTGACGATGCAGGGGAAAATATTAGCCTTTTCAAGTAATGATCCAACTAGTTTTTTACCTGATACCCCCAGCCTTAACCAACTTCGGCAGGCGCGTCAAAAGGACTTCGGCATCATTGAACCAATCTCTGGAAAAGGATTGTATTTACGCGCATTAATACCCGTCAATATGAATGATATTGGTGGTGAAACCCGTATTTTACAATTGCTACAACCCGTTCCTAAGCAGTTGTCGAATACTGCTGAAGCGGTGCAAAACGTCTATCAGGACTATCAAGAACTTTCATTAAGTCGTGAATCTCTCAAGCAAGTATTTGCATTAACGCTAACTCTGGTTCTGATGTTGGCAATGCTCACTGCAGTTTCAGTTGCCTTCGTATTAAGTCGGCGCTTATCTGCACCGCTTGGTGTGTTGGCTGAAGGAACCCGGGCTATTGCACGTGGGGACTATGAAACGCTTCTTCCTGTTCATGGAAACGATGAGTTGGGGGTCTTGGTGCAATCCTTCAACAGCATGACCAAGCAGCTTGGCGAGGCTAAGCAGGCTGCGGAAAGCAATCGGGCTCGAGTTGAAGCCGCGCGTGGTTATTTAGAAACGATTCTGGCACATTTGTCATCAGGTGTTTTAGCCCTCAATGATAAGGGCGAGTTAAGAACCTACAATTTGATCGCTTCAAATATTCTTGGAGTTGTTCTAGGCCATTTCTCCGGACAACCTTTTGAGAGAATTGGGCAAGACTTTCCTAATTTAAAAAATCTGATAGACATCATTTTACAAAATTCCGCCGAAACAAAAGCTAATGAGTGGCAAGTGCAAATGGAAATTGTGACGACTCAAGGTCAGCGGACCCTATTATTGCGAGGCACACGACTGCCTTATAGCGCGGATAGTGGTTACTTGGTTGTGTTCGATGACATTACAACCATGGTGCAGGCTCAGCGTGATTCTGCTTGGGGAGAGGTGGCAAGAAGATTGGCGCACGAAATTAAAAACCCACTGACACCCATTCAGCTATCTGCAGAACGTATTGAGCATAGGCTAGCAAATAAGTTAGATCCCGATGACAGCGAGATGCTAAAACGTGCCACTGGCACTATTGTTGCTCAAGTAGATGCAATGAAAACAATGGTTAATGAATTTAGTGAGTATGCACGTGCTCCAGTACTTAATTTAAGTCCCCTAGACTTTAATAGATTAGTCCAAGATGTTTTAGATTTGTATGAGCCTGAGGGAATCAGCCTTGAAGTGCATGCTGCTAAGCAATCACTAGAAGTGTTAGGTGATGCCACGATGTTGAGACAGGTTTTACATAATTTATTGCAGAATGCACAAGATGCTTTAGAAGGGGCTAAAGCTCCAAAAATTATAGTCAAGACCTTAAAAAAAGCTGATCAAGTTCAATTAAGTGTGACGGATAACGGTAATGGATTTCCTGTTGAGATTCTGTCTCGAGCCTTCGAACCCTACATGACAACTAAACGTCATGGCACCGGACTGGGGTTGGCAATTGTGAAAAAAATCATTGAAGAACACCAAGGAATCATTACCATCGAAAATATTAAAGCTGGCTCCCCAAGTGAAACTGGAGCAGTAGTACTTGTAAGTTTGCCGGTGCTTAAAACTGAATCTAAAAAGAGAAGTGTTAAACCTAAGAAGGTAGAACAAGCATGACCGCAAGACAGGTATTAGTGGTTGACGATGAAATTGGTATCCGCGAGCTATTGAGAGATATTTTGCAAGATGAAGGTTATCAAGTGAAGCTTGCGGAAAATGCTGCCGAAGCTAGAGAGTACCGTCAACATACAAGGCCAGATGTTGTGTTGTTAGACATTTGGATGCCCGATTGCGATGGTATTACCCTATTAAAAGAATGGGGTGCTGGTGGCATGCTGACTATGCCTGTCGTCATGATGTCAGGACATGGCACGATCGACACAGCCGTAGAAGCCACCCGTATTGGTGCATTTGATTTCTTAGAAAAACCTATTGCGTTACAAAAACTACTCAAGACTGTGACCTCCGCACTCAAACATAGCGAACAGCTCCCAAAGTCAGATATGACGCTTCTGAATCTTGGTAAAAGTGCCGTAATCAATGAACTGCGTCAGCGCTTAGAACAAGTGAGTATGAGCAAAGCGCCTTTATTGCTCATTGGTGAAAAAGGTAGTGGGGCAGAACTCTGTGCAAAGTTCTTGCATCAACCTAGTACCCCATGGATGGAACTCACTGAATTACAGAGATTAGCTGAGGCACCACTTGATGTACTTGAGCAGTTGCATGAGGGCATTTTGTTTGTCCCTGAGGTGGCTGATTTAGATAAAACTCAGCAAAAAGGTTTGCTTGTTTTACTTTCCAAAACTGAAAAATATGGCACACGTGTGATTTGTAGCACTTCAAGACCTCTGCCAGATATGGTCTCAGAAGGCACATTTGATAATGGGTTGCTGCAAATTCTATCAGTAAGTACCCTACGAATTCCCAGTTTGATTGACCATCGTGAAGATATTCCTGATCTAGCGCGTGCAATGGCTTTTCTTTTGGTCGAAACGACAGCGGCGCCATATCGTGAGTTTGAGACAGCAGCGCTTAATACACTAAGAAATGCAGATTGGCCTGGAAACTTAACGCAGTTAGATAGCGTGATACATAATTTAATGCGCACAAGTCTAGGTGAAAAAATTACCTCAGATGATGTGAATCGTGTGATGGAACAATTCTCACCACTTCAAAAGCCAGCTATTGAGCAAGAACCATTAAAAACTAATGCACTACCAATTAATTTAGATCGTCCGCTTCGTGAAGTAAGAGATGAATTTGAGCGATTGTATTTTGAATATCATATTCAGAAAACAGATAAGAATATGAGTCGCGTGGCCGAGGCTGCAGAGCTTGAGCGAACACATTTGTATCGCAAATTAAAGCAATTGGGTATTAAGATTAAGTAATTTTTAAACGCCAAAGCGAGGTTACTTCCGCTTTTCTGGCTTGATGTAACTTGTCTTCAGCATCCATTATTTTTTGGTGTGTAGGTTTGATGTCCAATTTTTCTTCCACCCGAAGACCAGCACGATGAATTAAACTAAGCAGCTCATCTTGTTTCCTCAACCCCAACGCTTCAGCAAAGTTAGACATAATTAGCCATCCCTCACCTTCAGGCGTCAGTTTTTCTTTTAATCCATTTAAAAATGCGATCAACATCCGACTATCCGGATCATAAATGGCATACTCAATAGGTGAGCTTGGCTTGGCCGGCAGCCAAGGGGGATTACACACAATCAAAGGCGCTTGACCTTCTGGAAACATATCAGTTTTCGTGATGGTGACTTTGTTTTGTAAACCTAGTCGAGCAATGTTCTCTTCAGCACAAGTGATCGCTCGGCTATCTTGATCTGTTGCAATCACTCTCTTGACCCCTCTTTTGGCAAGTATAGATGCAATGACACCAGTACCTGTTCCAATATCAAAAGCTAATTCTGTGGAGGGGAGACTGGTATCGGCAATAAGTTTTAAATACTCTCCACGTATGGGAGAGAATACCCCGTAATGCGGATGAATATTGGCACCTAATGCTTCAATCCGTACACCTTTTTTTCTCCATTCATGCGCGCCAATTAAACCTTGCAACTCCCTTAGGGATGTTACGAATGGGCTACTAAACTCACCATAGGCTTCTATGAAAGCATCCTTGAAATCAGGAGCGCGTTTAAGTGAGATTTGATAACTATCACCCACCTCAATAAGAAGCATCCCCAAAATCCTAGCTCTTTGGGCTTGTGCCACGCGATGTAAATTGAATGAACTCTTGAGGTCTTCAGGAGCGTTTGCTAGCTTATTTTTTTTTGATACTTTTTTCTGTTCGCAGCGTCTTGCCATGGCTTGCAATAATTGACGTGCATTCTGAAAGTCCCCGCGCCACAACATGGCTGATCCCTCGCAAGCCAATCTATAAGCGGTATCTGCGTTGATGGAATCATCTACAACTAATACGCGTTTAGGTGCAGTGACTTTAGCTTCAGATTGCCAGCGTGCAATATGGGTGCTTCCACCTTCTACCCAGCTAATGGTCATTAAATGCTGAACTCTAAAACAACGGGGGTGTGGTCACTTGGACGTTCTAATTTTCGAGGCATTTTGTCGATGTAGCTGGACGTGCTGCATTTGCTAAGATCGGGAGTAATTAAGATATGATCGATGCGCATTCCTAGATTTCGTCTAAAGCCAGCCATACGGTAATCCCACCAGCTATAATGACCTTCGCTTTTTTCAAACAAGCGGAAGCTATCTTGTAATCCTAACTGAATAAGCGTTCTGAAAGCCTCTCTTTCGGGCTCACTCACTAAGACTTGACCTAACCAGGCCGAAGGATCATGGCAGTCGATGTCTTCTGGCGCAATATTGTAATCCCCTAATAGTGCGAGTTTTTGATACTGCTGTATTTCAGTTTCTAGCCAAGGGGTGAATGCTTTCAACCAATTTAATTTGTATGCGTATTTATCTGAACCAACCGATTGGCCATTGGGGATATAAACACAAACGATGCGAACCCCATTTATGGTTGCAGCAATTAAACGTTTTTGTTCATCTAGAAAGTGAGGGATGCCCATATGTGCTTCTTCGATGGCATGCGGGCTAATAATGGCTACCCCATTATATGTTTTTTGTCCGCTATGAATCGCGTTATAACCAGCCTCTTTTAAAACATCATAAGGAAACTTATGATCTTCTTGCTTAGTCTCTTGCAGGCATAACACATCGGGCTTGTTGGTTTCAAGCCAATCCAAAACATGCGGTAATCGCACATTAAGTGAGTTCACATTCCAGGTGACAATTTTCAAAATTTATACCGACGCTATCATGCCATTATGACGAAGTAATGCTTCAATATCTGGAGCCCGACCTCGGAATGCAACGAAAGATTCTAACGCTGGGCGTGAACCACCTTTTGCTAAAATCTCATGCCAAAAGCGCTGGCCTGTTTCTGCGCAAAGAACGCCATTCTCTTCAAACATACTGTAAGCATCAGCAGAAAGAACTTCAGCCCATTTGTAGCTGTAATAGCCTGCGGCATAACCACCTGCAAAAATATGTGAAAATCCGTTTGGGAAGCGATTCCATTTTGGAGGTCGGACGACGGCAACTTCGTCACGTACTTCTTCAATTAAGTCCAAAGCGGTTGTTTGCCCATCCGGATTGAATGCATCATGCAAACGCATATCAAAGAGTGAGAATTCGATTTGACGAACGGTTTGCATCCCAGCTTGGAAATTTTTGGCGGCAACCATTTTATCAAACAATTCACGTGGCAAACTTGCGCCAGACTCTACATGTTTGGTCATATGGCGAATAACATCCCATTCCCAACAGAAATTTTCCATAAATTGGCTAGGGAGTTCTACGGCATCCCATTCCACCCCTTTAATACCCGAAACGCCATAGTCATCGACCTGCGTAAGCATGTGATGTAACCCATGACCAAATTCGTGGAACATGGTGATCACTTCATCGTGGGTGAATAATGCTGGCTTGTCTCCAACAGGCCCAGAAAAATTACAGGTCAGGTATGCCACCGGTGTCACAATATTATTTGCAGTGTGTTTTCTACGCGTAATGGCTTCATCCATCCAAGCCCCACCCCGTTTATTGTTGCGAGCATATAAATCTAAATAGAATTGACCAATGACATTGCCGTGATTATCACCAATTTCGTAAAAGGCGGCATCTGTATGCCAGACAGGCACTTGTAGTTTTTTTACATGCACGCCGAAAATTGTTTCAACCACTTTGAATAAACCAAGTAAAACTTGGGATTCTGGAAAGTATTGCTTCACCTCTTGATCTGAAAAGGCATATTTTTCTTCACGTAACTTCTCAGAAACGAATGCCACATCCCAAGCTTGCATGTCAGCAATGCCTAATTTTGATGCATGTTCTGTTAACTCTTTCATGTCACGTTTTGCAAAAGGTTTTGCACGCTGAGCAAGATTGTCTAAAAAGCGAGTCACTTCTGCGGGAGTCTCAGCCATCTTAGTAGCAAGCGACATTTCAGCATAACTTTTGTAGTCTAGTAATTGAGCAGCTTCACGGCGGAGTTTTAATATATCTTTAATAAGCGATGTATTGTCCCATTCAGATTTTCCAAATTCCGATGCGCGTGTAGCATAAGCGCGATATAACAATTCTCGCAAATTGCGATTTTCGCAGTACTGAAGTACTGGCATGTAAGACGGGAAATGCAGTGTGAATTTATAACCTTGTTTGCCATCTTCATTGGCTGCTTCTTGTGCAACCTGTATTACGTCTTCAGGGATGCCTTTCAATTCCGAAATATTTAATACAAAATGGGAAAAGTCATTCACGGTATCCATTAAGTTTTCTTCAAACTTAGTCGTAATTTTTGAGAGTGATTCCTGTATTGCTTTAAAGCGTATTTTTTTAGTTTCTGGAAGTTCTGCGCCGCCCAACCTGAAATCACGTAATTCATTCTCAACTATTTTTTGTTGAGCAGCATTGAAGGTGCTGAACTCTTCACTATTCTTGAGGCTACGAAATTTTGCATACAGGCGCTCATCTTGACCTAGGTCTGAATAAAAATCTGTCAGCTTAGGTAAGCTCGCATTGTATGCCTCACGAAGTTCCGGGCTATTCACCACTGCATTCATATGCCCAACTTGAGACCATGCTCGTGACAGCTTTTCTTCCATATCTTCCAATGGCTTAGCAAAATTAGCCCAGGTAGGTACATCATTTGAAGCCGCTAGTTTTTCAATACAAGCTCGACCACTTTCAAGCAAATGGTCAATAGCAGGCTCAACATGTTCGGCGCGTATTTGGTCAAATTTAGGCAAACCGGAAAAATTTAATAATGGATTATGTTGTAAGGCGGTCAATTCAAATTCCTTAATTCATGCAGATTTATAAAATGCAATGCTGATGGGTGATATTCTAGAGATTCATTTTTTGGATTAAAGGTTCAATCTTATCGCTATCATGACTGGCGACTATTTTACGTGCAGCAGGAACCAACTTAACTAAGTCACTTTGCAAAACCTGGTGTTTCACTGACAGGATATGGGATGGGTGCATAGAAAATTGACGTAACCCCAGTCCTAATAATAGACGTGTTAATTTTGAGTCGCCTGCCATTTCACCGCAAATAGAGACCTTTTTCCCAAGTTTTTGCCCTGCTTTAAGCGTGATTTCTATCAACTGCAGAATCGCCGGATGGAGTGGATTGTATAGATGTGAAACACTATCATCAGTGCGATCAATGGCAAGTGAATACTGAATTAAATCGTTGGTGCCGATGGATAGAAAGTCCAATTCTTTCGCAAAGGCTTCTGCGCATAAAGCCGCAGCAGGAATCTCAATCATGCCTCCAACTTTAATCTCATTATTAAAGTCAATTTTTTGTAAACGCAAGCTTTGCTTAGCACGCTCTAGCAAAAGTAATGTTTGTCTAAGTTCGGTCACCGCCGATAACATTGGAATTAATATTTGGATATTACCAAAGGCAGATGCTCTGAGTAGTGCGCGTAACTGAATGTGAAACATTTGAGGCTCTGCAAGGCACAAGCGAATCGCCCGCAATCCCAAGGCAGGGTTTGTGCAGGTGCGCTCTGTGTCTGCATTCATTTGTTTGTCTGCACCTAGGTCTAACGTTCGTATGGTGACGGGTTTGCCATCCATGGCTTCTGCTACTGCTTTGTATGCCTCAAATTGTTCTTCTTCATTAGGTGCTTCTCGTCGATTCATGAACAAGAATTCAGTTCGATATAAACCGATACCCGTGGCACCAGAAGCTTTTACTTGAATGACATCATCTGGAATCTCAATGTTCGCAAATAGGTCTATCGATGTTCCATCTAGCGTCACTGCTTTTGTAAGCTTGATGCGCTTAAGCTTTTGTTGTTCTATCTGCCATTGCTCTTGCTTGAGCCTATATTCTGCGAGTGTATCTTTGTCTGGATTAACAATCAGCACACCTTGTGTGCCATCAACTATGAGCAATTCGCCATCGCGAATAAGCCCTCTTGCACGTTGGAGTGCAACAATTGAAGGAATATTTAAACTACGTGCAAGAATTGCGGTGTGGGAAGTGGCGCCGCCAACATCAGTTACAAAAGCTGCAAATTGATGCTGTTTGAATTGAATGGCATCTGCAGGAGAAATGTCATGCGCCACTAAAATGATCGACTTTTCTTGTTCAATCACTGCTACCTGGCTTGGGCGACCAAGAAGCGCTTTGATGATGCGTTCAACTACTTGCACTACGTCATGTTTGCGTTCTCGTAAGTATTCGTCTTCAATCTGATCAAACTGCTCAACGATACTTTCCATCTGTTGTTTGAGTGCCCATTCTGCGTTGCACTTCTCATCAGTGATAATATTTTTTGGGTCTTGTGCAAGCGTGTGGTCGCTTAAAATCATTAAATGGGTATTAATGAATGCTTTTAATTCAGCTGGGGATCGACTGGGCAGTTGTGCCTTAACTACTTCTAAGTCATGTTTGACTGTTTCAATTGCTTGGTCGAATCTTTTAATTTCTTGTTCGAGAAGGTCCTGAGGGACTTGGTAATGAACAACTTCTAAAAGCGCATGCGAAACTAAATGAGCATGCCCAATGGCGATGCCATTTGAAACCCCTACTCCATGAATAGAAAAACTCATTACTTTAATAGCCTCATTATTCGGGCTCACCAAATCGGTTGGTAATTAAGGTCACTAATGTTTCAATTGCCTCTTTTTCATCAGTGCCTATGGTTTCCAAACTGACTGTGCTGCCTTTGCTGGCAGCTAACATCATCACGCCCATGATGCTTTTTGCATTCACACGACGCCCGTTGCGCTCAATCCAAATTTCACTCTTAAACTGACTGGCTGTTTGAGTCAGTTTAGTGGAGGCGCGCGCATGTAAGCCGAGCTTATTGATGATGAGTACATCTTGCTTCATTTGCTTTTGTCCTTGCAGGCTTCTTCAGTGAAATTAATGACACCTTCTTGGCCGCCACTCAATGCTTTTTCGGCCAATTTTCCTAGGTCGCCATTACGGTAAGTGAGAGCACGAACGAGCATCGGTAAATTCACACCAGCAATCCCTTCGACATGATGAGGCTCCAAAAGTCTGCTTACGATATTGCAGGGGGTTGCGCCGTATATATCTGAAAGAATCAATACGCCGTCACCTTCGTCTAAATCTTGGACAACTTTCTGCATCACTGGTAGTAAAGTTGATGGGTCATCATGTGTATCAATCCCAAATTGTTCTAACAATGTTGGTCTTGCGCCCATCACATGGGTAGCGCATTGAATTAGACTCTCACCAAGTGAGCCATGCGCGACAATTAAAATACCAATCATAGTGGCAATTCCAGTTCTCTATGTCTAATTAAGACTTGTTGTTTTTGACTAGTGAAATGTTTTCCTAACTCTTCAACAAGATGAACAGATCTGTGTTGACCCCCTGTACATCCAATGGCAATAGTTAGATAGCTTCGATTTTCCTGAATAAAACTAGGTAGCCAGCGGGTAATGAAGTTTTCAATATCTTGGTACATCTCGATAACCAATGGTTGTTGCTCTAAGAATTTTTTAACTGGCTGATCTCGCCCCGTCATTGGTCTTAGTAAAGGGTCGTAATGTGGATTTGGTAAACAACGCACATCGAATACAAAATCTGCATCAAGAGGTATCCCATGTTTAAATCCAAATGAAGTGAAGAGTAAGGTGATGCTATTATTATTGCTGGCCACAAAATCTTTAACCCAAGCACGTAATGTATTCGCGCTAAGGTCGCTTGTATCAATATGAGGTCCTAGTTCAGCCAGGGGAGATAATAGTTGACGCTCATATTCAATGCTTTCGGCAAGCGTAATATCTTCGTTGCTTAAAGGATGGCGCCGACGAGTTTCACTAAATCTTTTTACTAAGGCCTGTGTCGTTGATTCAAGGAATAGCACCTGAACGCTGACACCTTGTGCTTTTAACTTTTCAATATTTTCAGGGAGAGCTTCTAAGGCAGCACTTCGAGTATCGGTGCTAATCGCAACACGCTCTTGTGCAGCGTTTAGATTCTCATAAATCTCAGGCAATAAAGTGGCAGGCAGATTATCGATACAGTAATAACCTGTATCCTCAAGCGCTTTTAAGACAACGCTCTTGCCTGACCCTGATAATCCTGTAACGATAATAAGTTGCATTATTTCTTTTTCAGGTTATTTTTTAATTCGCGTGCCTGGCGTTCCATAAATTGCTTCGTACCATTCACTCCCCGCAATAGTAGCATGTGGTTTCGTACAGCAACTTCAACTAATACGGCAATATTTCGGCCAGCCGCAACAGGAATAATGACTTTTTGTATTTTTATACCCAATACGTCTTCATTTTGGGATTTGACTTTAAGTCTGTCTAAGTTCTGAGGCGCTAAAGTATCAGCCATCTCAAGTTGAATAATCAGATCCAGTGGCTTTGTTGGCTTAACAGAACTATCACCGAAGAGGGCGCGTATATTCAATATGCCTAAGCCTCGGACTTCTAAAAAGTCTTGCAGAAGGGGAGGGCAACGACCCTCAATCCGCTCTGGAGATACGCGATAAAAATCGACGATGTCATCGGCGATTAAACGATGACCACGAGAGATCAGTTCTAATGCCAATTCACTTTTACCAATTGCAGGGCTGCCTTTAATAAGAACACCAAATCCCTGAACCTCAATGAAAACGCCATGAGCTGTGGTTGATTCTGCCAGAACTTTTGCTAAATAATGGGCCATAACATCCATCAGATTTGGACTAGCCAGCGGTGAAGTCATCAACGCAGTTTGATTCTTCTCAGCGGCCGCAAGGAGAGCATCTGGGACTTTTTCACCATTCGCAACGATAAGCACTGCAAGCTTTGTGGAAAATAAATGGTCGATGGCTTGATTTTGTTCTTGCTTGCTTAAGCCATTTAAATAATCCATTTCCGCACAGCCAAGAACTTGCACGCGGTTTGGATGGACGAAATTGCGATGCCCAGTTAACGCAAGCGAAGGCTTAGATACGGTTTCGCTTGTTAATAAATTATCCCCACCAGATTTTCCTGCAACCCAAGTAAGCTTAAGCTTACGGTGTGTCTCTTGATGAAGTTGGTGTACGCTAATTTCGGCCATCACAGGTACCTATTTGATTAACAACTACTCTGTAGCTTGATGTTTAACTGCACCATTAGTTTTGTGATGGTCAGCATGTTTTTCTTTATGTTTTAATACTTGGCGATCTAGCTTATCGGCAAGAAGATCTATTGCACTGTACATATCAGCATCGCTGGATTCAGCATGTAAGTCCGCACCTGGCACATGGATAGTCGCTTCAACTTTTTGCGCAAGCTTTTCTACACTCAATGTCACTTTGACATCAATCATATGATCAAAATGGTTACTGACTTTAGTCAGTTTATTTTGGATGTATTCACGTAGAGCAGGAGTGACTTCTAAGTGGTGCCCAGTTAAATGTAGATTCATGGTTTACTCCTCTTGGTTGTGATGCAAGTCTTATATAGACTTGCG
Source organism: uncultured Methylophilaceae bacterium (assembly GCA_903909015.1). GTDB lineage: Bacteria > Pseudomonadota > Gammaproteobacteria > Burkholderiales > Methylophilaceae > Methylopumilus_A. The sequence goes on from CAIVUE010000123.1 coordinate 17,387, forward strand.
TTGATTTGCCGCGGGAATGTTAAGAGACTCGCGGTATTTGGCAATTGTACGTCTTGCAACGACAATGCCTTGTTTCGATAAAACTTCTGTTAATTGATTATCGGATAGCGGTTTTTTAGGATTTTCTTCAGCCACCATTTGTTTGATTAGAGCGCGAATTGCCGTTGCTGAGCAAGCCCCCCCGCTATCAGTTGCTACATGACTTCCAAAGAAATATTTCAGTTCATAAACCCCTCGAGGTGTGAGCATATATTTTCTCGTTGTAACACGCGATACAGTAGATTCATGCAAACCAAGTTCATCTGCAATTTCACGCAATACTAAAGGACGCATCGCGATTTCACCATGTTCAAAGAAATTACTTTGTTGTTCAATAATTGCTTGTGAGACACGTAAAATCGTTGAGAAGCGTTGTTCGATATTTTTAATCATCCACTTTGCTTCTTGCATCTGGCTATTTAAATACTGGTTAGAACTATCACGATTACGTTTCAATATATCAGCATAAAGTTTATTGATACGTAACTTTGGAACGACTTCATCATTTAAGCTTGCCTGCCAATGACCTTTAACTTTTTTTACAACAATTTCATGTTGAATATAATGACCCGCTGCTAGTTTTGTAAAGTCACTACCAGGACGTGGATTTAAATTCTTTAGCATATGTTGCGCACTTCTAATGCTGGCATCATCGCAACGAAGTGCCTTTTTAAGTTTGACGTAATCGCGCGATGCCAATGCTGGCAAGTGATGTTCGGCAATTTGTGATGCTAATTCAAAAATGCTTTTATTCTCTTGAAGAACATCTTGCGGCAGCAATCCTAATTGCAACAATAAGCACTCAGATAAATTGCGTGCGCCAACACCTGGAGGGTCAAGGTGTTGAATATGTTTTAAGGCTGTTTGTAATTCCAGGATATCTATTTCAAGTTCGGTAGAAAGCAATTCCGCCAACTCATCAAGGGATTGCTCTAAATAACCATCTTCATTAATCGCATCTACTAAAAACATAGAGAGATTTTGATCACGTTCGGACAGTGGCATTAATTTAATTTGGCTGATGAGATGATCACGTAATGTTGGTGCAACAGCTTCTTGGAATGTGTAGTCATTGTCGTCATCTTGGTTTCCACTTTCTTCCCAGCGATGACTAGTTGCCCCTCCAAAATAATCGTCGCTTAATGACACATTTTCTGAACTCTCAGCTGACGCATCTTCATTCTTTTGACTTGTGTTTGAAGTACTGATCGAATCTTTGGTTGAGAAATCTGTGCTCGTAAATTGACTAACATTTTCTGATCCATCGTCATTTTTGTCAGTCCTTTCGAGTAAAGGATTTTCTTGCAAAATGGTTTCTAATTCTTGATTCAACTCTTGAGAAGATAGTTGTAGCAATCGAATAGACTGTTGTAGCTGCGGTGTGAGCGCGAGACTTTGTGAGAATTTGAGTTGTAAACTTTGTTTCATTTAGCGCTTAATTTTGCTGCATTTATTCATTAAAGGCGGAAGTGTTTGCCCAAATATACTTCTCTAACATTTTGATTTTCAATAATCTCTGCAGGGGTTCCAGAAGCAAAAATACGCCCTTCGTTTACAATATAAGCCCTGTCACATATGCCTAGCGTTTCGCGAACATTGTGATCCGTAATCAAAACACCGATATTTTTGTCTGTTAAAAATTTGATGGTTTTTTGAATGTCTATTACCGCAATTGGATCAATGCCAGCAAACGGCTCATCTAGTAAAATAAACTTTGGATTGGTTGCTAGGCATCGCGCAATTTCAACACGTCTTCTTTCGCCGCCGGATAAACTCACAGCAAGGTTGTCCCGAATGTGCGAAATGTGTAATTCATCCAAAAGCTCATCTAAGCGCTTTTCTATTGCTTCAGGACTTAGTTTTTGTAACTCCAATATCGCCCGGATGTTGTCTGCGGCGGTCAGTTTTCTAAAAATAGATGGCTCCTGCGGCAAGTAAGATAAGCCCATATGCGCACGCTGATGAATTGGTAAGCGACTAATATCCTTGCCATTTAGAATGATGCGCCCGTCATTTGATGGCACTAACCCAACAATCATATAAAAGCTTGTTGTTTTACCTGCGCCATTTGGACCAAGCAATCCTACGACTTCACCGCTTTTAATATTGAGTGAGATATCCTGCACTACTGTACGGGTTTTATATTGCTTTCGTAAATTCTGAACAATTAACTCAGTCATGGGGACGCTTTAGTTACTATCTTCTGCAGGTTTGTTTTTAGGTTGGATGATTGCTTTTACTCGGCCAGTTGGAGTAGCGGCAGTGGCTGATTTAGGCCCCCCACCAATAACTTCTGAATATTCTGCATTCGCGTCATACATAATGTAATCACCATGCACGATATCGTCAGCACGCTTTACCCAAGCTTTCGTATAGAGCTGTACTTTATCCATTCGGCCATCGTATTCAATTCGCAAGGCAGCTCCCTCCATATATTCATCCTTGCCTTCACGTTTTTGTTTGAAGGTGGTTGGATTGCCATAGGATGAGCTATGTTGAAAACCTTCAACGTCTTCACGCACCACTAATTTATCAGCGTGAATAATTAATGTGCCTTGGGTCACAATAACATTTCCCGTGTAAACACTAATTTTCTTTGCATCATTCACAGTGACGGTGTCTGCCTCAATTTCAATTGGTTTATCTTTATCCGCCTTTTCCGCAAATGCCGGCAGTGCTATGAATATGAATAAACATGAAATGAAGAAATTACGCACCATACGAACTCCTAAATCAATTTTTCTTAAGATCGCGATTTGAGTATTGAGACGAGTTTGAAGATTTTTTGACATTATTTGCCTTGTTATCTGGGACTGTTGTATTTGTAGTCCTCGCAGTATTCACCTTAGCGCTTGAGCTAGGATTAGGCAAGGGTGCTTTGGATGATTTTGTAATTGGTCTTTCATAATGCACCCTTACTCTTTTGAGTAATGTGAAAGTCTTTTGAGACTTGTCGTAAATCATCCCTGTGCCGTGAATCACTGTTTTGGGGGCTTGGGTAATCACTACATCGCTTTCAGTAGTTACAATTTCTTTTTTAGGAAGAACTTTTAAATAGTTCGTTGATAGGCGCATTTCTCCGCGGCCCTCAAAGGCTTGGCGAACAACGACAACATTATCTTTAAATTCAACCATCTCACCATTTGATGACACTAAGCCTTTTTGCCCTTCAATTTGAGTATAAGGCTTATTTTCTGCGTATTGAGTAAACCGAGGACGTAATAGCTCAGTGCTGTCGTTATCGGGATAGTGGCGCATTTCAGTGGCTGCTAACATATTACGTAGATTGCCATTTAGATCGGTTTTTGTTGTGACGAAATTCTCAATAAAATAATCGATATCATGACGATTGCTACCATCAATTTTTTGAGTGTTTGACTTGACGGTGTTATTAATCCAAAAAGTGATGAATGCAAGCAAGCTCAACACAATTAGTGGAAAAATAATGGTGCTTCGTCCATTCATAAATGCGCCTGATTCCATCAAGTCACTATTTTTACTTTAAAAACTTCGCCATTTGGCCATCAAAAGTGTTTTGGGCTTTCATTAAAAGCTCACACAATTCTCGAACTGCACCATGCCCAGCCTCACGAGTAGTAATGTAATGGGAATACTCTTTTACCAGAGGCATTGCATGTGGGACAGTAACAGCTAAACCAGCGCGACGCATTGGCGGAATATCAATCACATCGTCGCCCATGAACATACACTCTTCAGCAGTGACGTTTAAGTCTTTAAGAATTTGGTTAAATGCTTCTAGTTTGTCTTCGACACCTTGATATACGTGAGCAATCTTAATGTTTTCAGCACGCTTAGTGACAACCTTAGATGTGCGGCCTGTCACAATAGCCATTTTGAGGCCTGTATTGTGCAAAAGCTTCAATCCCAAACCATCTTGTGAATGAAAGTTTTTATATTCCAATCCATCATCACCAAGCATTAGGCCGCCATTGGTCATGACGCCGTCTACATCAAATATAACAACTTTGATTTTTTTTGCACGTTCTTCAATTGAAATATTGTCTGCTAAAGCCACTTTTAAACCACCTTTGCGATAAGTAAATCGTGCATATTAATTGCACCTACTAACTCACCTTGCTGATCGACAACTAGCAAGGCTGTAATTTTTCTTTGTTCCATAATCTCAACCGCTTCAACGGCTAATTGCTCGGGGGTTATATTTTGCGGATTTTCATGCATCACATCTAGAATATTGGTGTTGTTGATATCAATTCCATTCTCAAAGGCGCGACGTAAGTCACCATCGGTAAAAATACCAATAGCCCTATTTTCGGCATCAACAATCGCAGTCATCCCTAAACCTTTGCGTGACATCTCTATTAACGCATCTTTAAGACTGGCTTTAACAGTGACTCTTGGGATCGCTGAACCCCGGCGCATGATGTCTTGGATACGAATGAGTAATTTTCGCCCTATGCTTCCGCCAGGATGGGAGCGGGCAAAATCCTCTGCTGAGAATTCGCGTTGATCTAAGACTGCAAGCGCCAATGCATCGCCTAACGCAAGCATCGCAGTAGAGCTGGCAGTCGGCGCAAGTCCTAATGGACAAGCCTCGATTGCAACTTCGGCATCTAGATGAATATCACCTTGTCTTGCTAGCGTAGAATTAATTTTTCCAGTAATGCTGACAATTTTAGTTCCTAAACGCTTGAGTAAAGGCATTATTGTCAGTAATTCATCACTTTCACCGGAGTTAGAAAGTGCAATGACGACATCTTCTTTAGTGATCATCCCTAAATCACCATGGCTTGCTTCAGCCGGGTGCATAAAGAAAGCAGGGGTGCCAGTGCTTGCAAAAGTAGACGCAATTTTATTGCCAATATGACCAGATTTGCCCATGCCACTGACCACAACTCTGCCTTGGCAATGTAAAATGAGCTCAACGGCTTTGGTGAAGTTGCTATCAAGTTTTTCTGCCAGTGCTTCAACCGCGTTCGCTTCAATCAATAATACTGATTTGGCGATGTCGATAGGTGATTTCTTGGAGCTTGATTTTTCTAATGATGATTTTTTCATACATGCCAAGTATAAAAGGGAATGCATCATGAATAAAGGACACAATTGCAATTTAGTCTGACTTTTAGCCTAAGTCGGCATGAATTTTGCAATATTATATAGTTTATGCACGAAACCTTGCCCGCCATTTTATTATTGTTGATTAGCTCTGTACTCGCAGTTGCTCTATTTCGCGCATTCCGTTTGCCGGCAATGCTGGCTTATTTTCTAGTCGGGTTGTTACTTGGGCCAAAGACTTTTGGTTTTTTGCCAGATAGTGAGGCCAATAGAGAATTAGCTGAATTCGGCATAGTTTTCTTAATGTTTAGCATCGGTTTGGAATTTAGCCTTACACAACTATATTCCATGCGTCGAATCGTATTAGGCATTGGTGGTTTGCAGGTCGCCATATCCTTGGCCGTTATCATGATGGTCTGTTTTGCTTTTGATCTTAGCTGGCAGTCATCTTTAGTCGTAGGGGGGGCATTAGCAATGTCGTCAACGGCTATCGTTTCAAAATTGCTTGTTGAGCGATTGGATTTGAATTCACGTCACGGCCGAGTGGCAATTGGTGTTCTTTTGTTTCAGGATCTTGCGGTTGTGCCCTTGCTGGTTCTAATCCCAGCAATTTCAAGTCAAAGTGGTTCTCTTGCTTATACATTAAGTATTGCTGTCCTAAAAGCCGCAGTAATGCTCTTTCTTCTATTTTTTATTGGTAAAAACTTGATGAACCGTTGGTTTGGTGTAGTAGCTCGTCAGAAGTCTAGAGAGCTGTTCGTCATGAATGTTTTGATGGTTACTTTGGTTTTGGCTTACGCCACAAAATTAGCCGGACTGTCATATGCCCTCGGTGCTTTTATTGCAGGCATGTTGATTTCAGAAACACGTTTTCGTTACCAGGTTGAGTCAGATATCGCAGCATTTCGCGATATCTTAATGGGTTTGTTTTTTATTACCATTGGCATGCTGCTCGATTTTCATAGCCTGGGCGGCAACCTGTCTAATATTTTTCTGATCGTTATTGGATTAATTCTCTTTAAAACCTTGGTTGTTGCATCGCTTTGTCTTTTATTTAAATATGAGCCCGGAGTTGCTTTGCGTGCAGGGGTAACTTTGGCTCAAGCAGGTGAGTTTTCATTTGTAGTGTTTGCTTTAGGCTTGGATCACGGCTTGATTAGCAACGATTTGTTGCAACTTGTCCTTGCTGGGTCACTTCTTTCAATGTTTGCCGCGCCATTTATCATTCAGCACAATTTGCAAATTGCTGAGTTTTTTTCAAGAAGTTATACGCGAAATCGTAAAAGCCAAATCGAGGGTATTGAGAATGTTGGTAAGCAACTTAAAGACCATGTCATTATTTGTGGCTTCGGTCGAAGCGGCCAATACTTAAGTAGATTCTTAAAAGAGGAAAAATTTCCATTTATCGCTTTGGATATGGATCCTGCCCTAGTGCAAGAAGCGGCGAGTGCTGGAGAGAATGTCATGTATGGGGACGCTGGCAAGCGTTTGGTCTTGGCTGCTGCTGGTGCGGCACGTGCAAAAGCATTAATCATTAGTTACGATGATCCGCCATCCGCAATTAAAATCTTGCATTTGGTTAACGATTACTTTCCTAACTTGCCTGTTGTTGTTCGCACTGTAGACGATGCGAATATGGAATTATTCAGAGATGCGGGTGCTTCAGAGGTCGTGCCTGAGGTTCTTGAAGGCAGCTTGATGCTTGCTTCACATGCTCTAGTGCTTCTAGGTGTTCCCCTTAATAGAGTTGTAAGGCGTATTCGCCTGTTTCGAGAAGAGCGATACAAAATGTTTAAAGGATTTTTTCATGGCATTTCTGATGGCGATGAAGCAGTTGAGCGTGCCGCGCCTCGGTTCCATTCCTTACCTGTAAATGCTTTAGCCTATTGTATTGGTAAGTCAATCAAAGATATTTATTTCGGGATTTGTAAAGCCGAAATTACAGCTGTTAGACGCGATTCTAATCCTGTGGAAGTCTCACCTGATTTTGTATTTCAAGAGGGCGATGTAGTGGTCTTGTTAGCTAAGCCTCATGATTTGGTTTTAGCAGAGAGAATACTACTTACAGGTAAAGAGACGTGAGCGAGCACATTGTTATTGTAGGTGGCGGAATTGTTGGTTGTATGACTGCAATGGCCTTGGTTGATCAAGGAAAGAAGATCACCATCATTGAACGCAATCAAATCGCTAGTCAAACATCAGGTGAATCTTCTTGGGCAGGGGGCGGTATTGTTTTTCCATTGCTACCATGGATGTATTCCGACGCTGTTAATAATCTGACAGGATATGGCGCTAAATCTTATCGACAAATTTGTGGGCGCTTAGAGTCCGAAACAGATCTGCCAACAGGCTTTATTAATTCAGGCTTTTTACTTCTTCCTCCATACGATCAAACGTCTGCTATTGAGTGGTGCAACAATCATCAACAAAAATATGAATTTATGGATGAGGTTGATTCACAAATTTCACTTTCAAAGATGGCACAAGCCTCAATTTGGTTTCCAGAGGTTTGCCAAGTTCGCCCCCCTTACTTTATGAAGGCCTTGCGTCAATGGCTGGTTAACAATGAAGTAACTTTGATGGAAAACACTGAATTGACCCCGCTTAATGAAATTAAGCCACTTAACGTTTGGAAAACTTTGGATGGTAGGGAAATTAAAGCGGATAAGTTTGTTGTGACATCTGGTGCATGGAGCTTTCAGTTGTTAAAGTCAGTCGCGGAAAAGCTTAAGATCAAGCCAATGCGAGGTCAGATTTTACTTTATAAGCCTGCACAAAATCTTAAGCATATTGTTTATAGAGATGGTTTTTATATGATTCCTCGTGATGATGGACATTTGCTTGTGGGCAGCACCTTGGAGGATGTGGGTTTCGATGCTTCAGTCACTGAATCAGTAAAGACTGAGCTGATGGCTAAGGCCGAAGCGATTATGCCAGCATTAAAAGGCCTTCCTATTATTAAGCACTGGAGTGGATTGCGGCCTGGCACGCCAGAGAACTTGCCAACAATTGCTGCACATCCTTATGTTCAAAATCTCTATCTCAATACTGGCCATTTTCGTTATGGTTTAACTATGGCACCAGCGAGTGCAAGGCTGATTTCAGAGTTGATATCAGGGCAAGCGCCATTTATTGATGTTCAACCTTTTGGCTTTGCAATTGATTAATCGCAAGTAAGTCTTGATTTTGGTTTGCATATGCAAGTGCTAGTTTTATAGAATCTCCCTATTCCCATCAAAAAGTGATGAAGATGAAATACATTATTTTAGGTTTGTATGCTGCGTGCATTTTATTTGTGCACTTTCGTGGCAAGGCTAAATTGCCTTTCTTCAGACAGATCTTTGACCACTCTTCAGTTGTCTCACCGGTTAATATTTTTATTTACCTATTTTCAAAAGTGCCGACCAATCAGGCCTATATTCCTGTCAGCAACTTTAAGGGATTAAAGTTATTGCAAGATAATTGGCAAGTGATTCGAGATGAAGCGCTTGCTTTGGATAAGCTGGAGAAGATTAAAGCTGCAGAGAAGAATGATGATGCAGGGTTTAATTCTTTTTTTAAAAAAGGTTGGAAGCGCTTTTATCTTAAATGGTACGAGGCCAAACACCCTTCCGCACTTCAGTTTTGCCCTAAAACTGTTGCTTTGTTAGCACAGGTCCCTGAAGTTAAAGCAGCTATGTTTACTGAGCTGCCCCCTGGTGCAAAACTCAATCCACATCGAGATCCTTATGCGGGCTCTGTGAGATATCACTTGGGCTTATCAACGCCAAACGATGACCGTGCATTTATTAACGTGAATCAAGAGCCTTATAGCTGGCGTGATGGTGAGGGGGTTATATTTGATGAAACTTACATTCATTGGGCAATTAATGACACCGATAAAACCCGCATCATTTTATTATGCGATGTGGAGCGTCCTATGAAGTATCGTTGGGCATCAGCCATCAATCGATGGTTAGCTAAGGTTGTGATGACAGCAGGTAGCTCCCCGAACGAAACTGGAGACCAAACAGGCGGTATCAACAAAGTTTTCCGATTTTTTTGGCTAGCGGGCAAATATAGACGCAAGCTTAAAAAATTTAGTAAACCACTTTATTTGTTGATTAAGTTTGGATTAATCGTTGGATTTTTTGTTTGGGTTGTTGGTGTCGATAATATCTTAAAAGGGTTACAACTCTTTTAAAATTAACCAATCCAATGCCCTGATTTTCCGCCTTGTTTCTCTAGTAGTTTAATTTCGCTCATGACCATGCCACGGTCTACTGCTTTTAACATGTCGTAGATTGTTAGTAAGGCGATGCTAGTGGCGGTTAGTGCTTCCATTTCAACACCAGTTTTAGCTGTGCATTTGGCTGTTACGCTGCATTGGATCGTATTATTTTTTTCATCTACATTAAAGTCCACGCTTACTTTCGTGAGACTTATTGGGTGGCAAAGTGGAATTAATTCCGAGGTGCGTTTTGATGCTTGAATTGCTGCAATACGAGCAATGCCTAAGACATCACCCTTGTTAGCATTGCCTTTAATGACTAGCGCTAATGTGCTTGCCAGCATGGAAATCTTTCCAGTTGCAATGGCGATACGTTCTGTTTCTGTCTTGCTGCCAACGTCTACCATGTGGGCTTGACCTTGCCCGTCAAAGTGGGTGAGTTCGCTCATAAATATTGCCCTTTTATTTAACTTGTTTACATGAGAATTTCAATGTGAACCGTGAACTTGGCGCTTAATATCGTTATCATACGCAATGATGAAATTAGTTTATAGCATTCTGTTATTTTCACTACTTGCCCCCATTGCGCTGGCCGATGATTTACCTGACTTGGGTGATGTTTCTGCAACAGTACTTTCACCTTTACAGGAAAAGAAAATCGCTGATCAAATCATGCGTGATGTGATGTCGAGCGACGAAGTCATTTCTGACCCGGAAATTACGGATTACATTCAAAATCTTGGTATGCGCTTGGCAAGTAATGGGCCTGATAAAACACAGTGGTTCAATTTTTTTGTTGTCAAAGATAACACTATCAATGCTTTTGCTATGCCTGGTGGTGTGGTGGGTGTGCATACAGGCTTAATTGTGGCTGCTAGTAATGAATCGGAATTGGCGGGTGTGATGGGTCACGAAATTGGCCACGTTGTTCAGCATCACATGGCGCGCATGTTGGCACAACAGAAGAACGATTCACTGATTAGTTTGGCAGGAATGGCATTAGCCATTTTATCTGCACGTGCTAATCCACAACTAGCAAGTGCCGCAATGACTGCTTCATCAGCAGGTGCAGTGCAAAAGCAACTTGATTACACGCGGGATCATGAACGTGAGGCTGACCGAGTTGGCATTTCTATTCTTGAAAGCGCGGGATATGATACTCATGCGATGGCGAGTTTTTTTGAGACTATGCAAAAAGGCACTCGCTATGTTGAAGGTAGTGCGCCGACTTTTTTGCGTACTCATCCAATAACGAGCGAGCGAATTGCTGACGTTACGGCGCGTGTTGCAAATAGCCATTACCGTGTTGCACCTTATTCCCCTGATTTCGATTATGTGCGCGCTAAAATTTTAGCGAGTTCAGGAATTGCCAATCAAGCTGTCAATTTATTTCAGAGTAATTTGCAGGATAGACGTTACAGTAGTGAAAGTGCTCAACACTATGGTCTGGCTATTGCGATGTTGCGTGTTGGTAACGCTGATGGGGCTAATAAAGAATTGAGTTGGTTGCGTTCAAATATGCCCAATCATCCATTTTTTGCTAGTCTTGCGGCTAATATTGAAGTGGCACGTGATAACCCAGTTGGGGCAGCGAAAGCTTATCAAGCTGGCTTAGCTATTTACCCTGGGAGTCGAGCATTGATTTATGGTTATGCAGAACATTTATTGCGCATCCACCAGCCGCAACAAGTATTGCAGTTAATTAATGAAAAGCAATCTTTATATCCTGATGATGCTTATATGTATGAACTACGATCAAAATCGTATGCTGCACTTGGTAAAAATTTACTTAGTCATCAAGCACAAGGCGAGGCTTACTTTAGGCGTTACAATGTGCAGAAAGCATTAGAACAGATGGATTTAGCTGTTAAATCAGGAGACGGGGATTTCTATCAACAGTCTATAGTCGAGGCGCGTTTAAAAGAGTTGCGTACATTAATTGACGAGCCTAAAAAAAGGGGTTGGTTTAACTAACCAAAGAGGAATTAAGTATGATGCAACGTAGAAATTTTATTAAGGCCCTATTAGCCGCAAGTGCATTATTGTTAGTGCCTATTAGATCATTGGCTGCTAGCTGGAATGCTTCGGCATTTCAAGCCATCAAGCTTCAAGAAGCTTTAGCGGCTTTACAAATTAGTAATTTGAGTTCATCTAGTGATATTCAAGTTACTGGACCAGACAAAGCTGAGAATGGTGCAGTGGTCCAAATTGAAGTCACAAGTCAGATCCCTAAGACTGAGTCGATTTCTATTTTTGTAGAGAATAACCCAACAGCATTGATTGCCAATTTTGTTTTTAGTGAAGCAACTCTTCCATCTATTGTGACCCGTATAAAAATGGCTGAAACCTCAGATGTGTTGGCAATTATTAAAGCAGGTAATCATTATTTTTCTTCTAAAAAACGCATAGAAGTTTTAGAAAATGGGTGTGGTTAAAATGGCTGATAATATTAGAATGCGCGCTCAACTAAAGGGTGAAATTACCGAGGTTAAATTGCTAATGACCCATCCAATGGAAACTGGCCGACGTAAGAACGATTCTGGCGATGTCATTCCTGCTAACTTTATACAGACTGTTACTGCAATGCTTAATGGTAAAGTTCTTCTACAAGCTGAGTGGGGGACGGGCATTTCTAAAAACCCATATCTCACATTTCGTATGCGCGGAGCAAAAGTTGGTGATGTTGTTCGGATAGATTGGACTGATAACCAAGGCAAGACAGGCGTTGGTGAAATTTCAGTTACGCTGGGTTAAGTATTTTTTGAAATACTTAATGCCACGGCTTCAGCAATTCTAATTCCGTCAACTGCTGCCGATAAAATTCCACCCGCATAACCCGCACCCTCTCCTGTTGGGTATAGGCCTTTAGTATTGATACTTTGCAGGGTCTCATCATCTCTTTTAATTCTGATCGGTGATGAGGTTCTGGTCTCAACGCCAGTCAGTACTCCATCAGGTAAATCAAACCCCTTAATTTGCTTTGCAAAAGCTGGAAGTGCTTCACGAATGGCAGTGATTGCATATTCTGGCAATGCAGTACTCAAGTCGGTCATTTGAACGCCTGGGGTATATGAAGGCTGAACTCTTCCAAGCTCGGTAGAAGCTTTGCCTTTGATGAAGTCCCCAATCAGTTGCCCCGGCGCATTATAGTTCTTTCCGCCAAGTTCAAAGGCCCGCTCTTCCCATTTGCGTTGGAGCTCCATACCCGCTAGGGGGTCGCCTGGATAATCTTGCTCGGGTGTAATTCCTACTACAATGCCTGCATTGGCATTTCTTTCATTCCGTGAATATTGACTCATGCCGTTAGTCACTACACGACCTTTTTCTGATGCTGCTGCGACGACCGTTCCGCCTGGACACATGCAAAAGCTATAGACGCTGCGACCATTTTTAGCGTGATGCACTAACTTGTAGTCTGCTGCTCCTAAAACAGGGTGTTGGGCGTTGGGGCCAAATCGAGCATGGTCAATTAGCGATTGCGGATGTTCAATACGGAATCCAATTGAGAACGGCTTGGCTTCAACGTAAATACCACGCTTATGAATCATTTCAAAAGTATCGCGTGCACTGTGCCCAACTGCTAATACTAAATGCTTAGTTGCTATCCGTTCACCATTTTGAAGCGCGACACTTTGTATTTGGCCGTTTTCAATTTCAATGTCATCCACACGGCTTTGGAAGCGAATCTCACCGCCAAGTTTAATAATGTTTTTACGCATTTCTTCAACCATACCAACCAAACGAAAAGTTCCGATGTGTGGATGGCTAACATATAAAATTTCCTCTGGGGCACCTGCTTTGACAAACTCATTAAGGACTTTTCGGCCGTAATGTTTTGGATCTTTAATTTGGCTATAGAGTTTTCCATCTGAAAATGTACCTGCACCGCCTTCGCCAAACTGCACATTAGATTCTGGGTTTAGCTCGTTTTTTCGCCACAACCCCCAAGTATCTTTTGTACGCTCCCGAACGGCTTTGCCACGTTCTAGTACTATAGGCTTAAACCCTGATTGCGCTAGAATTAGCGCCGCAAAAATGCCAGAAGGACCGAACCCTACAATGACAGGGCGAAGTGTTTTGTTAGCCTCTGAAGCTGTTGCTACAAAATGATAAGAAGTATCCGGAGCTACTTTAACGTGGGGGTCTTTTTTAAATTTGGTTAATATTTTTGATTCGTTTGTAACTTCAACATCCAACGTGTAAACAAACAAAATTGAATGAGATTTTCTTGCGTCTACACCACGCTTAAAAATAGCGATATCGATTAAATCAGTCCCAGGGATCCCAAGTTTCTTTAAAACTGCAGCTTTAATTACCTCAGGTTCGTGATGAAGTGAAGTTGCTTTTTCTAAAGGCAATTTGATTTCAGATAAACGTAGCATTTTTTAATTTTGGGCTTAGGTCAAAGAATTGGTAATTGAATAAGTTTTTTAAGAAGCGGAACTGTAACGGGACGTTTCTCAGTGAGCGACCATTCGTCTAGCGCATCCAGTATAGCCATCAAACTTGGTAAATCACGGCGTAAATAACGTAAGCAGTAATCAACGACCTCGTCCGGCAATTTCATCCCGCGTTCAAGCGCGTGCGTTTTTAATGCCTGTGCTTTTTCTTCATCTGTAAGGGGATGTAGTTGGTAAGTTAAACCCCATGCCAGCCGAGTTGCTAGATCATCACGGAGTTGCATTTGATTCGGAGGGGCATTGCCAGCGGCAACTAATACACCTAGGTCTGTGCGTGTTTGATTATAGGTATTGAATAAGGTGATTTGGGCTTCGTTGCTGAGTAAATGGACATCGTCAGCGATCACTAATTTAATATTTGAGATTTTTGCTAGTTCTTGAGATGCCTTGAGTAAGTGCGTTTTCCCACTGCCAGCTTCGCCCCAAAAATAAATAAAGCGATTTTCAGCATCCGCCTGCATGGCTTGATTTAAGCTATGCAAAGCTTCCGCATTCCTGCCAATGACGAAATTACTGATGCTTGGCAATGCTTCAAGTTGGATGTCTAGGAGCAGTTGTTTCATTAATAATGAAGATTAAATAATTTAAGCGGGATAAACACGGCTTTTATCACTTAGTCTTTTCTCGTTTGGTCGTCATTTAGGTTAAAATTCATGTATTACAAAAATACGTATAAGTGCGTATTTTAACCTTTTATTTGTTTTTATCTTGTAGAAAGCGAGAAAGCTTTGAATTCGAACGACCAAGCCAACAACACATCTATTAGCTACCGTGACGCTGGGGTAGATATTGAAGCGGGTGACGCGCTGGTTGAACAGATTAAGCCTTTTGCAAAACGTACCATGCGTCCTGAAGTTCTAGGGGGTATTGGGGGCTTTGGTTCATTGTTTGAGATGCCAAAAAAATTCAAAAACCCAGTCTTGGTTTCTGGGACAGATGGAGTTGGGACTAAATTAAAGCTTGCATTTGAATTAGATAAACATGACACCGTAGGTGTAGATCTTGTTGCGATGAGTGTGAATGATATTTTAGTTCAAGGGGCTGAGCCTTTATTCTTCTTGGATTATTTTGCATGTGGCAAGCTAGAAGTGGGCACTGCAGCCCAAGTGATTAAAGGTATTGCAGAAGGCTGCGAGCAATCCGGATGTGCTTTAGTAGGCGGAGAAACTGCTGAAATGCCAGGCATGTACCCAGCAGGCGAATACGATTTGGCAGGATTTGCTGTTGGGTGTGTAGATAAAGAAAGTATTATTACAGGCAAAACAATAAGCGAAGGTGATGTCGTGATCGGTTTAGCTTCTAGTGGTGCACATTCCAATGGATATTCTTTGATTCGTAAATTGATTGCAAAGTCTGGTATTGATTTCAATTCAGATTTTCACGGAAAGCCATTTAAAGATGTGGTGATGGCTCCAACCCGCATTTATGTTAAGCCCTTGCTTAAACTAATTTCATCGGTAACAGTAAAAGGTATGGCCCATATTACTGGTGGAGGTATCACGGAAAATGTGCCGCGAGTTTTGCCAGAAGGGTTAACTGCTGAAATTAAAAAAGGTAGTTGGGATATGCCACCTTTGTTCACTTGGCTGCAAGCGCAAGGCAATGTAGCTGCAAGCGAAATGCATAAAACCTTTAACTGCGGCATTGGCATGGTCGTGATTGTATCCAAGGACCAAGTTAAATCAACAATCGACCTACTTAAGGCTGAGGGCGAGCAGGTTTTCGAGATTGGCTTTATTCGTAAACAAAAAACTGGTGAGCCGCCAACCTTGGTGGTTTAACTTAACTTGAAATTTGCAGTTACATTAGCATTTTTTCTACTGTTCTTTATAGCAGAGTCTTTGTTTGCAGCGCCAAAAAACGTAGTGTTGACTTATCAAGCTACAAGAAACGGTAAGCCTTTTGCTAACGTTACAGAGACCTTTAAGCAAACTGGTGATCAATATGCAATAGAGAGTGTGACAGAGGGTGTGGGCCTGGCTGCTCTATTCGGCAAACGTATTTTGAGAAGCCAAGGTATCGTGACCTCAGAGGGATTGCAACCTAAACACTTTGAGCAGCATCAAGGGGATAATGAGAAAAAAGCTATTTCCGCTGATTTTGATTGGGTTGGTAATCAGTTAAGCATGAAAAGTAAAACTGGGGTCATTACAGAGCCCTTAGTTAAAGGGCTGCAAGACGTGAGTAGTTTTCCTTATCAATGGATGCTATTCCCACCTAAGGATGAGGTGGTGAACTTGCCGATTACAACAGGTAAAAAACAGCGGGTATACAGTTATAGAACAGTTGAACGTGATGTAACACTAAAGCTGGAGGCGGGGCAGTTTCAGACCTTGCATTTAATTAATGCGAATGAAAATGGCGCCGGAAGCGAAAAAGAGTTTTGGTTGGCAATTGAGCATTATTATTTGCCTATTCGTATCATCATCCGTGAGGAAAATGGTACGACAATTGAACAGACGCTCACCAGTATTAATGCGGAATGATTTTTATCGTTTTTTGCTTTAAAACTTCATTTGAAAAATAGCGAATTTTTTAAACTTAAATTCTGCAAAATCCATTTGGAACAGCGATGGTTGTGGGCGATATTTCTTTCGGTTTTATTACATGTTTTGTTGCTGGGCGGCTGGAGTTTTGTAATGCCGGTTTTTGAATCATCACCTAGCTTGATCGAGGCAGAGTTGGTTCCGCCACCTCTAAGAAAAGTGGTGCCACACTTACCTAATATGTATAAGTCAGTCACAAGACATCTTCCATCACCCCATGAAAATCGTCCCCAACCTAGTACTGAAAATGGAGCTGTTAACGCGACTAATTCGCAATTTGAACCACCAAAAGTAGATGAGCCATTATGGCGTGAAGAGGATAGGCCTGCTTATGAAGAAATGCCTCACTTACCTCCGCCTTCTTACGTTGATATTGATTTCGACGTAAGGCGGTTAGGTTTTGGAAGTGGTAGGGCACATTATCGTTATCAGGCTGAGCCAGAGGGCCGCTATAGTGTTAGAAGTGAAATGGAAGCCCTGGGCTTGGCGTCTATCGCATTTTCAGGAAAGCGTATCGAAACTAGTGTTGGAAGAATAACGGAAAAGGGTTTGCAGCCTGAGGTATACCGAGTTGAGGTAACAGGTAAGCCAGACAAGTCCCAAGCTGCGAATTTTGATTGGGTTAATATGAAATTGACCCTCAAAACTTCTAAAACAGAAACTGTGGAAGATTTGTTACTAGACACACAAGACTTTTTAAGTTTCTTGTATCAGTTTATGTTTGTCCCCCCTCTGGACAGAATGGAGTGGCCTTTAACAAATGGAAAAATGGTTCGTGTTTATAACTATCAGTTTATTTCCGAGGAAGTAATTGCGACTAAATTTGGCCAAATTAACGCTTATCACATCGCTAAAAGTAGTGGTGATGTAGAAGAAAAAACGGATGTTTGGTTAGCAGAAGACTATCGATTTATCCCCATTAAAATTTTGAAAATAGCAAAGGACGGTAGCGGGTATGAATTCATCGCCACTCGCATAGATACCGATATCAAAAATGACAATAAACCCTAATCTTTTACGGCTCGCTGGTGTAGCGCTTTCGGATGTCTTGTCCAATACAGGTCCCGCTGATGTGAAGCTTGGTTGGTTTTTTAAGCAAAATCGCGAACTAGGAACTAAAGATCGTGCATTTATTGCAGAATCAGCTTACGGCGTTTTACGACGGAAATCATTTTTAACCTATGTTTCTGGCGGGGATGATCCACGTAAGCTACTGGTGGCTTATTTGGTCCGTGTGCTTGGAATGAGTACACGAGACTTGGCTGATACATTAAACGCTCAACAAAAAGAATGGGCGTTAGAAATTAAATCGAAGAAAACCGATGATATTAGTAAAGCGATGCAAGCTGATTTGCCAGAGTGGTTTTGGGACAAATTGGTTGAACAATATGGTGATGAGCAAGCACTAACAATCGCTAGAAGTATGCACCAGCCTGCAGCTTTAGATTTGCGTGTTAATTTAGTCAAAGCAACTCGTGAAGATGTAATTGCGAAATTTGCATCTGAAAAAACGGAAGTAACGCTTACGCCATATTCACCAAACGGTTTGCGTATGTCACAAAAAATGACGATCAGTCGCCATGTACTATTTACTGATGGAAAGATAGAGGTGCAAGACGAAGGTAGTCAATTGTTGGCGCAATTAGTTGCTCCGCGACGTGGTGAAATGGTTGCCGATTTCTGTGCTGGAGCTGGAGGTAAAAGTTTGGCAATGGGTGCATTGATGCGTAATTCAGGTCGAATTTATGCTTTTGATGTTTCTGAAAAACGTTTGCAAAATCTAGGTATACGTTTAAAACGTTCAGGGTTGTCCAATTTACATAGCCAATTAATTAGTAGTGAGGCGGATCCTAAGTTAAAACGGCTCAATGGTAAGTTTGATCGCGTGCTGGTTGATGCCCCATGCAGTGGTCTTGGTACTTTACGACGTAATCCAGATTTGAAGTGGCGTCAAAAGCCTCAAGATGTATTGGAGCTGACTGTTAAGCAAACTAATATCTTGGCTCGCGCTTCTAAATTGGTAAAGGCTGGTGGACGTTTGATTTATGCAACTTGTAGTTTGCTGCAAGATGAAAACGAACAAATTGCAGAAGCGTTCTTAAAGGCGAATCCTGATTTTATTTTGGTGCCAGCGAATAGCATCTTGGCACAACAGCAAATCAATTTGGATACAGGTAATTACTTAAAATTATTGCCGCATTTGCACCAAACGGACGGCTTCTTTGCCGCGGTGTTTGAAAAGGCAAGTCCAGTCAAACCAATGGTTGAGGTTAAAGAAGAAAAAGCTGAGGAGATTGCAGAAGCTGATGACGTAGCAGTTAAAGCGCAACGTAAACAAGCGTCAATTTCAAAATCTAAAGCGATAACAAAAGTCGCCACTGCTAAAGCGCCAGCAAAAAAAGCTGCACTTAAAAAGGCTAAAGTTTAAAACATGAAACTGCCTAGCCTTAATCTGCAAATACTCATCGGCGCTATCGCCGGGCTTGGGCTAGGCTGGTATTTTCATGGGCTGGGCACGGAGCATGAAACAGTCAAATTAGGCTTGTATTCAGCAGGCTTACTTGCGACTTTGTTTATCGACTTGCTCAAAATGATTCTAATTCCTTTGGTATTTTGCTCTATTTCTGTGGGTATCGCCAATTTACGTCAGCACCAACAAATGCACCAAGTTTGGGTCGCTACGGTAGCTTTTTTTGTCGCCTCTATGGCTATCGCCATTGCTCTTGGATTGTTTGCTAGCAACTATTTTAAACC
>CAIVUE010000124.1 GCA_903909015.1 uncultured Methylophilaceae bacterium
AGTGACAAATAAAGGGGTATATACCCATAGCGGACGTTTTATTCCTTCAGAACTGGTTGTTTGGGCTGCTGGCACCAAAGCGCCAGATTTCCTGAATGGGTTAGATGGATTAGAGACCAACCGTATCAATCAATTGATCGTTAAACGCACATTGCAAACGACAGTGGATGAGAACGTGTTTGCCTTTGGCGATTGCGCAGCATGCCCTGTGATAGGGAGTGTCGATAATGTTCCGCCACGTGCCCAAGCGGCGCATCAACAAGCGTCGATGCTCATTAAAACTGTGAAAGCTAGATTGTATGGTAAGGGATTACCAAATTATATTTACCGAGACTATGGATCATTAGTGAATCTAGGGCGCTACTCTACAGTCGGAAGTTTGATGGGATCAGTATCTGGCGGGACAATGTATATTGAAGGACTCTTTGCTAGATTGATGTATCAGTCATTATATAAAATGCATTTAATTGCATTGCATGGTTTTTGGACAGTATTCCTACAAACAGTCGCAAGAATGATTACGCGCAGGACTGAACCACAAGTTAAGTTGCATTGATACGTTGAGTCTTTTCAGAAGAACAAAAGGCCCTGTTTAATTAATAATTAAGCAGGGCTTTTTTGTTGGATATGCTTACGATAGAGATGTGAAATGATCCCCATTGTGACGATGATAAAACCGCCGAAGATAAGAATGATGTGGTTAATTGCAAAGTTTTGTCCCACCATCCAAGTGTAAGCCCCAAGCATTAACAATATTCCAATATTCTCATTGAAATTCTGTACTGCAATTGAATGCCCTGCTCCAAGTAATGTGTGACCACGATGCTGAAGAAGTGAGTTAAGCGGGACAAGAAAGTAGCCAGCTAATACGCCGATACAGAATAAAAGAATCCCAGCAAAAATGACATTATGGATAAACACCATACTCACAACAAGAATCCCCATGTAAATGCCAGCGGGTAGGACGTCAGCCGCTTTTTCTAGTTTCACATAGATGGATGCAATAATTGATCCTGCTGCGATGCCAATCGCTAAGACTGCAATAAGCTTGGTCGCAGCTGTTTGGTCGAAACCCAAATAGAGGTGTGCCCATGTTAATACAACGAATTGCAAGGTCGCTCCGGCGCCCCAGAAAAGCGTTGTCACTGCAAGGGATACTTGACCTTGCGTATCTTTCCAAAGGGTCGTGAATGCGTGCCAAAAGTCCTTTAATAGGTAGTTGAGAGACCGTTGTTCAATACAGTGATCGATGGGGAGTTTAGGGATGTGATAATTGAAAAAAGCAGCCAACATATAAAACACGGTAATGACAGCAATGCCAAAATAGGGATCATGCGCTGAAATAGTTGAGCCAAATACTGGGCCTAAAATAATGGCAGTAACCGTTGTTCCTTCCATCCATCCATTCGCTTTTATGAGCTGATTTGGCGGTAGCATCTCGGTGAGGATGCCGTACTTTGCTGGGGAGTACGCTGCAGCACCAATGCCTACAATCGCGTAAATATACAGTGGTGGCACCCCTAGCAAGGCTAATACACATCCGAAAAACTTAATTCCGTTACTTAAGAACATGACCCTGCCCTTAGGCAGGGCATCAGCGAATGGTCCAACAAATGGAGCAAGGACAATGTAAGAGATGACAAAAAACTCACGCAGTAAGGGTTCGTGCCAGACAGGTGAGTGAATTTGATGAAGCAGGGCAATTGCAGCAAATAGTAATGCATTATCAGCGACTGCAGATAGGAACTGCGCCACTAATAAGGTGTAAAACCCTTTGCTCATAGCACTTTTCAATTATAGAATTTCTGAAGCAAAGTCCGCTAAACGAGAACGTTCGCCTCTCATTAATGTGACATGCCCATTGTGTTCCCAACCCTTAAAGCGATCAACAACATAAGTTAGGCCAGAGCTACCTTCGGTCAAGTAGGGCGTGTCAATTTGAGCGATATTACCTAAACAAACAACTTTAGTGCCTGGGCCCGCACGTGTAATTAAGGTTTTCATCTGTTTTGGGGTCAGGTTTTGTGCTTCATCAATAATCAGGAATTTATTTAAGAATGTACGGCCTCGCATGAAATTAAGCGATTTAATCTTAATTCTTGTTCTAATTAAATCTTGAGTGGCAGCCCTTCCCCATTCGCCGCCATCATCATCGGACTTGTTGAGAACGTCTAAATTATCCTCAAGCGCCCCCATCCATGGGGCCATTTTTTCTTCTTCTGTTCCAGGCAAGAAACCAATATCTTCACCGACTGGCACAGTGACACGTGTCATGATGATCTCGCTGTAAATCTTCTTGTCCAAGGTTTGTGTTAACGCTGAGGCTAGGGTGAGTAAAGTTTTTCCACTTCCAGCTTGACCGAGGAGAGTTACAAAATCCACATCCGGATCCATTAAAAGATTTAAAGCGAAATTTTGTTCTCGATTGCGTGCAGTAATGCCCCATACGTTATGCTTAACTTGCGTGAAATCTTTAATGATTTCCAACACGGCTGTGTTGCCTTCGACGCTTTTGACAATCGCTTCGAATGGCTTTTCATATGAATAAAAAACGAATTCATTCACCAAAAAACTTCTGCAAAGTGGCCCAGTAATTCGATAGAACATTCTCCCAGCGTCTTGCCAGGATTCCATCGCCTTGCTATGTTTTTCCCAGAAATTTTCTGGTAACTCTTTCATGCCTGAATAGAGTAATTCGCTGTCTTCAAGCACCTTATCGTTAAAATAATCTTCAGCAGGTACACTTAGTGCGCGCGCCTTAATGCGGATGTTGATGTCTTTACTAACAAGAATAACCTGACGTTCTGGGAACTTCTTTTTTAGGGCAAGCACGACACCAAGAATTTGATTGTCAGCCTTGCTTCCAGCAAGCATAGGAAGTTCGAAGTCTATGGCATCAGTTTGAAGAAATAAACGACCGGTGACTTGTTTGTTTCCTTTGATAGAAAGTGGGCACCCATGGTCAAGATCAGATAAGTTAGTGCCCACTATTTCTTCTAAATTCCGGCTGGCTTGACGTGCATTTCTTGCAACCTCTGTAATCCCTTTTTTATTGTTATCCAACTCTTCAAGGGTCACCATTGGTAGATAAATGTCATGTTCTTCGAAGCGGAATAAGCTCGAAGGGTCATGCATTAGTACGTTGGTATCAAGAACAAATAACTTGTTGCTAGCCGTTGGTTTCTTCGCCATTAGATCGATCTTCCCAGTTAACAAATACAATCAAAAAAACATAAAATTATAATGAACGTATAAAGGCTAAGACCTCAGGGATGTGGCCATCTACTTTAACTCCGCGCCATTCACGAATTAATACACCTTCTTTATTAATGACAAACGTACTGCGTTCGATTCCACGAACTTCTTTGCCGTACATTTTTTTCATTTTAATGACGTCGAATAATTTGCAGGCTAACTCTTCATTGTCTGAAAGAAGGTCGAAGGGAAATTCGAATTTAGCTTTAAAATTTTCATGGGATTTTATGCTATCGCGTGAAATACCAAAGATTTCAGTATCGCTCGCATTAAATTCTGTGAAGTGATCTCGGAACTGCTGACCTTGGGTAGTGCACCCAGGGGTTGAGTCTTTAGGGTAAAAATAGATGACGAGTGTTTTGCCTAGATGTTCAGAAAGCTTGAAAGTTTTACCACCAGTAGATGATAGTTCGAAGTCTTGAAATTTTGTGTTATTCATAATTTTCGATTAAACGCGCCTGTAACCATTGTTGTTAAAAAAGTAGATTTGCGCAAGTAGGATTTGTGAAGATTTGAAGATGATTTCAAATTGCGCTATTTACTTAGTCTATTTGGATCCTTCTAGGGTTCACTCATAGCGCTTTTCTTTTTCTTTATTGGTTACTCCAATCTAAATGAGACAGGCACGGTGACGTTAAAAGCGCTGTTTTTTAATACTTCTGGAGGTAATGGAAAATTAGATTTCTTGACCATTTCCAATGCTTGTTTGTCTAACACTTCAAAGCCACTTGAGGTATGGATTTTTTGACTCAAAATTTTACCGTTGCCATCAAGTTGAAAATCAATCTCAACTACACCTTGCCAACCACGCATTTTGGCAATCCCAGGATAGTTGATGTGCTTGGCAATTTCTCGGCTTAGCGCGCTTCCGTACTGACTTCTTGCTGCATCAAGATCTGCCTGATTGATTGTTGGAGTTGGTTTGGGTGTCTCTGGGGCTGGCGCCGTAAAAGTAGGCGGTGCTTCAGTTTTAGGGGCCACCGCAATCACAGCTGGAGGGGGTTCAGTAATGGGTTGAGGCGATACAGTTTGGACAGGCTTTGGCAAAAGCTGTGGGATTGGTTTGGGTTGTGGTTGAACCACTTTTGGTTTGATTGGTTCAGGTGGTTTAACCGGCGGTGGGGGCGGTGTTTCTGGTTTTGGTTGAATTAGGTCAATCGTTAATTCTTTAGGTTTAATCAATTTTTCAAATTCAATACCTGGAAGCTTCCAGGCAGCAAGTAGGTGCAATGCAATAGAAAGAGCTAGTGCCCAGGCAAATGCCGTATCACGATTAAATGAGAATTGAGAAGAAAAGTTCAAGGTCTAAAAGGAGTAATTAAATGCGTTATGCGTGATTAAATTATTCAATAATTATACATGAAGCATCCGTTTAAATAGCTTTACTCCCACTCTAAAGAGGGGTAAATATTATTCACATTTCTCCTATTCACGATATCAAAAAGTTGCCAATAACTTTTTTCTGAAGTGGCGGCAGTTCCCATCGCTTTTTCCATGACTTCGCCTTTTTTAATACTCGCGCGAATGTCGTTTAGAAGGGTCCATAAGTACCTTTCCTCGTCATTGAGTTGCGCTTTCCAATTAGCATCTTTCAGTAAACTGCTATGACCTGGAATTACGTATTCGGCTTCATTAGTTTTAAGTTCGTTAATGACCGATAACCAACCTTTGATATCTCCGTCAATCGAAGGCGTTCTCTCCACAAATAATAAATCGCCCGTCCACAGCGTGGAGCTTTTACTATCAAATATTGTGATGTCAGTGTTCGTATGAGCCGCAGGGTATGCAGTTAATAAAAGTGTTCTTTCCCCCAGGTCTAAGGTGAGCTTATCTTTCACTAAAATACTAGGTTTAATGATTTCACTTCCTTTGAAACCGTCTCCTTGCCATTGTTGATTAAGTCTTACATATCCCTCACGTCTTCGTTCCATTGCATCCGGAAGTTTTACATGGCCGACAAAGACTGCATTGTCATTGAGAAAAGCAGCATTCCCAAAAATATGGTCAGGATGGACGTGGGTATTAATGACGTAAAGGATGGGAAGTTTTGAAACTTGCCGTATTGCTTCATGGAGCGCCTCACCAGTTTTTAAATTGCCACCGGTATCAATGACAGCAATTCCTTTGCTACCAACAATAAAACTTAGGTTGCAAATATCCCCTTTATAGCCTTCAGTCATATCTTCATGAATGCCATGATGAACATAAATCCCGTTGCCTAACGACTCCATAATGAGCGGAGCGGCTATCGAAAGTTCTGAAATACAGAGAGTACATAGGCCAATCAATAATCTTTTTAACATCAATATTCCTTTAACAGAGCATGCATTTTTTGCATGA
>CAIVUE010000125.1 GCA_903909015.1 uncultured Methylophilaceae bacterium
AACTTCCTGAGTTCTTACGTAATAAGCCAGGACAGGGCGATATTAAATACTTAGTAACGGGGGCATAAGAATTATGACTGATGACAAGGTAACCCAAAGTAAAAATATATTAGAACGCTTCTCCCTTGAAGGAAAAGTTGCTTTAGTGACTGGTGGCGGGCAAGGGATTGGCCGTGGATTTGCTCACGCGCTTGCTGATGCGGGGGCAGATGTGGCCGTAGTTGATCTGAACATTGATACTGCTGAGGGCGTAGTTAAGGAAATCAAGGCCCGCAATCCAAAGGTTAATGCGATTGCGTTAAAAATAGATGTGACGATTGAAAGCCAAGTTAAATCTATGGTTGCGCAAGTTGTAGAAAAACTGGGTGATCTTACGATTGCCTGCAACAATGCTGGAATAGGCGAATGGGTTGACTCGGAAGTGATGCCGTATGAAGACTTTCAAAAAGTTATGAAAGTTAATTTAGACTCAGTATTTCTGTGTTCACAAGCAGAGGCAAATCACATGCTTGGTAAAGGATATGGAAAAATTATTAATACTGCTTCTATGTCTGGACATATCGCCAATTACCCACAAAATCAGTCTGCATATAACATCTCAAAATCAGCTGTACTTTCTCTGACTCGAAGCCTTGCTACAGAGTGGGCTGATCGAGGTGTAAGAGTAAATAGTATTTCTCCTGGTTATACCCAGACCGCTCTTGTTGAGGATTTACTTAAAACAGAACTCGGAAAGAAAGTCTGGCCAGTATGGAAATCTCTAATCCCACAGGGCAAGATGGCTGAAGTTACAGATTTGCAAGGTGCCGTTGTTTTTCTTGCTTCTACCGTTTCAGACTACATGACGGGTGGAGATTTACTAGTAGATGGTGGCTATGTAGCCTGGTGATGTAAGAGATCTACATCCCACCACCGACAACAGTTATTCTCTTTTAAATTTGTGCTTCTAGGGTTAAACTCGTCAAATGAGCGATAATAAAAAAGTATTCCTTCACGTCGTTATCCATATCAAGCCAGGAAAAATGGATGGATTCCTTACAAGAATCAAATCGCATATGGAACTAATGCGCGCAGAGGATGGTTGCGAGATGCTGACTTTGCTTGAAGACACACAACATGAAAACACAATCTGTGTGTGGGAAGTCTGGCGCGATCGTCCTGCTTGGGATGCTCACATGATTATTGAGCACAGCAAGATATGGCAGAAAGATGCACCGGAATTTGTTGCTAGTGAAGAGATCTCAATTTTGGGCGCAATTTAATGCCTCTAGATCCACAAGCAGAAGCCTTTCTTGCTAGAGAAGTTGCACTTAACCTCCCTGATATTTCAGAGCTAGGTACTGCTGCGAGATATGGAGGCCACGCTGAAGTTGATGTTGCTGGACCAGTGGGAGATGGAGCAACTATTGCTCATCGCTTTATTACAACACCTACTGCTGATCTTCCTGCTCGGATATACACCCCTAAGAAACCTGGCCCGTATCGGGGATTTGTTTACTTCCATGGCGGCGGATGGGTGCTTAACCACATTGATCGCTATGAAGCACAGCTAGTAGAGATTGCAGAGAAAACTAATTCCGTCGTCCTTTCAGTTAATTATCAGAAATCACCAGAACATAAGTTTCCGATTCCTCACGATGACTGCTACGCCGCACTCAAGTGGATGATAGAGAACGCAGCAGAATTAAATATTGATAAAAATCAAATTGGTATTGGAGGTGACAGCGCAGGAGGAAATTTAGCAGCCGGTATTTCACTTCGAGCACGTGATGAAAAAGTTCCACTTGCCTATCAACTACTCATTTACCCAGCAACGAAATTAGATTTTGATACAGACTCCTACCTAAATAATGCTGACGGGTTTGGCCTTCGCCGCAAAGGAATGATGTGGTTCTGGGATCAATACTTAAAAGAGGGGGATAAAAAGAACCCTTACGCTGTCCCCGATGTTGCGTCCAACCATCAAGGTTTAGCACCAGCAATTATCCCGACAGCTGAGTACGATGTTTTACGAGATGATGGAATCTCCTATGCGGCACGCCTAGAGGCTGCGGGAAATAGAGTTATATATAAAGATTTTGAAGGACAAATTCACGGATTTTTTAATCAAGGTAAATATGTAGATGCTGCATACTCATTGCGCTCATGGATCATTGAGCAAATTAATTTATTACTGACTTGATCTTCAAATACTAGATTATAAGAAATCTAATATTTTTTTAGCATCTAATTCAGGTGAATCGCTAAGTTCAATGGTGGCTTTTGCACATTCTTTGTATAAAGGATCTCTTCTCTCAAATCGTTCACTAAGTATTTGAATTCCATCAACAGCTATTGCTTGTCTACCCACGCCGCTACTACCAGCTCGCTCAATAATTTTTTCAATGGGTAAGCGAAGATAAATTGCAAAAGTTGTTTTAATTAAGCTCCTTATTTCTTCTGTATCTACAACCGATCCGGCGGCACCAGAAACAAACGGAGCAGGTTTTTTTATAACTTGAATTAAGTATTCGCGTTCTAATTTATGCAGAGCATCTACAGGTAGCGCTGCCAACTGTTCTACACTCAGT
Source organism: uncultured Methylophilaceae bacterium (assembly GCA_903909015.1). Classification (GTDB taxonomy): domain Bacteria; phylum Pseudomonadota; class Gammaproteobacteria; order Burkholderiales; family Methylophilaceae; genus Methylopumilus_A. Next base: position 2,571 of record CAIVUE010000125.1, read on the forward strand.
CCATGAGTAGACCGTAGATCTAAATCATTATCAAAATATTCCCAGCCTAATTCTGATGAAAGAATTTTTCCAAGCGTTGATTTTCCTGCCCCCATGGGTCCGATAAGTATAAGTTTTTTAGCTACTTTCACTTTACCTGGTCCAAAGAGGCTGCATCTTTAGGAGTAATGATTGCTTTAACAACCTTTCTACTCTCAACATCGTGAAAAGCACTTTGCCAATCATCAAGTGAGTAAACAGAAGTAAGTTTTGTTGGGTCATACTTACCTGAAGCCATGAACGCTAGGGCTCTATCCCAACTTGAATATTCTGATGACATTGAAAAATGAACTGCAAGGGATCTGGTCATCGCTGAATTTAATGCGAATTGCACTTCAGGTCCGTTTGCTAATCCCAGCTCGAGCACTCTTCCAAGGCGCCTTGTCATACTGACTGCAAGTGAGAGCGATTCACCTGCTCCGGTAGAATCAATGGCGACATCAAATGAATCTCCAAGTTCATCAATTGGATTGACACCATTTTTAAGCTCATAAGTCTTGATGCCAAGCTTTTTGGCAAGTTCAAGTCGTTCTTTACTTGATGATCGTCCAATGACTGTAACTGAGCTTGCACCCGAAGCTTTTGCAAGGAGTGCTGTAATCAAACCAATAGGACCAGGTCCTACTACAAGAACTTTTTCTCCCACTTGAAGAGCGACTCGATCCAGGCCAGTAATACAGATAGCAGTTGGTTCACATACAGCAGCTGCTAGAAATGGAACACCATCGGGTACTTTATGAAGCAAGTTGGCAGGAAGTGTGACGAAATCTGCAAACGCTCCATCTATGCCCCAGCCTGGACTACGTTTTGCCTGGCATAGGTGAATTGCACCGCGTCTACAAGCATCACAGGTTAAACATGCAAGTGTGTGCTGCTCGCAAACAACTCGATCTCCAACTTTCCAGTTTGTGACATCACTTGCTACTTCCACAATGCGTCCTGTGTATTCGTGGCCAAGTACAACTGGAGGCCAATTCTTGTGGGTATCTTCAAGGATATGTAGATCAGTTCCACAGATTCCACATCCAAAAACTTCTACCAGGACCCAACCTTGTTTTACTGCTGGCTTTGGCCAATCAGTCTTGAGTTCAACATGCCCGACACCTTTTTCAAGCTTTACTAATGCCTTCATGTGAGCCCCCTATTGGACCGTGATCGCTAGATCTTGGTCAACTGAATACACCCTGATAATGTCTGACCATAGCAGTCTCGGAAATCACTCAACAAGCCATAACCCGGAGGGTTCATGTCATCCCAAAAAGCAAACAGCAATAACGGCCCTCATATCTCATTCAAGGAATTTGAAGTGCTTTTCAATCAGCTAAAGACTTGGGATCAGTACACCCCAGCGACATTGGAAAGGGGAGCGCTTAACTACATAACACCAACCATCACAAGTGCTTCCGCGAAAGAAGTTAAAACTGGAGAGACCATTAATCTTGCATTGGCTTGGAATACTGTTCCTGGCCTAGATAACCAAAAGCCAGCACTTCATTACATGAGTGAAATGACTGATGTGGATGACATGGAGCCAAAGTGCAACATGGACTTTATTGGCGTGGATTTTCACGGCAAAGCAGTTACACATATGGATGCAATGACACATATTTCTTACCTTGGCAAACTATTTGGTGGCAAAGATTCAAAAGTTGAAGTAACTTCTCAAGGTTCAAATTGGTCAACCATCGACAAACTTGGCCCCTTTGTGACGCGTGGAGTACTTCTAGACGCAGCTCTTATGCGTGAGGTTTCATGGTTAGAGCCAGGTACTGCTATTCATAAAGAAGATGTATTAGCAATGGAAAGTAAGTTTGGTTTCAAAATTGGCGAAGGGGATTGCATTTTGCTCCATGCAGGTCACCACAGAAGGCAAAAAGGGCACGGCATGTGGGACCCAAGTGATTTTTCTGCTGGTTTCCATTTTGACGTTATGGAACTTTTCAAAGAACGCAAAGTGAGTGTTATAGGAGCAGACGGCGACAGTGATGTTCGCCCATCTCCCGTTGAGGGAACACACTCTCCAATTCACGCACTTGCTCTACCTGGAATGGGGATCCCGCTTCTAGATAACGTTTATTTGGAAGAGCTTGCAGATCATTGCGCACAAGCAAAACGTTGGACTTTCCAAATAGTTGTAGCGCCTCTAAACGTTCCCGGTGGTACGGGCTCTCCAGTTAATCCTGTTGCGATTTTCTAATGAGTTTTTCTGTTGGACTCTCTAGTGATTTATCAGATGGCGTAGGTGGTTTTAGTTGGGGAAAGATAAGTATTGAAACCTTGGAGCCGTTATCTTGGGAGTTCATTAAGCCCACAGGCTCTAATTTCACACCCGAGGTTCTATCTGGCCTTAATGCTGTTGCATTTGCAGGACCTGGAGTTACCTCAGATTCGTTTGGTGATCCTGATGATTCTCCATTGGTTATCTCTCGATTTGGTGTCGGCTATGACAATATTGATTTGGCTTCTTGCACGCGTGCGGGAACCGCTCTCACGATCACTCCTGATGGATCGCAAAAACCAGTAGCAACTGCTGCTCTTACATTATTGCTTTCAACGATGCATAGACTGATCGCAAAGGATCAGCTGGCCAGGAACCACGGTTGGGATAAAAGAATCAAAGGCCTAGGAATGGGCCTAAATGGGAAAACAATTGGAACAGTTGGCTTTGGAAACGTAGCGACCGAATTCTTCAGATTACTCGCTCCTTTTGATTGCACAAGGCTCTCTTATGATCCCTGGAAGGTGCAACATGAGGCTGATCTTCATGATGTAAAACTTGTGGATTTAGATTCTCTCATGAGAGAGTGCGATGCAATTATCGTCATGGCAGTTCTTACTCCAGACACTAGACACCTCATTAGTACCAAACAATTAGCAGGGATGAAAAAGACTGCAATATTGATTAATCTTTCACGGGGCCCAATAGTTGATGAAGCAGCCTTAATTTCAGCTTTAGAAAATGAGGACATCGCTGGAGCAGGACTTGATGTATTTGAAGTTGAGCCACCTTTAAAAGAAAACCCACTTTTGAAGATGGAAAATGTAATTGTGACTCCCCACAATATTGCGTGGACTGATGAGCTTGCTTTTGGAATGGGGAGAAGTGCTTTCACGGCAATCAAAGCAATTAGTCAAGGAAAGATCCCTCAGTTCGTAGTCAACAAAGAAGTACTCGAGACCGACCAGTTCAAGAGGAAATTAGCTAGGTTTAGTTCATGACACGTGCAACTAGAGTCGCAGTAATTGGCCTTGGGAATATGGGCCTTCCCATGGCAATCAATTTAGTAAAGGCTGGATTAAACGTAGAGGTTTGGAACAGGTCAGATGAGGCAGCAAATTCTGCAGTTCAAGAAGGAGCAGTTAGAGTTTCTGATTTAAAAGATATTGATTCCCATGTTGTGCTAACGGTTCTACCTGGCATTGATCCAGTTAAAAATATATTAGATTCAGGACTGCGGTCTGCCTTAAAGTCAGGTGACATTCTTGTTGTAATGGGCACCACTTCTGTTGTTGCGATGGTTGAACTCAGTAATAGTTTAAAAGCGGAGGGAATCATCGCGGTTGATGCTCCGATGTCGGGGGGAGATATCGGCGCGCAGAATGCCACGATGTCGATTATGGTGGGCGCAGATTCTCAGACTTTTGCGACTCTCTTACCAGTCTTTGAAAAAATTGGAAAGACGATTCGTCTAATTGGGCCAGTTGGAGCAGGTCAGCTAACAAAAGCTGCAAACCAAGTTATTGTAGGAATTAATATGACTGCTCTTGCTGAAGCAATTACTTTAGCCCGTAGATCAGGACTTGATGCAAAAGCTGTCTTTGATATTTTATCAACAGGATTAGCTGGCTCAAATGTTATGAACTTTGGGCGTTCAAAAATTGAGTCTGAACAGTACATTCCGGGTGGCTATTCAAAGTTTCTTTATGCTGATTTAAATTATGCTCTAGAAGCTGCGATTGATAGTGGCACGACGCTTCCTGTTACATCTCTAGTTGCTTCTTTATACAAGAATTTATTAGCAAATGGTGATGGCGATTTGGATATTTCAGCTATCACACGTGAAATTGAAAGAATGACTGATAAATAAATTATCCGTGAGCGACAATATTATTTAGTTCTTGTCCTGAGATGAGTAATTTCAATTGTGATTCAATTAGTTTTTTTCCACGTGAATCAAATGCAGTTGAGTTGCCTCCTACATGAGGGGAGATAATGAGGTTCTTTGCCTTCCATAATGGGTGGTCAGATGGCAAAGGCTCTGGATCTGTTACATCTAGGCCCGCATAAATTCTTCCGGAATTGAGCTCCTTGAGTAGGGCCTCTGTATTGATGATTGGTCCACGTCCAACGTTAACAATTACTGCCCCGTCCTTCATTAATGAAAGCTTCTTAGCATCAAAAAGATTCCTACTTTCATCATTAAGCGGGATTACGATAAAAACAAAATCTAACTTAGGTAGATGAGAATCAAGTTGAGAAATGGCAATCGACCCATTTTGTCCAGACCTTGAGAACATCAAAATCTCAAGATCGTAAGGTTCCAGGTAACTTTTCAGAGTATTAGCAATTGAACCAGCACCAATTATTCCAATTTTACTGTCGTTAAATGACGGGTATCTTTTATGGGCCCACTCGCCTTTAGCTTGAGCAATCGCAAAATCATAAAAACCTCGTCGGGAGGCAAGTGCAAGTGCGACGGCTAATTCAGCAGTAGATGAATCGTGAACGCCTCTTGCATTACAAAGGACTACGCCTGGATTTAAAAATTCCAGAGCATCATCGAATCCAGCATTTGGAACTTGTAAATATTTTAGGTTTGGCATCTTCCGCACGTACTCAAGGGCTTTTCGACCACCCATATATTGAGGAACATAAAATGTTATTTGGCTTAGGTCATCAGTTTCAAGTGAAAAATTTGATGGGCTCAGCTTCTTTATTCCGTTAGGGACGCTTAAGTCATCCCATTGCGACCAAATTGTATGTTCCATAGTTTAATTATAGGTCATTCAAATGAAATTAGTACTTTGCCAGATTCTTGAGAATTTTTTGCAACCTCAAAACCTTTAATTGCTTCATTTATTTCAAATGTATGTGTGACCACTTTTCCAATCCATGGATTTTGATCTAGGACCAATATGGCGTCATCTATTTCATCATTAAATCGGAATGTGCCTCGGAGCTGTACTTCTTTTGAGATTAAAGGCGCTAATTCAATCGAATGCTCACCCGCGCTGAGCATTCCAACCTGAACTACGATGCCAAGGCGCTTCGACGCCTTAATCGCTGCACTAATAGCTCTTTGCGCACCCGAGCACTCTAAAACAACATCAAAGTATTCCTCTGGGATTGCTTCTGTACCAATCTTAATAATGCTTGTCGCACCAAGATCTTTTGCCCGACTTAATGGACCATCGAGCACATCTGTGGCAATTATTTCCACAGCTCCTTGAAGTTTTGCAGCAGCTACAGCTAGAAGCCCTATTGGGCCCGAGCCAGAAACTAATACTTTTTTACCTTTTACCCCACCAGCGATATTTATTGCATGTAGGCCAACGGCTAATGGTTCTGCTAGCGCTGCATTCTCAAGTGTCAATCCATCTGGAATTACACGCAGCATGCTTCGATCAAGATTTAAATATTCTGACATGGCCCCTTGAGTGTGTGGGGTTGTTGATGCGCTTCCAAGGTAGCTTCCACCTAGCCGTAAATGTTTTGCATCTTCAAGTCCTGGCTTACTCGGACCAAACTTAGCGGGGTGCACTGTAACTTTTGTACCCTTATTAAGAATTCCTTGTGGGTCTACATCTACTACACCAGATAACTCATGCCCGGGTGTTAGTGGCTCTTTTACGACAAATGCTCCGTTTGCACCCTCGTAGTAGTAATGCAAATCAGAACCACAAATACCAACGAAGCTAACTTTTATCCGTACTTCTTCTTGATTTGGTTCAGATAGTGGTACTTCCTCTAGACGCATGTCTAGCTTTCCATGGATCTGTAAAGATTTCATTGTTTACTTGCTTTTGAGTGCATCTGCAAAATTTGCACCAAGCTGAGCAGGATCAGCGAGGAAAAATGGAATCCCAGGAGTATTGCCCTGTAAAATTTTCACAAAGATCACAGTGACAGAGTTTGAATTTTTACTTCTCGCGATATTTGATTTGAGGTCGTCCCCTGTTTCGCATTCGTAAGTTTCAATACCCAATCCTTTTGCCGCTCCCGCAATATTCACATGCATCGCTTGAGACTCAAAAAGGTCCGCGGATGCATGCTGGCCATTATCTAAAACAATCACAGTAAGGTTCTTTGGTCCATAAGCCGCCAATGTAGGCAGGATGCTAAAGCCCATAAGTAGTGAGCCATCGCCATCAACTACTCCAACATTGCCGGTGTAGCCGAGTGCAATGCCAAGTCCTACCGGAGTAGTAAGTCCCATTGAGTCCAAAAGTGGCAAGTGAGTAGGACGCCTTGAAAATGATGCGAACTCTCTTGCAGTAGCACCGCATGTAATCACGAGAGGATCAGAGGCAAATTCAGCATCAATTACCTTGAGTGCTTCGATTCTTGTCATCTTTGCCATTATGCAATATCCAATCCAGGGTGCAGAGCTTCGAATAAAGTAACAATTGGTCTACGTTGAATCTGGGCTAGCTTTGCAACGGCATGTGTTGATGAGCGCCACACTTCAGGTGAATCACTCACACCTAAATTTTCCACTCTTATGCTCAAGCGCTTGAGTAGATCAGGTACCGATTCAGAGATTGAATGAATCATAGAATTGTATTCGCCCAATCCACCACGAGTATTCGCAAAAATTGGGAATCCCGTGTGGTAAGAATTTGCAAAAGTACCAAGGGCGGTAAGCGCATTTCCAAAACCATTATCTTGCATAACTATTGCAACTTTTTTACCAGCAAGTGCCATGCCACCAGCTATGCCGACCGCTTCTTCTTCCCTATTAGCCATGACAGCTTTTACGCCACGTGCTTCTAACCCTCTGATGACTGGTGCAGAATGTGAAGAAGGAACGTAGACGAAAGCTTCTAAGCCCCAGTCGCCCAAACCTTCAATTAAAGCTTTTAGGTGAGCATTAGCCTCTTTCACTGTTTCTCCTTACTAGATTCGCCAAGATTAGCGATGAAAAGCGTAACCAGCGAGAGGAAGGTTATTCCTGCCGCCGACCAAAGCGGTGCTGAATAGCCAAGGTTAAGTGAGATAAATAAGCCACCTAGCCAAGCACCGATGGTATTTCCGATATTAAATGAAGCGATGTTTGCCCCTGAAGCCAAAGTCGGAGCATCTTTTGCATAGTGCATCACTCGCATCTGGACCCCTGCTGCTGGAGCAAAGCCAAGGACCCCCATAAGTATTAGGCCAATAAGTGCACAAACCTTGTTATTTGCTGTCAATGCAAAGAAGACAAGTACTGCAAATAGCAAAGATAATGAAACAGTTATGGCTCTGTTGAGATTTCGATCTGCTGCTTTTCCGCCATAAAAATTGCCAATAAAAACACCGATTCCAAATAAAAACAACAAAATTGGCATCGTTGATTCAGCAAAGCCGCTTACCTCGGTTAATGTAAAAGCAATATATGTGAACCCACCAAACATCCCACCGAAACCAAAAATAGTTATAAGCAGTGAAAACCAAACTTGACGTTGCTTAAAGGCCTGCAATTCATATTTAACTGATCTGGAATGGCTTTTAAGAGCTTCTGGGGAATCACTAGGGACATAAAGGAAAATTCCCATTAGTGCCACGACGCCAACTCCCGAGATTGTGATGAAAGTTGAACGCCATCCAAAGTTTTGTCCGAGCCATGTACCAAAGGGAACGCCTAAAACATTTGCAACAGTAAGTCCACCAAACATTATTGAGATAGCTGTTCCTTTTCTGTCACTCGCTACCAAACCAATTGCGACTACTGCGCCAATTCCAAAGAAGGCGCCATGGCAAAGTGCTGAGACCACGCGGCCAATAAGCATTACATCAAAAGTTTTCGCTACACCTGATATCAAGTTACCGGCGATAAACAAAAGCATGAGTGACATAAGAACCTTTTTGCGGTCATACTTTGTCACTGAAACTGTTATAAATATTCCACCAATTGCCACGCTTAATGCGTACATCGATACCAATAAGCCTGACCTCGCTGTTGAAACAGAAAAGTCTCTTGCGATATTAGGAAGTAATCCAACGATTGCAAATTCAGTGAGGCCAATACCAAATCCACCAGTGCCAATTGCAAAAAGTGCGATCGGCAGCTTTCCAATAGTTTTTCTCATTTACGCACCATTAAATTGCATGATGTAAAGCCCGGCGTTGTAATCAGTCATGTACGCGATTCCCTCAGAATTGACAAAGACATCTGCGCTTTGAATCACCTGTGGTCTATTTGGCCTTACGTCATACATCTTCTCTGGAGCCGGCGGAACCCAAGCTCCAATTTCTGTTGGCTGATATTGATTTGAGATGTCATAGACACGTAGTCCCGCATTTTGGTATGTAGCAAAGATGATTTCGCTGCTGACAAATGAGCCCGGGCGATTCTCATGAAGGTTATGTGTACCAAAGTGGCCACCCTTACTGACGTAATCAGCTTCTTCGGGAATAGGGAGAGTAGAAATTGAAATCGGGTTTGAGATTTCCTCAATATTAAATACCCAAGTTCTCTTAATGCCATCTTCTGCATTATCTGCAACAGCTTCGTCTGCTACCAATAACAGATTGCGATCCATTAGCGGCAAAGGACTATGCGTGCCGCCCATATAAGGAGGGGCCCAGTTTTTATGGACTATCAACTCTGGCTTTGCTCGATCTTTCACATCAATAATTGTCATTCCACCGTCACGCCATGCACCGAATGCATAGTCGCCAGCTACTAGCGCATGGTGCAATCCATAGCGCCACTTATTTGAATCCCAGGATGGTTTTTCACCTGCAGCAAGATTTTGACCGGGGATCCACCACTTACCAGCAATTGTGGGCTTAGTTGGATCAGCCATATCAATGGTAATTAAGCAAAAATCGGCGAAGCCTTTGAGGAGTGCAGATGCATATGCCCAACGTCCTCCGGTGTACCAAATCCGGTGAGTACCGACTCCATCGATCGGCAAGAAACCAATTTCACGCGGTTCTTCTGGATTGCTTATGTCATAGACCCGCATACCGGCTGTGTAATCAACTGGCTGTTTTGCAAAGATCTCACCAATCGATTGCCCGTAGTAACTTGCCTCATCTGCAAATGCCTTATGGGCAAATAAATTTGCAGCATTGATAATAAGCAATAAATTGTCAGCCGTTTGTAGGTGGGTTGACCAAGTATTCGGTGGGGATGGTATGAAATTTACAGTTTTCGGAGTTCGAGGATCTCGCACATCGATAACAGAAAATCCATTTGAAAACATATGGGCGACGTATGCATAGCCCTTATGGACCATAAGTTGCATGCCATCGGCACGACCACCTTGATCAGTGTGGCTTAAGAATGAAACGTTCTTTGCAAAATCTGGTTTTGACAGATCTACATTAGCCAAGATTTATTCGCCT
>CAIVUE010000126.1 GCA_903909015.1 uncultured Methylophilaceae bacterium
ATGAACGGCATGGGCGTAAATCAAGCAGGGCCTGAAGCTGAGTTGTGGCTTGAATTGGTTGGTCTAGAGAAGTTTGCTAATGCTTACCCTCATGAACTCTCCGGTGGGATGAAACAACGAGTCGCCATCGCAAGAGCGCTGGTCAATCAACCGCGCATTTTGCTCATGGATGAGCCATTTGGGGCGCTGGACGCACAAACACGTTCCAAAATGCAAGCCCATCTGCTTGAGATCTGGCGCAACATTGATATTACGGTTGTATTCATTACCCATGACTTGGATGAAGCGATTTTCTTGGCAGACCGTATTTTGGTATTAAAAGCGCATCCAGGAGAAGTGATGGAGCTCATAGAGGTTCCTGTACCTCGTCCTCGTCAGTTAAGTCAAGCCAATTCACCTGAGTTCTTGGCGACTAAAGCAAGATTAGAGGCTTTGATTCATCCGCATGAAGAGCAGGAATCAACAGAAGAGCCGATTCAACAGCGCATGATTCGTTTTGTAAACGTCGCTGATAACGTGGAGTAATGCAATGACAATGGAATGGTCTAAAACCACTTGGGATGAATTACCTGCCAAGTTAGTAGCGGCTAATTTTTCAGCTATTTTGCCCATTGGCGCGACCGAGCAGCATGGACCGCATATGGGTTGTGGAATGGATTTCGTGCTCGCGGACGTTTTGTGTAAAGCAGTTGCAGAAAAAACTCAGGTCCCCATGTTGCCCACAATGCCTTATGGATGCTCGATAGGGCACAGTCAGAAATGGCCTGGCACGATCGCACTTCAGCCGATTACGCTGATCAACACAATTAAGGATATGGGCGACTGGGCTTATCACAGTGGGGTTCGTCGTTTGTTTATTGTTAATACCCACGTTACGAATGCTGCTCCCTTGCGTTGTGCTCTAGAAATGCTCCGTGCGAGTCATGATGACATGATGATTGCGGTCATCAACACAGCGCACTTAAGTAAACGTGCTAAAGAGTTTCAGCATGCCGATGGTGATGATTGGCATGCCAATGATGGAGAAACTTCGCTCATGTTAGCGACTGTGCCAGACATGGTGCGCATAGAAAAATTAAAAATGGCAGATGACCCTGATCGCACTGAAGGCTTGGTGTTTTCACATCCGGTGAATAGAACCAGTTTAAATGGCGTCACTGGCAGCCCTAGTCTTTCAAGTAAGGAAAAAGGCGAGACATGGTTTGCTTGGATGGTCGAAGATTTAAGTAATACGGTTTTAAAAGGTAAGCAAGAGCATCCTCCTTTGGGATATTCATATTTCGATTCATTTAGCGATTAATTAAGGATAGCAAACGATGAAAACAGCAGCAGAAGTTAAGCATATTGAACTTAATCTTAAAGAAAAAGGTGTCAAATATTGTATCGGCGCTTATGTAGATATCCATGGCATTCCTAAAGGCAAAGTCGTGCCGATTGATCACTTGCCACAAATGGCTAACGGCTCAGAACGCTATACAGGTTATGCATTAGATGGATTAGGCCAAGGGCCAAGCGATGATGAAATTACATCGGTCCCAGACTTAGATAAAATTATTCAATTACCTTGGGAAACTAAAGTCGCTTGGATGCCAGCTGACAACTACTTTCAAGGCAACCCATATCCGCTGAACACGCGTGTTGCTCTTAAAAATGTATTGGCAGAAGCTGAAAAAATGGGCTTCGGTATGAATCTGGGCATTGAATGCGAAATTTATTTGTTTGAGCAAAATGCCGATGGCAGTTTAAGTGTACCTAATCCTGATGACAAACTGGCTAAAGCTGCATATGACGTCAGCACATTTATGGATAACTTTACTTGGTTAGACAAAATGGCGACTGCGATGAATAGTTTAGGATGGGATTTATATTCATTCGACCATGAGGATGGCAACAGCCAATTCGAAT
>CAIVUE010000127.1 GCA_903909015.1 uncultured Methylophilaceae bacterium
CTGTTGAGCTATCTTGTGCAGATCCTGCACATCCTTGTGCATTACCTAATGCTTTTGGTGGTGACCCACATCTCGAAGCTGTGGTATCAAAAACTTGGGAAGGTGGCGTTAGAGGTCGCCTAATGAAAAATGTAAATTGGAACGTTGGTTTATTCCGCACCGAGAATAATAATGATATTCAATTTATGGCAACTAACACTTCAGGGAATGGCTACTTCCAGAATGTTGGAAAAACCTTGCACCAGGGTATTGAAATGGGGATGAGTAGCAAAGCAGATAAGCTTAGTTTTCAAGCTAACTATAGTTACGTAGATGCCACTTTTGAGACACCCTTTGAAGCTGTATCTAGTTCAAATTCGGAAGCAGTAGCTGCTGTGTTAAATGGGCCTGGATTAATCCAAGTCAATAAAGGCAACCGTATCCCTGGCGTTCCTCATCACACATTCAAGCTTCGTATTGGCTATGAAATTACACCATCATGGACAGTAGGAAGTAATATCATCACAACTTCAAGCCGTTATGCGCGAGGGGATGAGAATAATCAGGATGTGCATGGCAAAATCCCTGGATATTCTGTTGTTAACTTAGATAGCCATTACAGTATTAATGAAAATTGGAAATTGTTCGCCAAAGTTCAAAACTTATTTGATCGAAACTACGCTACTTTCGGACAACTTGGGGTCAATGAGTTTGGCAGGGGCGGTACTTGGAATAACGCCCCAAGCGCATGGAATAATACCCAATTTCAAACGCCAGGTGCACCAAGAGCAGGTTGGATTGGTATTACATACGAATTTGACAAACCAAAAACTAGCTCCACAAAAGTAGACTTAGATTAAATTAGATTTGTCGGTTAAAAACGGCTCCTAGTGAGCCGTTTTTAACGCCTATTTGATCTTAAGCAGACATTCACATTAAGTTTGGCTTCTGCTTCATGTTAAAATTTATCTATATTCAAACCCACCTTTATCGGAGTTCTTCATGGAAATCGGCACCCCTTTAAGTCCTAATGCAACGCGTGTCATGCTTCTTGGCAGTGGCGAATTAGGTAAAGAGGTCATCATCGCTTTGCAGCGCTTAGGTGCAGAGGTGATAGCCGTTGACCGATATGCAAATGCACCAGGACATCAAGTTGCTCATCGTGCATATGTAATTGATATGACCAATGATCAAGCTTTGATGAACTTGGTCAGACAAGAGCGCCCGCATTTAATCGTGCCTGAAATCGAGGCCTTAAATACACAAACACTGGCTAGTATTGAAGAAGCTGGGTTGTCGCAAGTCATCCCAACGGTTCGTGCTGTTCAATTGACGATGAACCGTGAAGGTATCCGTCGTCTTGCGGGTGAGACATTAAATCTTCCTACTTCGCCGTATGCGTTTGCTCGCAGTTTAAAAGAGTTACAAGGTGCCATTGATGGCGGTATTGGATATCCATGCTTTATTAAGCCAACCATGTCGTCTTCAGGTAAAGGCCAATCTCGTATTACTAATGCTAGTGAAGTTAATGCTGCATGGGACTATGCTGCATCTGGTGGTCGGGTAAATCAAGGAGTCGTAATCGTTGAAGGGCAGATTGATTTTGATTACGAAATTACGCTTCTGACTATTCGATCAAAAAATGTAGCAGGTGAAGTTGTCACTTCATTCTGTGAGCCGATTGGGCACTTGCAAAAACGAGGTGACTATGTGGAAAGCTGGCAACCACAAGCGATGACTAAAAATGCATTGTTGGAAGCTCAGCGAATTGCAAAAGCGGTCACAGATAATCTTGGTGGTTTAGGATTGTTTGGAGTGGAATTGTTTGTGAAAGGAGATCATGTTTGGTTCTCTGAAGTGAGTCCACGTCCTCATGATACCGGCATGGTGACCATGGCAACTCAACGTTTTAATGAATTTGAATTGCATGCACGTGCAATTTTAGGTCTACCTGTAAACACTGAAATTCGCAGTATCGGTGCTAGTGCAGTCATTTATGGCGGTATAGACAGCAAAAACCTAAGCTTTGAGGGCATTGAAAAAGCCTTGGCCGTTCCTGAATCAGATATTAGACTATTTGGTAAGCCTGAGTCTTTTGAGCGTCGTCGTATGGGTGTGACCTTAGCGACAGGTAAAGATATCGATGAAGCGCGC
>CAIVUE010000128.1 GCA_903909015.1 uncultured Methylophilaceae bacterium
CTCTAAGTTTAGGCAAAGATGCCAAATGTATTGTTGTTAAAAGAATTCGTTTAGCAGATAACAGACCATTAGCCTTAGAACGTGTAGCCCTTGTCCCTGCGGCGAGTGAAGTCCTAAAATATGATTTAGAGAACGGATCACTTCACGAGGCACTTCGGCATATTGGACTTGCTCCAATCGTAGCAAATGGTTGGTTAAGTGCTCGGGTAGCCAGCGCATCTGAGGCCAAATATTTAGAAATCTCCGTGAAGTCGCCGTTATTAATAGAGACAAGAATTATCGAAGATATAGATGGCAATCCACTTGAATTTACAGAAACAGCATATGTTGCAACACGTTACGTTGTGGATATCAGGTTGAATTTAGCGCCTGCATTTATCACACCGTTTAACGCGGCACCTATTGAACCTGCGTAAATTCCTAACGCTGCTGGTACTATTTTTATAGAATCTATTGGAGTAAGTTTTGATCGCTCTTGTGCTTCCTTAAGAATTAGTTTAAGAAAGAAATCACCAGATTGCGCTACACCTCCTCCTATAATAAAAATTTCCGGAGAGAGAACCGCCATGACGTTAGCAATACCAATACCAAGCCACTTTGCTGCCTCTTCAAATGCCTCGATCGCTTTCCGATCACCACTCATAGCTCGGGCGAAGGCCTCTTCTGGAGTATTGGTTCCAGCCCCTCTTGAAATTGCACTTGCTGATGCCATTGTTTCAACACAGCCTTGAGCACCACACCCACACATTTCCCCCTCAGGGTTCACAATTTGATGCCCAATTTCACCGGCTCCAAGAGTCGACCCCAAGTGAATTTTCCCATCAATCACAATTCCTCCGCCAACGCCAGTACCTAGGACAATGCATGCAACAGGGCTTTTGCCTTTTGCCTGGCCAGCATGTGCTTCAGCCAATGAAAATGCCCTCGCATCATTCAAAATAAAAACAGGAATATTGCAGAGCGCTGCTATCGGGGCTTTCATTGGTTGGTTTTCCCAGTTGCCCGGTAAGTTCGGAAATAAAAGTATTTCCCCTGTTGCGTGGTTGAAAATCCCCGGAACGGCAACGCTAACTGCCTCAACATCATGATACTTCTCGTTGATATAGTAATTAGCAGTTTGTGCTAACAAATTCACTACATACTCTGGGCCTTTTGATGCATCCGTAGGTATCGAAAGGTTTTCAATCACCCTACATTCAAAATCAATAATTTCTAGCACGCAGATTTTGATATTTGTCCCACCAAGATCCAAACCTAAAAACTTAGTCACGGCCAAATCTTGTCACATATTCGTCCAACATGACAGAAGTTGTTGTAGCTCCAGAACGTGTTACCCCAGCGTCGAGCATATCTATCAAGGCATCCAGAGTCCGAACACCCCCTGCACTCTTTACTTTGATATGTGGCGATACGCTCTTCTTCATTAGCCTAACATCCTCTAATGTTGCCCCTGTCGGTGCATAGCCTGTTGAAGTTTTCACATACTGAGCGCCAGCTTTTTCAGTTAATTGACATGCGATGACTTTTTCTTCATCTGTGAGATATGCATTTTCTAAAATTACTTTGACCATTTTTCCTGATGCAGCGCCCACAACAGCTGCAATGTCTCGCTCAACTTCGACGTAATCACCGGACTTAAGGAGTCCAATGTTTAGCACCATATCAATCTCTGTTGCACCGTCGATTACTGCCTTTTGAGTTTCAAAAACTTTTGTCGCTGTAGCCGAGGAGCCGTGTGGAAATCCAACTACGGTACCTACTGCAACATCAGTTCCATTAAGAAATTCAACACAAAAGTTGACGTCACTTGGCTTACAGCACACAGATGCCACATTGTATTGTTTCGCAATCTCGCAGCCTTCAGCTACCTGAGCTCTTGTCATTTCAGGCTTGAGCAACGAATGGTCAATAGTCTTTGCAATTGTCTCATATGAATATTTTGGATGTGCCATCGATCTCTTCCTATCTACCTGAAATAGTGGACCATCCACCATCAATAGTTAATATTTGACCCGTTATTGACTTATTCTCCATCAGAAATAAAAAACCATCTACCACATCTGAGATTGGAAGTTGGGCCCCGGCCAGAGGTTGTTTGTGTTTGGTAAATTCCACTATTTCTGGATTGGTAGCGGCCCGAGCTGCCATTGGAGTGGCCACTAATCCTGGTGCGATTGCATTTACTCGGATATTGCTTCCCACATATGAAGCAGCTAATGTCACCGTAAGCCCAGCGATGCCAGCCTTTGAAGTCGAATATGCATGTGTCTGGAAAAATTCGGGCGATGGTGACGCTGCCAACACCGAACTGGTGAGGGTCAATGATCCTCCCCCATTTTTCATTAATGCTTTTAACGCCTCACGCGCGGTCAAAAATGTAGTTGTTAAATTAAGCTCAATGGTTTTATCCCATGCTTCACGAGAAATTTCATGCAGTGCACCATCTCCAAAACTTCTTCCAGATCCACCAGCAATCGCAACTACATCTGTAATAGGCCCAAGTAATTCAGAGGCTCTCTGAAATCCAGCTTCTACTGCCGCTTCATCACGCAAATCAATGGGATCAAAACCTAATAAACTAGGAGCGTGTGTCATCAGATCTCTGCCCTCAGATTCTTCCCCACCTAATACAAAAGTATTAACTCCCTGCCGGTCGAGAGCTTCCACTAAACCAGCGGCTATACCTCGACTCCCAGTTACAACTACTTTTCGCTGGGTCTTCATGGACAAAAATTATCATAAATGCAAAAAGTTGTCTATACTACTTTAAAATTCTACAGAGTGGCTCGGGCTTGCGCTCCGATTAGTTCCCAGTTGTTCGCGGTAATTTCTTTCGATGGTGCGACCCACGAACCTCCCACGCACACCACATTAGGTAAATCCAGATAATTCTTATAGTTGCCAACATTGACACCGCCAGTTGGGCAAAACTTCATGGTTGCCAGAACCGATGAGATACTTTTTAAGTAATTCAACCCTCCGGAATCCTCCGCAGGAAAGAATTTAGCAACATTCACATCATTTTCTAATAAATACATTGCTTCGGATACCGTAGAACAACCTGGCAAAAATGGAATACTACTTACTTTAAAATATTGTAAAAGCGAAGGCGTTATACCTGGTGAAACAAAAAACTGTGCCCCTGCATGAAGTGCTTCTTCTGCCATAGAGGTATTAAGGACCGTACCTGCCCCGACTATCGCTTCTGGAACTTCTTGTGCAATCAGCGTTATTGCTTGCAATGCAGCTTCGGTACGTAACGTTATTTCAATCTTACTGAGCCCCGCTGCAATCAATGTTTGTGCAAGTTTTACTGCTTGGCTTGAATCATAAATTGTCACAACCGGAACGACTTTTTGAGTGCTCCAAAAACTGATGTCTTTCACAATTCCTCCATTTAGGGCAAATCTAACAACTTCAACCAATTTTGTCACCTAAATGGTGTCTATCTACTCATTTCATATAGTACGGCACGATAAATATAGAAAGAGGAGACTAACCAGTGAGTTGAAAATAACCTAAGCACAGTAAAATTCTTAGTGGGTTGTAAATGACCTACCTTTATCAAAACCTACACCTTACTTTAAATCACAGAAGAGTTGATAGCTATCCCAAACTAGTTGTTCTACGGGGTGCTTGAATAACGGTCATACACCTTCCCAAGTCAAACAAATCTCTATTGCTGATGGCATTCATACTTGTCATCATTGGCGGGGAAGGTCTCACAATCGCACATAGGATTGCAGTAACACCACATTATTAACGTGCCCCGAGTGGGGGTCGAACCCACACTTGGAGGATTTTAAGTCCTCTGCCTCTGCCATTGGGCTATCGGGGCCCTAAAGAAAGGCTAAGACTACACGCATGATTACCCACAAAAGCAACGAAGCCTAACCATGCACCAA
>CAIVUE010000129.1 GCA_903909015.1 uncultured Methylophilaceae bacterium
AAACGGGGTGCTGCTGGGGCACTCAATTGGTTTGGCCTCATATTATTCGGATTAATGGGCATTCTAATTTGGCTGGGCTGGATTGCCATCATGACAGGCCATCCAGCTAAACTTTCAGCAAGAATGCATATCCTTTCTGGCTTATCTGAAGCGCACATTAATATTCCAGCATTGATTATCGCCCTATTCGTTACGGTCATTTGGGCAATTACTATCAATGCAAAACGCTCCAATCGAGCAGCCGTCACAGATTGGGCAGTTGGCATCACCATGGCATGGAGTTTGTTGATGGCCTTGTGGTTGCCAATGATAGATTCAGCTAAAAATTATAAAGACGTCATGCTTAGTCTAGAAAAAGCGTTGCCCTCCAAATACAGTTGCATTAATAGCACTGGATTTGGTCAGCCGCAACAAGCGCTGCTGAACTACTACACTAATTTACACGTCACCCCAGTCAGAAAATCTGCGGAATTAAGCTGTGATTTATATTTGATTCAAGAAGACAAAACGCATGAGCAAATTAATCCTGGTCAAGACTGGAAGATGATCTGGAAGGGCAAGCGGGCAGCCGACCGATATGAGAAATTCCGGCTCTTTCAAAAAATTAGCTAGGGCTATATCCACAATTTGAATAGCATTGTAAGTATTAGGACAAAGCCTTAATATCCAATGCTTAGCTAACACATACAGCGCCATGCTCTCAAACCAAAATACACTCATCGATGCATTTGGAAGACAAGTAGACTACATTCGTCTGTCTATTACCGATCGCTGCGATTTTCGTTGTACCTACTGCATGAGTGAGAATATCGAATTTCTTCCAAGAGACGAAGTTCTGACACTTGAAGAGTGCTATAGAATTACCAAAGCTTTTGTTTCACTTGGCGTGAGCAAAGTGCGTATTACCGGTGGCGAGCCTCTTGTCCGCAAGAATGCGATCTGGTTATTTGAGGAAATTGGCAAATTATCTGGTGTCCGTGAGCTTGTCACCACCACAAATGGCTCACAGCTTGAGCATCATTCGCAAGCGATCAAAGACTCTGGCGTTCGGCGAATCAACATCAGCCTAGACAGCTTAAATCCTGAACGTTTTCGCAAGATCACTCGCGTTGGAGATCTCGATAAAGTTTTACGTGGTATCAGCGCTGCAAAAAAAGTAGGTTTTGAAAATATCAAATTAAATACTGTACTGATGCGTGGAATTAACGATGATGAAACGCTGGACTTGGTCCAATATGCAATCAGGGAAAACATTGATATTTCATTCATTGAAGAAATGCCAATCGGCTTGGTAGAGCACTCCCGTGAGAACTCATATGTAAGCAATTCAGATACCTTAGCCACCCTTCAAAAACATTATCCGCTCGTCAGTAGCGCATTAAATACTGGCGGTCCTGCGAGGTATTGGAATGTAGCAAACACCAGCACAAAAATTGGCTTCATTTCGCCGCATAGCCATAATTTTTGCGAAGCATGCAATCGAGTTCGAATTACATGCAAAGGTGAACTATACCTATGCCTTGGCCAAGAAGATAAAATCGAATTAATGCCGATCTTAAGAGCACATCCGAATGATGATCAACCACTGATCAACGCTATTCTTGAGAGCATGAAAATTAAACCCTTAGGGCATGACTTTGACCTAAAAAGAGGGGCTCCAGCAGTGGTTAGATTTATGTCACATACAGGTGGCTAATTGATGAAAGAAAAAATCACTGGCATCATTCTCGCAGGCGGAAAATCTAGACGCATGGGCGGGGTTGATAAGGGCCTGATGCCCTTTCTAGGTGAAACAATGATCAACTGGGTCATTCAACGACTCAGTTCTCAAGTCGCCACTGTTTTGATTAATGCTAATCGTGAAATTGAGTCTTATAAAACTTATGGGCTCCCAGTTATTCATGACGAAATATCAGATTTTTCTGGGCCATTAGCAGGCCTTCACGCGGGGATGAAGGCAGCAAATACTGAATTTGTTCTTAGCGTACCATGCGATTCTCCGTTGCTCGCAGATGACCTCGCAACGCGTTTAATGCAAGCTTTAATGAAAGATCATGCAAACATTGCCGTTGCCAAAACAGGCTCACAACATCACCCAGTGTTTTGCTTATGTCGCGCAAATTTAGCTCAAGACTTAGAATTGTATTTAAAATCTGGGGGCAGAAAAGTCGATGAGTGGCAAAAAAAACATGCTTACATAGAAGTCCCCTTCGATGACAATTCATCTGCATTTTTAAACATCAACACCCCAGAAGAATTAAAAGATCTTGAAAGTAAGATTTGAACGCGTTAAATAAAATTCCAGTATTAGGTTTTTGTGCTCACAGTAGCGGCATAGGCAAGACTACTTTATTGACCCAACTCATTCCTGCTTTAATCTCTCAAGGGCTACGAATCTCAGTGATCAAGCATGCTCATCATGATTTTGATGTTGATCATGAGGGTAAAGATAGCTATCGGCTTCGCCAAGCGGGCGCTGTTCAAATGATGATCGGATCCCGCAACCGGTGGGCTTTAATGACAGAGTTAGCGCGCACTCCAAACCATAGCAATGAGCCAAACCTGGCCCATCTATTAGCACAGATGGATAGTAATTTGACTGATCTTGTATTAGCTGAGGGCTTCAAACACGAAGCTATTCCAAAAATTGAAGTCCATCGTTCGGCATTCGGCACCCCTCTATTAGCAACTGATGACAACAACATTATCGCCATCGCAACGGATACTGCCTTGCCGATTGAAACACCACAAATCGACCTTAATGATATACACGCTATCGCAACGTTTATTAATATTTGGCTCAAAAAATGACCACTAAAAAATCACTGATTGAACTAGCAAACAACACGACCCCCTGCGATGACTATGATCCAAATTCAATGCCTGTTGATCAAGCAAGGCAGTACATCAAAAGTTTCTTAGACCCAGTAGAGCACAAGGAAAGTATTAACCTGCATAAAGCTTTGGGACGTGTATTAGCTCAAGACATTCGAGCAACGCATAATGTACCCAATCATGACAATTCAGCCATGGATGGGTATGCTTTCAATGCAGGTGATTTAAACGAGGGATTAACCCGTCTAAAGGTCACCGGCGCAATTTTTGCTGGCAATCCATTGACGGGGAGTTTTGTAAAAGGTGCCTGTGTCAGGATCATGACTGGTGCAGCAATTCCAATTGGCGCAGATACTGTTATTGCACAAGAGCGCGTTGAAACTCTTGATGACTCGATTCAATTTAAAGACATTCCGACGCGTGGCGCTAATGTTCGGTTGACGGGCGAAGATCTTCAGGCGGGGCAGGTTGTTCTTAATATTGGGCATCGCATAAGTCCAGCTGACTTAGGCCTTATTGCCTCACTTGGCATCGGTGAAGTGATGGTCTATCGAAAATTACGCGTAAGCTTTTTTTCCACAGGGGATGAGCTTGCTAGCATTGGAAGTACTCTAGAAACGGGTCAAGTTTACGACAGTAACCGTTACACATTATTTGGCATACTGAGTCGCATGGGGGTAGAAATACAAGATCTTGGCGCAATTCCAGACGATCCGTTATTGCTAGAAAAAACATTAATCAAAGCAGCAGAAAGTTCTGATGTCATTCTAACAAGTGGCGGCGTATCTGTTGGCGAAGCAGATTACATGAAACAGCTTCTCCAAAAACTAGGACAGGTACTGTTTTGGAAAATCGCCATGAAACCAGGCCGTCCACTTGCATTTGGCAAAATTGGAAACGCCCATTACTTTGGGTTACCCGGCAATCCAGTCGCTGTGATGGTGACGTTTTACCAATTTGTGCGACAAGCCATGCTTGTATTAATGGGTCAGCCCAATCCTGCACCCACACCAATGCTCAATGTTATTTGCACAACACCCATTAGAAAACTCAAAGGCAGAACAGAGTTCCAACGTGGGATTTTATTCGCGAGTGAAGACGGTAACTGGGAAGTAAAGACAACAGGCAATCAAAGCTCAGGAGTCTTAAGCTCTATGTCCCAAGCCAACTGTTTTATTGTGCTTAACGATGATATCGGAAACGTGGAAGCTGGAGCCACGGTAAAAGTACAATTGTTCGATGGCGTTATTTAGTAGCCTAGTTAAGAAAAATTGAGCTCAATGCCATTGCCAGCAGGATCGCTAAAGAATATCTGCTTTTGCCCCGCATCTGCAATTTCACGCGTTCTAAATTGAATGCCTAGCTTTTCTAAACGGGAGATTGTTGCGGAATAATCTGTTGCAGTAAAAGCGACATGATCGAATGTTGTTGCCACATTTTCTTTACGCTTTTCCTCAGGCTTTGCCTCGGACAAATGTAGCACATCTTTTTTACCTGCATACAGCCAGTACCCAAAACTCGTTAATTGAGGGCGTTCACCAATCTGGAGACCAACAACATCTCGATAAAAGACCTTTAGCTGTTCCATCATAAAACGCTCTGCCCGCAAGTTGTAATGATTAAATCCAAGAACTGCCAAAATAGACTCCATTTATGAGAAAAAATGTAATGATCTTGTTACATCTAATGAAAATCATTATGTTCAAGTCACTTGTTTTGCAATATGATTCGACCCTTTTATAAATCCGCCAAAAAGTAACTGAATAATGAACTCAACTAAAATTATACCTTTAGCCATTCTTGGCATATACAGCTTTGTAAATAATAGCTGGGCCGATGAGAATTACGCCCCTGGATTAAAACTATCGCCAGTAGTTGTTACCGCTACTCGGGTAGAACAAAACAGTTTTGACTTACCAGTTTCCATTGATGTTGTTGATAAATCCCATATTCAAGATGGCAAAATGGGAATCTCTCTTGCAGAAAGCTTAATCAGCGTCCCTGGAATAACAGCCCAGTCTCGCGGTCAGTTTGCGCAAGACACTCAAATTTCAACTCGTGGATTTGGTGCTCGTTCAGCTTTCGGTGTAAGAGGAGTTAGATTAATTGTTGATGGAATTCCTTTAACAATGCCCGATGGCATTGGCCAGCCAGGCAATGTGGACATCGGAACACTCAAATCTATTGAGGTTATGCGAGGGCCATTTTCGGCACTTTATGGAAGTTCATCTGGAGGCGTCATTCAGTTATTCACAGAAACACCCCCTCAAGAAAAAGAAATTAGTGCATCATTCACGTCCGGTAGCTACGGCACAAGAAAAGAAGATCTAAGCACTACTGGGACAGCTAATGGTGTGGGTTATCTATTAGATTACTCAAAATACGAAACTAATGGCTATCGTCAACACAGTGGCGCAAGCAAAGATCAAGGAACAGCAAAGTTTGGAATTATTCTTGACCAAGGCACAAAAATTAATTTCTTGGCAGAATACATAAATCTAACAGCAGAAGACCCAATGGGATTACAAAGAAGTGATGCATTTACAAAGTCTACAATTGCGCCACCTGGTGCGTTAACCACAAATGCAAGAGTGCATAAAGAAAATACACAAGTTGGGATCAATATTGAGCACTCTCTTAATGAGAACAATCTGTTAAATTTTGTTGTCTATGGTGGGCATAGAAATAATATTCAATACCTACCAACGGATGGAAGCACTTCTGGAACAGCAGGAAAAGCAAGTAGCATTAGCCGCGATTTCTTCGGCTCAGATTTAAGATGGACAAACATGGGCGTATTTTTAAATAGAAAATACTCTATATCATCAGGGATAGCTGTGGGTTACATGACCGATGACAGACTAGATATTTCTGCCGTAAGCGGAAAGGTCACTTCAACTATATCACGCCTTGAAACAGACTCTGGGCATAATTTTGATCAATACATTCAAGCCCAATGGAGTATAGCTGAACCACTTGATTTACATGGCGGATTGAGGCATAGCCAAGTTCAATTTGACGTTGATGATCATCGCGTTGGCGGAGCAAATAACGGTCATACATTTTATGAAAAAACCACATCTGTTGCTGGTGTTGTATG
>CAIVUE010000130.1 GCA_903909015.1 uncultured Methylophilaceae bacterium
TGTCTGTAATGCAAACTGGATTTGTTCCTGCGGATTTTGCAGATTGCTGCCGAGCGCGATAAAAGCTTGATGCATGTTTATGCGCTAGGTTTTCTTCTACGGCGACGGCGAGATCTTGGTTCTGGATTGTTACTTGGCGGAACAGTATTTAAGAGAGTTAAGCGCTCTTCAGTCTGTGCCTCTGCAAACTTCGTCCACCATTCTCCAAGCTCCATATCCACTTCGCCGGATTCACAACGCAGCAATAGGAAGTCATAAGCTGCGCGGTAACGAGGATGTTCAAGTAAGCCAAAAGGGCGCTTGCCCACACGCATTTCAAAGCGCGGTTGCAAGCCCCATATTTCTTTCATGGTGGTGCTATAGCGTTTATGAATGGCAAGTTTTTCAGCTTGGATATCACTAACTTCGGTCATGGCCATGTGAAGCGCAGGAATGGGTCGATTGCCTTGTTTTTGATAGCGTTGCCAGGCTACTAAAACCTCATGCCAAAGCAGTGTTGCAAATAGAAAGCCTGGAGAAACAGGCTTTTCAGCAAGCACACGGGCGTCAGTATTTTTTAGCGCTAAGTTTACAAATTTAGCGCCAATTGGCTGCTCAAGCACTACGTCTAGCAAAGGCAGTAATCCATGGTGCAAACCATGTTTCCTGAGTTGGACTGCACTTTGAATCGCATGGCCTGATAAAAACAGTTTAAGCATTTCATCAAATAAACGTGATGGTGGAACATCGCCTAGCAGTTCTGCTAATTTAGGGATTGGAGACTCTGTATTAGGGTCTATTTTTAGCCCTAGCTTGGCTGAAAGTCTGACAGCGCGAAGCATCCTAACTGGATCCTCACGGTAGCGTGTGACTGGATCACCGATCATTTTCAAGATGCCGGCTTGAATATCGGCGACCCCGTTATGAAAGTCTAGAATGTCTTCTGTGGCAGGGTCGTAATATAAAGCGTTAGCCGTAAAGTCGCGGCGGACAGCATCTTCTTCTTGATTGCCAAAAACGTTGTCGCGCAGAATTCTTCCAGAATCAGCGACTTGATTGTCGTCAGTATCGCCTAAATGACTGCCCCGAAAAGTGGAGACTTCAATGGTCTCATCACCAAACATCACATGGACAAGTCTAAAACGACGTCCAATAATCCGAGAGCGACGAAAAACTCGATTGACCTGCTCAGGCGTGGCGTCCGTAGCAACATCAAAATCCTTAGGACGTTTTTTTAGAAGCAAATCCCTGACAGCGCCGCCGACAACATAGGCTTCAAACCCGGCTTTTTGCAAACCTTCGGTTGTTTTGATCGCTGCAGTGCTAAGTAATCGACGGTCGATGCGATGGGTTTGGTTAGAGATGCGTTTGCCGCTAGTGTCGACACGTTTTTTTGTGTGGCCATTTTGCTTTGCAACTTCATGCTTGGCGGGTTTGTCTTTTTTTGAAAATACCCGCTGCAGTAATTTTTTAATCATTCAGTGTTGAAGCTCTTTTGTGCTTAATTTAAGTTTTATTATGCCATAAGACATCAGCCACGTTGGACGCGTGGTTGATGCTGCGACACATCACAAATAATAAATCTGATAAGCGGTTAATGTATTGCAATGAAATCACAGTTACCGTTTCATCACGATTAAGTTTAATCATTGATCGTTCAGCACGTCGACAAACTGTGCGAGCTAGATGGCAATAGGCTGATGCACGAGTCCCTCCGGGCAAGATGAATTCTTTTAATGATTCTAGCGTCTCATTAAGTTCATCGAGCACATTTTCTAACATGGTGACACGTTCTATTTTGAGCATGGTGTAACCAGGAATGC
Source organism: uncultured Methylophilaceae bacterium (assembly GCA_903909015.1). Taxonomy (GTDB): domain Bacteria; phylum Pseudomonadota; class Gammaproteobacteria; order Burkholderiales; family Methylophilaceae; genus Methylopumilus_A. The sequence goes on from CAIVUE010000130.1 coordinate 1,803, forward strand.
AGATTTCGCCGCCCACATCAAACAAGTCATGCTGCACATCATCCAAGGTGCTTCGAATGAGTTCAGGAAGTGGTTCGGTTAACAAGATGCCGATCACAGCATTCAGCTCATCCACATCACCTAGCGCATCAATACGAAGACTATCTTTATTGACACGTGATCCATCACCTAGGCCGGTCGTGCCGTTGTCGCCTGTTCGGGTATATATTTTACTCAGTCTGTTTGCCATCTCATTGTCCTAATTACTTTCTATTTACGTCTTATTGTAACTGATGCTGATGATAGAAAATGACATTCTGGTGTCAGTTCGGCTAAACTCTAGCGCATGCAAATTAAGTTTCATTCACTTGATGCCCCTATCGGAGTCTTTGATTCCGGTGTTGGCGGCCTATCGGTACTCAAACATATTCGTGAGTTAATGCCTCATGAAAATCTGATTTATCTGGCGGATTCTAAATACGCCCCCTATGGCAATCAAACTGCAGAATTCATTCAGGCGCGTAGCTTTAAACTTGCTGATTTTTTAATCAATCAAGGTGCAAAGGCTTTGGTGGTTGCTTGCAATACTGCTACCGCCTCTGCAGTGGCAGGATTACGTGAGCGCTATCCTGATTTGCTCATTATTGGAATGGAGCCGGCCGTGAAGCCTGCGGTTGCAGCGACAAAAACGGGCGTTGTAGGAGTGCTTGCTACAAGCGGCACGTTGAAAAGTGCTCAGTTTGCAGCCTTGCTTGAACATTATGGACAGGGCACTGAAGTGGTGACGCAAGCTTGTCTCGGGCTAGTCGAATGTGTTGAAAAGGGTGAATTGAATAATGCATCCACTTTAGCGTTGTTAAAACGCTATGTTGAGCCACTCCTCGAGGCTAAGGCGGATACGATTGTATTAGGATGCACCCATTACCCCTTTGTCCGTGCAATGATTGAATCTTTAGTCGGGCCAGATGTTGTATTGATTGATACCGGGGCTGCGGTCGCTAAGCACTTGCGAAATCGTTTGCAAGAAAAAGCGTTGCTGAATCAATCGACCAATCTTGGGGAGGCTTCTTTTTGGTCCAATAGCGATGCAGACGAGGCACAGAACGTCATCCGTGCACTATGGGGTCCTGATGTGGAGCTTAAAAAGCTTCTTGCCTAGTGGTGGCCCGCTGACTCGCCAGCCTTAAGTTTGTATTGGGTGCCGCAGTAAGGGCAGTTTGCATGACCGGTCTCTGATAAGTCTAAAAAGACACGGGGATGTGAACACCACAAGGCCACTTCAGCCGTTGGGCAGTGAAGTGGTAAATCCTTTGCACTAACTTCAATGATTTTGTTGTCCTTGGCCATGCAGTGTTTCCTTAAATACGCATCATGTGAATTAAACTAATGTGAGCCAATGGGCATGCTTTGCTGACTTGCCTTTGACGATATCAAAATACATGGTTTGTAATTTTTCTGTGATTGGGCCGCGCTTACCTTCGCCGATTGCACGGTTATCAAGTTCACGAATTGGCGTGACTTCTGCAGCGGTTCCCGTAAAGAAGGCCTCGTCAGCTGAGTAAACTTCATCGCGAGTAATGCGTTTTTCAACTACTTGTAATCCAATTTCGCCAGCTAATTGGACGATAGTGTCGCGGGTAATTCCTTCAAGTGCGCTCGTCAGATCTGGTGTAATCAATTTTCCATTACGCACTATAAAGACATTTTCGCCTGAACCTTCGGCCACGAAACCATCTACATCTAATAATAAAGCCTCATCGTATCCATCTTGAGCCGCTTCTTGATGCGCTAAGATTGAGTTCATGTAATTGCCGTTTGCTTTTGCTTTACACATCGTGATGTTGACATGGTGACGTGAGAAAGAGGATGTCTTAACGCGGATGCCGTTTTGAATCGCCTCGTCACCCATGTAAGCGCCCCAAGTCCAAGCTGCGACGATGACATGTGTTGATAATGTTTTTGCTGAAATACCCATGGCTTCTGGACCGTAAAAAGCCATTGGACGCATGTAAGCGGACTCTAAATTATTTTCGCGTACGGCTGCTTTTTGCGCTTCCATTAAGGTCGCTTTATCAAAAGGCATTTTCATCCCTAAGATATGGGCTGAGCGAAAAAGTCGGTCGGTATGTTCCTTCAAGCGGAAAATCGCAGTCCCTTTATCAGTCTTGTATGCACGCACGCCTTCAAACACACCCATGCCATAATGCAATGTGTGGCTGAGCACGTGGGTTGTCGCACTGCGCCAATCCACCATCTTGCCGTCGTACCAAATAAGACCGTCACGGTCAGCCATCGATTTGGCTACTGCCATGTTAATTCTCCAACGTGCAAAAAAGCTCAATTGTAAACGCTAGGCCGCGTGCTGAATAGACGGAATGAGAAAAGCCTTTATTTTTTATGAGTTTTGTTTAAAAAAATTAACGGCCGATGAATTTTTAGTGCTGTTTATGGTCTGCTATTTACAATTATTAACAATTCATCCTGTTGGTTATGATTAAAATCACGTGCGCCAATTAGACGTGCTATAAGTCTTGAAGCGTATTTTGGTGTGTTTGTTGGGGATGACTTGATTTATGTCAAAGCGACTAGTATTCGTTTGCCTCATTCTCGCAACATGTCACTTTGCCGATCACTGGGTTTGTGCGGTTGTTTATAAAGTGAGTGACGTATGAAAAAGATTTTATGGATGGTGTTGGCGCTGTGTTTGTGTGCTTGTGGCGCAGATAATAAGCCCAAGGCGACGCTAGTTGGGACTGATATCACCGGTGCTGACTTCGCTAAAGATTTTAATTTACTAGATCATCAGGGCGAAAAGCGTCAGTTGAAGGATTATCTAGGTAAAACGGTAGTGCTGTTTTTTGGGTACACACATTGCCCTGACGTCTGCCCAACCACGATGGCAGATATGGCGAATGCAATGAAGCTGCTTGGCGAAGAGGCCAATAAAGTTCAAGTGATCTTTATAACACTTGATCCGGAGCGTGATACCCAGGAAGTGTTGGCGAAATATGTGCCAAGTTTTGATAAGCGTTTTGTAGGGCTTTATGGCAATGCTGCGCAGATTGCTGAAACAGCGAAAACCTACAAAGTGTTTTCTGAAAAGCAGGTGGAAGCTGGTAAATCTGGCTACACGATTGATCATAGTGCAGGAAGTTTTGTCTATGATAAAGAAGGAAAAATAAGGATTTATTTCAAATACGGCCAAAAGCCAAATGAAATTGCAAGCGACTTAAAGCAGATCATGTAATTCAAGCAGATTTGTGATTAAGTTTGTAAAACGTAGTAAGCAGTAGAAGGTTTTAAGTTAATCATTTTAGTTTTAGGAGACGTGGTTATGACGACTGCGAGTGTTACAAATACTGAACAATACAACTATGACGTGATTCGAAAGTTTGCCATCATGACTTTGGTCTGGGGCGTAGTAGGGATGTTGGTTGGCGTGTATATCGCCTCTGAACTTGCTTTCCCTGCATTAAACTTCGATATTCCATACATTACTTTTGGTCGCTTGCGTCCTGTTCACACAGGTGCAGTGATTTTTGGTTTTGGTGGTAGCGCGTTGTTTGCAACGTCGTATTACATCGTGCAACGTACCTGTCAGGCGCGCTTATTTAGTAGCGGTTTGGCAAGCTTCACATTCTGGGGTTGGCAAACGATCATTGTCCTAGCAGCATTGGGCGATGTATTAGGCTATACACAAGGTCGTGAATACGCTGAGATGGAATGGCCAATCGACTTATTAATTGAAGTGGTTTGGGTCGCTTATCTTGTATTGTTTGTTGGTACATTGATGAAGCGTAAACAGCCTCACATCTACGTAGCTAACTGGTTCTATCTTGCTTTCATTTTAGCAACGGCCCTTCTACATACCTTCAATAACCTCGCAGTGCCAGTCAGCTTGTTCTCAATGAAGTCATACAGCTTATTCTCTGGTGCACAAGATGCGATGACCCAATGGTGGTACGGCCACAATGCAGTGGGCTTCTTCTTGACTGCTGCGTTCTTGGGCATGATGTACTACTTTGTTCCTAAGCAAGCAGGTCGCCCTGTTTACTCATATCGTTTATCAGTGTTGCACTTCTGGGCCTTGATCTTCTTGTATATGTGGGCTGGCGCGCATCACTTGCATTGGACAGCGATTCCTGATTGGACATCAACGTTAGCTGCGACATTCTCTATCATGCTATTGCTACCTTCTTGGGGCGGCATGGTGAACGGTATCCTGACATTGTCTGGTGCATGGGAAAAAATGCGTACAGATCCAGTGATTCGTTTCTTGATCGTATCTTTATCTTTCTACGGTATGTCAACATTCGAAGGTCCTGTGATGTCATTGAAAGACGTTAATGCGCTTTCACATTACACAGACTGGACAATCGGTCACGTTCACTCAGGTGCGCTAGGTTGGGTTGCGATGGTTACATTTGGTAGTTTCTACCACTTAGTACCAAAACTATGGAATACCAAAATGTTCAGCAATCGCTTAATTAACGTGCATTTCTGGTTAGCAACCATCGGTATCTTGCTCTACATCACTGCGATGTGGATCTCAGGCATCATGCAAGGTTTGATGTGGCGCGCTTTTGATGACTTTGGCAACTTGCAATATGCCTTCATCGAATCAGTGGCTGCAGCGCATAACCTTTACATCATGCGTGCGGTGGGCGGTCTGTTCTTCTTAAGCGGTATGGTCTTGATGTGCTACAACATGTACAAAACCATCAAGAGCGGTTCGACTGAGCAGGCTTAAGCTTTAAGCCAATATAAGCCTTAACGATTAAAAAGCTGGAGTTACCATGAAGCATGACAAAATTGAACGTAATGTAGGGATCTTGATTATCTTAACCATGCTCGCAATTAGCGCGGGCGGGTTAGTAGAAATCGTTCCACTATTTTTTATTAAAGAGACCGTAGAAAAGGTTGATGGCGTTCGCCCATACAGCCCGCTTGAATTGCGTGGTCGCGACATTTACATTCGTGAGGGCTGTTACTTATGTCACTCACAAATGATTCGTCCGTTCCGTGATGAAGCACTACGTTATGGCCACTACTCATTGGCAGCAGAGTCTAAGTATGATCATCCATTCCAATGGGGCTCAAAACGTACTGGCCCAGATCTAGCACGTGTTGGCGGTAAATACTCTAATGATTGGCAAACACAGCATTTGACAGCGCCACGTTCATTAGTGCCGCAATCAGTGATGCCTAACTATCCATGGCTAAGCAAAACAGATTTGGACTACTCTGATATCCAAGGGCGTATGAAAGCCTTGCGTGTGACTGGTGTTCCTTACTCAACCAACCAAGGTGAGTATGACAAGAACGTGAAGGAATTTGGCGAAGAAACTGCTAAAAACTTACACATTCCTGATGCAGAGAAAAACCTAATCGCACAAGCGCAAGCAGGTAATTACGATACGAATCCAGAGAAGTTGACTGAAATGGATGCGTTGGTTTCTTACCTACAATTGCTTGGTACGATGGTCGATTTTAGAAAATATGATGATGACTACTTTGCTAAATTCCGTTAATAGCGGGTTTAGTAAGGAGTTGTTGAAGATGAATATTTTGGCAAAAGGATACTGAGATGGAATGGCTAATGTGGTTTACCAAGTTTGAAAATACCAAGCCGGTGTCGCTCGTTATTTTCTTTGGTTTGTTCTGTGGGGTGATTGTGTATCTCTACGGCAACAAGCAGCGCGGTGCGCAATTAGAAAGTTTCAAAAACATACCTTTGCAAGATGACGATATTTAAGTAGGGAATAATCATGAGTCAGGACAATAAAAAAGTAACAGTCGAGACCACTGGTCACGTATGGGATGATGATTTGCAAGAGCTGAATAATCCGCTACCGAGATGGTGGATTTGGGGTTTCTACATCACCTTTGCATTTGCGCTCGTTTACTGGTTGTTTTACCCAGCATGGCCAATCGGTAATACGTACACTAAAGGTATTCCAGGGTTAAACAACGTCACTTACGTGGCTACTAAAGTAGATGGCACGCAAGAAACAAAAACCACTCATTGGAATATGCGTTCTAAATTGATGGTTGAAATGAATGCCTTGCATGCTGAGCAAAAGCCATATTTTGACAAAGTGGCATCTAAGTCTTTTGATGATGTTTCAAAAGATGCCGAGCTGATGCAGTTTGTGAACTCAGCAGGTAAGACGCTGTTTTCTGATAACTGCGCACCATGTCACCAAGCGGGTGGTCAAGGTAAGGTTAAGTTTGCACCAAACTTAACTGATGACTATTGGCAATATGGTGGTACGTATGAAACCATTAAAACAACGATTACCGCTGGTCGCCATGGCGTAATGCCAGCATTCAAGACAATCTTGAATGACGCGGAACTTAGCCAAGTCAGCAACTATGTATTGAGTTTGTCTGGCGAGCCACATAATGCAGATGCAGCTAAGGCTGGCGATGCCATTTTCCACGGCGACAAGGCAGGTTGTTATGCATGTCACGGGGTAGAGGCTAAAGGTAACATTGCCATGGGCTCAGCTAACCTAACTGATAAAATTTGGTTATGGCCTGATGTCTTAGGTGCAAAAACACCTGAAGCAAAGTTAACTGAAGTTAAAACCTTGATTTATGGCGGGATGGATAAGGGCGTGATGCCAGTTTGGGGCACACGTTTATCACCAGAACAAATCAAGTTGTTAACGGTTTACGTGCATGATAGCTTGGGTGGTGGTAAGTAATTCATCACCTAATATCAAGTCCTTGTTTGTATAAACAGCACAAAAACAAGTAAAAGCTTCGTTGTAATTAACAGATAAAGGCTTGCAAGCAATTGCGAGCCTTTATTATTTGGAAGAAAATATGTCAGAAAACTCAGAAAGCTCGCTCTACCAAAAGCACATCCCAATTGTGACGCGTTCCGTTAAAGGGAGTTTTAGAACCTTTAAA
>CAIVUE010000131.1 GCA_903909015.1 uncultured Methylophilaceae bacterium
AAGATTGCTGCCAGTTTTTCTAATTGCGAGTGCTAAAAGCGCCATGATGCCACCTTCGCCACGATTGTCTGCACGCATAATAAAAGTAACGTATTTTAGTGAGACCACCATAATTAGCGACCACGCAATTAGGGATAAAATGCCGAGTATATTGGCCTCAATTAGCGCTACAGGGTGTTTGCCTGCAGAAAATATTTCGTGAATGGTGTAAAGCGGGCTAGTGCCAATATCCCCAAACACAACGCCAAGGGCAGCTAGGGTTAGTGTAGAAAGTTTGGTTTTATTGCCAGAGGTGGATGACATTAAAAATGAGCTTAAAGACTAAAACGGTATTATCAATCAACTTAAGCGCTAAACCAATAGCAGAATGATAAAAGTCTAGTGACTTCATCTTGCTTATGAGGTTTTTGAAACAACGGCCTCTGCTTCCCCAGTGCCAAAAGTTAGATTAATAGTTTCGCCAGCTTTGATCTGAGAACTGCTGTTTATGATTTTTCCATCTTTAGCTTGTGCAAATGCATAGCCACGACTCAATACGGCTTGCGGATTGAGATGATGTAAATTTTGTTCAATTTGAATTAAATTGGTTTCTTGGCGTTGCAATTGTTGGTTGATGTTTAAAGTTAATCGGTGATGAAGTCTGGCCAATTCTTGTTTTTGTTGGGCGATATGTTGCGAAGGTGAAACTAAGCGGCGAGCCAGATAATCTAGCATTTGTGCACGTTGCATTAGTCCATCCTGTGTATTTTTGTTGAGATGCAAGCTTAATAATCTAAGTTTGTTTAGGATTGTTTCGAGTGATGGTGATGCAATTTCAGCTGCAGCCGTTGGTGTTGCGGCGCGAATATCCGCCACAAAATCGCAAATCGTGAAATCCGTTTCATGCCCCACACCACTAATGGTTGGAATGCGGCAATTGGCAATTGCACGCGCAACATCCTCTTCATTAAATTGCCATAGGTCTTCCATGCTGCCACCACCGCGGCAAATAATTAGCACGTCACATTCGTTTCTTTCATGTGCGTTATTAATCGCATTGGCAATTTGGCTTGCGGCGCCCTTGCCTTGAACTGGCGTTGGGTAAATAACTATGGGAATACTAGGCATGCGGCGTTTAAGTGTAGTAAGGACGTCATGCAATGCAGCAGCATCGGGGGATGTGACGATGCCAATCTGTTTGGGGTGGGCTGGGATGGATTTTTTAACCGCAGGGTCAAATAGGCCTTCTTGTTGAAGTTTTGCTTTTAGTTTCTCAAAGGCTTCGAACAGCGCCCCTGCTCCAGCTCGTTGCAAAAATTCAATAGTGAGCTGAAAGCTTCCACGCGCTTCGTAGAGGGTTACCAATGAACGCGCTTCGACCTTATCCCCCTCTTTTGGAACCCAATCTAAATAATTATTGCGCCCACGAAACATCACGCAGCTGACTTGTGCGCCAGCGTCTTTAAGTGAGAAATACCAATGGCCAGACGCTGCGCGAGTAAGGTTGGATATCTCGCCTGAAACCCAAAATAGAGGAAAGCTTTGTTCAAGTACTTCTTTTGCCATGCGATTAAGTTCGCTGACGGTAAGCACTTTCGGTGAAGCAATAGTCGCTTGTTCTGTGTCTAACATTAGGCTTTATCCGTTACAATCTAGGCTAACTGGTTGCTTGTTATTATAAAGGATGAGCGCACTGCAATTCGCGTCGATTGGATTTAAATATGTTGAATAAAATACTGAATAGTCGCACCGCTTATTTATTGGGATTTTTTGCGAGCTTTGGTTTGGTAGCTTTGGCTTTAGTAATTCAAACCCAATACAAATTAGAGCCTTGTCCGCTCTGTATTTCCCAGCGCATTGTGTTTATGGGCCTGGGTATACTGTTTTTAGCTGCCGCCAGCCATAACCCGCAAAAGCCAACATGGGTTAAGTTATACGCTTTAGTACAAATTCTTACAGCGCTTGGCGGGGCTGGCGTGGCGATTCGCCACTGGTATTTGCAAGTGCATAAAGATGAAATGTTGGTGGATTGCGGGGTTGGCTTTGATTACATGTTCGATAACTTTCCGCTTAAAAAAGCGCTTACGCTAATATTCCGTGGCACGGGGGATTGTGCTTCGATTGATTGGACGTTTTTAGGATTAAGTATTCCACAATTAGCGTTGATCGCCTTTTTAGGCATTGCAGCCTATGCGGCTTTGTTAGCTAAAAAACGAATTTAGAAGAAATTTTTATGTACAAACATTTAGAAGATTTTGTTGGTAATACGCCTTTAGTCAAATTAAAGCGTATGCCAGGCAATACCAGTAATACGATTTTAGTTAAGCTAGAAGGTAATAATCCTGCGGGCTCTGTTAAAGACCGTCCGGCGCTTTCTATGATTACGCGCGCTGAAGCGCGGGGCGATATTAAGCCGGGTGATACGCTGATCGAAGCAACATCTGGTAACACAGGTATCGCTTTAGCCATGGCAGCGGCGATGAAGGGCTATAAAATGTTGTTGGTGATGCCTGAAAATCAAAGCATAGAACGTCGCCAAACGATGAAGGCTTTTGGCGCTGAGTTATTGCTGACGCCTAAAGATGGCAGTATGGAATTGGCGCGGGATGTGGCGATGAAGCTGCAAGCGGAAGGCGAGGGCATTGTGCTCGATCAATTCGGTAATCCAGATAATCCATTAGCCCATTATGAAGGTACCGGCCCTGAGATTTGGCGAGATACCGAAGGCAAGGTCACTCACTTTGTGGCCAGCATGGGGACTACGGGTACGATTATGGGTACGTCCCGTTTCTTAAAAGAACAAAATCCGAATATCAAAATTATTGGCGTTCAACCTGAAGAGGGCGCGCAAATTCCAGGTATACGTAAATGGCCTGAAGAATACTTGCCATCGATTTACAACGCCAAAAATGTTGATGAGTTGATTTATGTGAGCCAGGCCAATGCTGAAAAAACCACCAAGCGTTTAGCGGCCGAAGAAGGTATTTTTGCAGGCATTTCATCAGGTGGTGGTTTATACGCTGCTTTGCAATTATCTAAGCAAGTTGAAAACGCAGTCATTGTTTCAATTGTGTGCGACCGTGGTGACCGTTATTTATCTACTGGCATATTCCCAGCATGATTCCGACTTTAGTCTTTGACATTGAAACTATCCCTGATACGGATGGCTTGAAAGGATTGCTGGGTTTGCCCGCAGATGCCTCGGCAGATGATGTGGCAAAGGTTGCCCTTCATCAGCGTCGTCAGCATAACGGCAGTGAGTTTTTGCCATTACATCAACATCGTGTGGTAGCGATTTCGTGTGTCTTGCGTGAAGGGGACCATTTTAAAGTATGGTCGTTAGGCGCGCCGGATGAGCCTGAGGGGCAGCTAATCCAACGTTTTTTTGATGGTATCGAAAAATACACGCCGAACGTTGTTTCCTGGAATGGCGGCGGTTTTGATTTCCCTGTGTTGCATTATCGGGGCCTTATACATGGGGTGCAAGCACCTCGATATTGGGACATGGGTGAAGATGATAAAGAGTTTAAGTGGAACAACTACATCAGCCGCTATCATTCACGCCATACTGATTTAATGGACTTGTTAGCTATGTATCAAGGTCGGGCTAATGCACCTTTGGATGATATGGCGCAGTTGTGTGGTTTTCCCGGCAAGCTTGGCATGGATGGAAGTAAAGTGTGGGATGCGTATCAGCATGGCGAGATTGAAGCGATCCGCAATTACTGTGAAACCGATGTTGTGAATACCTATCTTGTTTATTTGCGTTTCCAACTCATGCGTGGTCAGCTAAATCAAGAGGCTTATAAACGCGAAATTGCATTGGTGCGTGACACCTTAAATGCAGATGCTGCGCCACATTGGCAAGAATTCATGGCGGCTTGGAAATCGTAAGTATTTTTTTTAATTAGTTGAGTAGTGAAGTTTATCCGTCATGCGTTCTCGTAAAAAAATCAAAGCTGAAAATCCTATTGGCACTGCCTTTATTGAATCTCTTGACCAAGAGGGGCGGGGTGTAGCCCATGTGGATGGTAAAGCAATATTTATTCGTGGCGCATTGCCAAATGAAATAGTCACCTATCAATCGACGCGTATCAAATCTAGTTACGAGTTCGCTGATACTAAAACAGTTCTTAAATCCTCTAATTTGCGTGTAACGCCAAAATGTCGTCATTTCGGTATGTGCGGGGGATGTGCGCTTCAGCATTTGGATTTCTCTGCGCAAGTGGCGGCTAAACAGCGTTTGCTTGAGAACGATCTACGCCATATAGGTAAAGTAAAACCAGAAAATATGTTGCCACCAATTTATGGCCCAGCTTGGGGTTATAGACATAAAGCGCGTTTACGCGTGAAGTACGTTGCTAAAAAAGATCGTGTGCTGGTTGGATTTAATGAAAAATCAACGCCTTTTGTAGCGGATATGAATAGCTGTGAAGTCCTTCCGCCAAGGATTTCCGATTTGATTACACCGTTACAAGAAATGATTGTGCAAATGAGCATACGTGATGCCATACCACAGATTGAATTGGCGGTGGGTGAACATACGATTGTCTTGGTGTTCCGTGTGATGGAAACCCCAAGCGTTGAAGATCAGGGCTTGTTTAAAACTTTTGCTGATGAATATGATGTGCAAGTTTGGACGCAGACTAAAGGTTTGGATACGGTTCAGCCTTTTTATCCTCTAGATGGAGCTAAGCTAAGTTATTCACTGCCTGAATTTGATTTAACTTATCCGTTCAATCCAACTGAGTTCACGCAGGTTAATCCACATATTAATCAAGTAATGTTAAGGCGTGCAATGCAGATGCTGTCTCCACAGGAAGGTGAAAAGATTGCAGACTTTTTCTGTGGCTTGGGCAATTTTACTTTGCCAATTGCACGTTCTGGGGCCACTGTTCTTGGCATGGAAGGACTGGAAACTTTAGTCAAAAGAGCGCGTGAAAGTGCTGCTTTAAATGGTTTGGGTAAGCAAGTAGATTTTGCTGAAGCCGATTTATTTGATATGACACCCGAATTACTTAAAGGCTTAGGCCACTTCGACAAATGGCTCATTGACCCACCACGTGATGGTGCAATGGCATTGGTAAGTGCTTTGCCTAATGATGGTAGTTTTGGCCCAGAGCGCATGGTTTATGTCTCATGCAACCCAGCTACGTTAGCCCGCGACGCTGGTATTTTAGTGAATGAAAAAGGCTATCGTATGGTTTCGGCTGGCGTGATTAATATGTTTCCACATACCTCACATGTCGAATCTATCGCTTTGTTTGAGCGCTAATCAATCCAATGCTAAAAAAAATCTGCCTTTTGTTTTTCTTGATAAGTTGCTTAAGCGCTTGTCATAAACAAGAAGCAAATCAGCATCAAGAAATCCGTTTTGCTGTCGCACAAGCGCCGATCAATCTAGACCCGCGTTATGCAACTGATGCGGCATCAGCGCGAGTTAATCGTTTACTTTATCGCTCTCTGGTTGGCTTTGATGTTGCATCAAAGCCGATCGCTGATTTAGCGACTTGGCGAATTGTTAGTGCAACGCAGTATCGCTTTAAATTAGGCAGTGTAGGCCGCACTTTTCATGATGGCGGTCTATTAACCGCCAAGGATGTGCAAGCGACCTATGAATCCTTGCTTGCATTAAAAGACTCTCCGGTTTCTGGAGAGTTCTCTAATGTCAGCCATATTCAAGTGCTAGACAATGATACTTTGGATTTTTATTTAAGAGTGGCTGATAACGCTTTTCCTGCCAAGCTCATTATTGGCATTTTGCCAGCTAGTCAAATCTTGCAAGGGCGCGACTTTAGTCATCATCCATTAGGTAGTGGCCCGATTGAATTTTCAAACTGGACAAACACTTTGCAATTAAAGCGTGTGGGTGACGGCCAATCCATTACCTTTCTGGAGGTCAGGGATCCAACGGTTCGTATTCTTAAGCTATTACGTGGTGAAGTCGATATTCTGCAAGGTGACTTGACGCCAGAGTTAGTGGGCTATTTAAAAGGTCAGTCAAACATTAAAGTAATTGAAGGTAATGGCGCTAATTTTTCTTACCTGGGTTTTAATCTTCAAGATAATGTACTCACCAACCTAACAGTGCGGCAAGCGATAGCCCACGCTATCAATCTCCAATTAATTATTGACCAAGCATTGGTTGGGCATACGCGTCCAGCTGGGGCTATTTTACCGCCGGAACATTGGGCAGGAAATGCTGCGCTTGAGCCTTACACATATAACCCAGAGCTTTCAAAACAACTCCTGCAAAAAGCGGGGGTAAAGTTACCACTTCGTCTAGTTTACAAAACGTCTACGGATGCGCAAAGGGTTCGTCTTGCCACGATTATGCAAGCACAAATGGCGGAGGCTGGCATTAATCTTGAAATTAAAAGCTTAGATTGGGGCACATTCTTTGAGGATGTAAAACAAGGTCACTTCCAATTATACGGGCTCACTTGGGTGGGCATTAATACTCCTGATATTTACACCAGAGCATTTGGTTCTGATAGCGTTCCTCCAAAAGGCTTTAACCGCGGCCGTTTTAGTGATCAACATTTAGATGGGTTATTAGAAAAACAAGATTGGCACTCCGCGACGAACTATATTCATCAGCAATTGCCTTATATTCCATTATGGTATGAAGGTCAGTTTGCCGCCACTCGTGCCGATATTAGTCAGTACGCACCAAAAGCTGATGGTAATTGGGACGATTTAGCAATCGTTACCCGAACGACTCATTAGATTTTATAAATCAGGCATTCCAGAGTAAAATACTCAACTTATGCAAATCAACACGATCCCCGCTGTAAAGCCTATTACTCAGTACCGTCCTTATTGGGCTAAGCGTTTTGGCACGTCTAAAATGTTGCCAATGTCTCGCGAGGAAATGGATGATTTGGGTTGGGATAGTTGTGACATTATTTTAGTCACGGGCGATGCGTATATTGACCATCCAAGTTTCGGTATGGCCCTTGTTGGTCGTTTACTAGAGGCGCAAGGTTTTAGAGTGGGCATTATTGCTCAGCCAGATTGGTCGGATGCTGAAGCGTTTAAAGTACTAGGTAAACCTAATCTTTATTTTGGGATTACTGCCGGCAATATGGATAGCATGGTTAACCGCTATACTGCTGACCGTAAAATTCGCTCTGATGATGCTTATACCCCAGACGCTCAAGCTGGTAAGCGACCAGACCGCGCTGTTTTGGTTTACTCACAACGTTGTCGTGAAGCCTTTTCTGATGTTGCTTTGGTGATCGGCAGCATTGAAGCTAGTTTGCGCCGTATTGCGCATTATGATTATTGGTCTGATAAAGTTCGTCGCTCAGTGCTAGTGGATTCTAAAGCAGATATTTTGTTATATGGTAACGCCGAACGTGCCTTGATTGAGCTTAGTCATCGCTTGGGTAAAGGTGAAAAGATTGCTGATATTACCGATATTCGAGGTACCGCATTTTTACGTAAAAAAATTCCTGAAGGCTGGCAAGAGGTTGCTTCAACTAATCTCGATCGCCCTGGGAAAATAGAACCGCCTATTGATCCTTATGAGATGAAAATGGGTGCTGGTACTAGTACTAGCTGTGAGACTGATGCAAAAAAAGATGAAGTCACCCTGCCTGAAGGCACACAAGCTGTGCAGATTGTTCGCAAACCTAAGGCTGATAGGGCCTTTCAAGTGGTTCGTTTGCCTAGCTATGAAGAAGTAGCAAAGGATCCCGTACTTTATGCACATGCTTCTCGTGTACTGCATCTAGAAGCTAACCCTGGTAACGCACGTGCGCTCATTCAAAAACATGGTGACCGCGAAGTTTGGCTTAATGCACCACCGATTCCCCTTACCACAAAGGAGATGGATTACGTTTACGATTTGCCTTATGCACGTAAGCCACATCCAGTTTATGGCGATGCCAAAATTCCGGCATGGGAGATGATCCGATTTTCGGTGAACATCATGCGTGGTTGTTTCGGTGGATGTACTTTCTGTTCAATTACCGAACATGAAGGTCGTATTATTCAAAGCCGTTCTGAAGAAAGTATCTTGAAAGAAGTAGAAGAAATTCGCGATAAGGTGGACGGCTTTACAGGCGTAATTTCAGATCTTGGCGGGCCAACTGCAAATATGTACCGCATGGCTTGTAAGTCGCAAGAGATCGAAAAATCTTGCCGTAAGCTTTCATGCGTTTATCCGGGTATTTGTGAAAACCTTAACACTGACCATTCCGCCTTGATTCAGCTTTATCGTAAGGCCCGCAATCTTAAGGGCATTAAAAAGATATTGATTGGTTCTGGCTTACGCTATGACCTCGCTGTAACTTCACCCGAGTATGTAAAAGAGTTGGTGCAAAATCATGTGGGCGGTTATTTAAAAATCGCTCCTGAGCATTCCGAAGAGAACGTTCTTTCCAAAATGATGAAGCCAGGCATGGGTGCGTATGACAAATTTAAAGAAATGTTTGAGCGTTTCTCAAAAGAGGCTGGCAAGCAACAATATTTGATTCCATATTTTATTGCTGCGCATCCAGGCACAACTGATGAAGACATGCTTAACCTTGCCCTTTGGCTCAAGAAATACGATTTTAGATTAGATCAAGTGCAAACGTTTACCCCAACGCCGATGGCAATGGCAACTGCAATGTACCATTCAGGAAAAAATCCTCTTCGCAAGGTGACAGACGATAGTGAGGAAGTGCCTATCCCTAAAGCTGGTGGTGTGCGACGTTTGCACAAGGCGTTTATACGTTATCATGACCCAAAGAATTGGCCGCTTTTACGTGAAGCGCTTAAAAATATGGGACGTGCTGATTTAATTGGAAATGGCAAACATTGCTTAATTCCTGCTTGGCAGCCCTTAGATAAAACACCACCACGACCTGTGCAAGTGGCTAGCAAAAAACGCTCAGCCCCATCTCCTGGGTTAGTTAAGGGTAAGAAGCTGGAAATAGGTAAGCCTTTCCGACGTTCTCGTTAAACTTGATTAATTGAACTGGTGCAGATGAAATCTGTCACAGTTTTGTCTTCCATGATTAAGGGCTTCGCCGTGCGTTCATTTTTATCTAAAATTTTATTCGCGGTTATTCTCTTTACCGCTACTCAAATTGTACTTGCGGCTGACAATGGCTTGCTTTGGAAGTTGGAAGCGCCTGGGGGTAAGGTTAGTTATTTGCTTGGCACCATGCACACTGACGACCAGCGCGTGACAGAGTTTTCACCAAAGGTCACTGAGGCTTTCAATCAAACTGAAGCCTTTATGATGGAAACGTTACCGCCGCGTAATCCTTCCATCTTTATGATGAAGCAAGGTACCGTGGCTGAATTGCTGACTGAGAAAGAATTCGACCAAGTGCGTGAGTTAGCTGACTTTCATTCTATGCATATAGAAGCGGCGATGCACATGAAACCGTGGCTCTTAGCGGTGATTTTTGATTTACCTAAGCCCAAAGCGCTTTATTCGATGGACGAACTCTTAATGGCAAAAGCCGAAGAGCAGTTCAAGCCTATCATTGGATTAGAAAAAACTAGCGAGCATTTCTCAGTGCTTGATGCTGTAAGCATGGATGACCAAATGGTGATGCTTCGCGCCGTCCTTAAGCGCAGCCAGAAGGATAAAGAGCGTGATTATGAGAAACTGCTTAAGATTTATCAGTCAGGCGATTTGAAGAAAATTATCGAGTTTGATGACAAAATTACCGGTGGGATGTTGCCAAAACAAGTTTGGGAAAATATGCGGGTTAAGCTAATTGACGAGCGTAATGCTGGCATGGCAGAAGGTTTAGTTTTGGAAGCTAAAGAGAAGGCTGTCTTTGCTGCGGTAGGGGCATCTCACTTGGCAGGTGATGGCGGAATATTGGGTCGTTTGCGTGCGTCTGGTTTTACGGTTACATCGGTGAAGTTAAACTAAACTCATCAATCTCAAAAAAAAGCGCAGCTCATTTCTGACTGCGCTTTTTTAATCTATAAAATAAACTCTTATTGGTTTGGATAAATCAATTTTTCCGTCTCAAAGCCTAATGCTTTTGCTTGGGCAATTAACTTTTGTTTAGTCTCGTTGGCCAACTGGGGTGTCCTTGAGAGTATCCAAAGATAATTTTTACCGCCCGTCACTAGTGCATAGCTGTATGTTGGTTTATCAAGATCGATAATAGTATAAGCGCCATAGAATGGGCCAAAGAACGATACTTTGAGTCTGCCGATATCAGGCGTTTCTACAAAATAGGCTTTACCGATGGCTTCATTCCATTTTTGCTTTTTGGTGTCAAAGCCACGGTTCACCACTTTTAATCCGCCATCTTCACGCAGGCTGTAAGTTGCATTTACTTTATCTAAGCCACGTTCAAAGCTGTGGTCTAATCGAGCAATTTCATACCATGTGCCGAGATATTTGTCAGCCTCAAATCCAGTAATCGCTTTGTAATTAGCATCGTCACCAGTACAGGCAATCAAAACCAAGCATAGTAATAAATAGAGTTTTTAATCATGATTTTCCTTTTACGATTAATTAACGACCACGTCCGCCGCCACCTGTGTGACCACCACGACTACCACCATTATTTCTGTTGGCATTGCGCCCAGCATTTGGGTTGGGACCTCTATTTTGAGGCTTGGGCGCGAATAAAGCTGGTTGGGGCATAGCTTGATGCCTTGCAGCCTCTGACATATTTTTTGCCGATTGGTTTTGGGTTTGGTTTCTATTGCCATCCGTTGGCGCTTTATCAGTTCGCTGCCCTTGTGGCTTGTTGCGACTATGTTGCGGCTTGCTGCCGTTTTGTGGCCGACGCTGTTGTGGTCGAGGCGCACGCGGCGCTTCTGGCTCAGCTTTTTCTGGCTGAACCCATCCTTCTGCCTGTACTTTTGGTATCTCGCGTTTAATCAATTTTTCAATGTCTTTTAGTAGACTTAATTCTTCGCGGTCCACTAATGAAACAGCTGCACCACTACTTCCTGCGCGACCAGTTCTACCAATTCGGTGGACATAATCTTCAGGTACGTTAGGTAACTCAAAGTTAATCACTTGAGGTAATTGGTCAATATCTAATCCACGTGCGGCGATATCTGTGGCAACCAACACGCGCACTGTACCATCCTTAAATTGTGCTAAGGCTTTAGTTCTGGCGCCTTGACTTTTATTGCCATGAATCGCTGCGGCTTCAATACCATCTTTCACAAGCTTTTCAGCTAGTCGATTTGCCCCATGCTTGGTTCGAGTAAACACTAATACTTGTTGCCAGTTATTATGTGTCACTAAGTGACTTACTAGCTCTCTCTTAAAGCTTCGGCTAATCATGTGGACGCTTTGTTCAACAAGCTCAGAAGCAGTGTTACGACGGGCTACTTCTACGAAGCCAGGATTGTTTAGCAGGCCATCAGCAAGTGCTTTAATCTCATCAGAGAAGGTGGCTGAGAACAGTAAGTTTTGCCGAGCCTTAGGTAACATGGCTAAGATTTTTTTTATGTCACGAATAAAGCCCATGTCGAGCATGCGGTCAGCTTCATCTAGCACTAAAATCTCAACGCCTGATAAATCTACAGCTTTTTGGTTTGCAAGGTCGAGCAGGCGGCCTGGCGTTGCCACTAAGACATCTAAAGGTTTTCTTAAACGAGAGATCTGCGGGTTAATGTTTACCCCACCAAAAATTACTGTTGAGGTGAGCGATAAATACTTCCCATAAGTTTTAACTGACTCTTCAATCTGTGCCGCAAGTTCGCGTGTTGGAGTCAGCATTAAGCAACGTGGACGACCTTTGCCTAAGTTCTCTACTGGTTTTTGGCTGAGAATATGCAAGATTGGCAATGTAAAACCAGCTGTTTTGCCTGTGCCTGTTTGAGCGCCAGCAAGTAAATCACCGCCTGTGAGGACTTGGGGAATCGCTTGCGCTTGAATCGGGGTTGGGGTGGTATAGCCCGCGTCATTAATGGCGCGGAGGATAGGTTCTGCTAAGCCTAAATCATTAAAATTTGGGCTTAGGTGTGTAACTTCTGATGACAATGTAAATTCCTTAAAGGAGATTTATAAGTGGGTCTGCTGCCTTCAAGACAACACCAATCGAGACTAACGAATAAGATATAAAAGTGTTGGCGCATAGCGCCTTTAGGCCGCTGTGCTGATTGGTATGGCACAGGGAAGCGTTGATTATACGGAGTATTGGGTTATTAGCTACTAAATTTTTTCAGTGTGCGTCAGCAGGTGCAATTCTTCCGCAGTCAGCCAGCGCCATTCACCTTCAGCAAGGTCTTTCGGTAGTGTGACTTCACCAATTCTAATTCGTTTTAGGGCTTCTACACGGTTGCTGTTGGCGGCAATCATACGTTTTACTTGATGATATTTGCCTTCAGCTAAAGTCA
>CAIVUE010000132.1 GCA_903909015.1 uncultured Methylophilaceae bacterium
AACCATTGCCAAGTCAACGAATGGTGTTTGGCCAGCAGCTTGTTGGTCAAGACCAGTGTGAACGCCAATGATGTGCGCGCCTAATTTAGCAACTTCTTGTGTGCGAGCTTTTTTATCGGCAACGTTGATCAAGTCAACTTGAGCTTTTTTACCGTACTTGTTAGCAACATCAATCACACCTTTGATAGTGCCGATGTCTGCTGTACCCAAAACCGTACAAATGTCTGCGCCAGCTTTGTAGAATGGCTCAGCTTCGTAGAAACCAGCGTCCATTGTTTTTAAGTCAACCAAGATCTTGTTTTTTGGGAATTTAGCACGAAGAGTTTCAAGCAATTTGATACCGTTGTGCTTAATGCATGGTGTACCAATTTCAAGAATATCAACATGTGGAGCAACTTTTGCAGCTAATGCCACTGTTGCATCGAAATCTAATGAGTCTAAAGCCATTTGTGTTAATGCCATGTTACTTCCTCCACTTAATTACACGTTTACAATTTAACTGCACGCTATATGATACATTTTTTTATATAGTTAATGGTAAATTAAGTAACCATTCACCAAAAGTAACTTTATATAACGATTTGTCTGTTTGGTCAAAGTTCTTTACATTTTAAAGAATGCTATTCAAAGCATTTATTAATGATTGACACTCTTCATTCGTGCCAATCGTAATGCGTAAATATTGAGCAATTCTTAAAGGCTTCTTAAAGTGTCTAATAATAATTAGATGTTCTCTTAATTTTCCTGCCAAAAACTCTGCATCATATTTTGAATGAGTAGTGAATATAAAATTTGCGCCTGAAGGCAGCACTTCAAAACCCATTTTTTCAAGAGAAACGACCAACGACTCTCTTGTCTTTATGACGCGATGGCAATTCTCTTCAAAATGAACTTGATCTTGCAGTGCTGCAATTGCCCCAGCTTGGGCGAAACGATCAAGAGGGTATGAGTTAAAACTATCTTTTACTCTATGCAAAGCGTCAATTAAATCAGGATGACCGACCGCATATCCAACACGCAAACCAGCGAGTGAGCGTCCCTTTGATAACGTATGCGTCACCAATAGATGCGGATAAAGTTTCACAAGGCTTACTGCCGACTTTCCACCAAAGTCAATATATGCCTCATCAATAACAACTACAGAATTAGAATTTTGTTGAAGCAAACGTTCTATCTCATTCAGATCCAATAAACGGCCTGTTGGTGCATTTGGATTAGGAAAAATAATCCCACCATTTTCCTTAAAATAGTCTTCCACATTGATTTCAAATGAATCAGTCAGCGGAACTTCTTCAAACTCAATTTCATATAAGCCACAATAAACCGGATAAAAGCTATATGTGATATCTGGAAATAAAATAGGCATGTCGTGCTTGAGTAACGCATTAAATACATGCGCCAAAACCTCATCAGAGCCGTTTCCTACAAAAACCTGATTAATATTTAATCCATGAATTTCTGCAATAGCTTGTTTCAGAGAGTCAGAATTTGGGTCTGGGTAAAGACGTAAAGTATCAGCCGCTTCTTTTTGCAAAGCATCGATTACCTTTGGACCTGGGCCATAAGGATTCTCGTTCGTATTTAATTTTATAAGATTGTTAATTTTAGGCTGTTCACCCGGCACATAAGGCGTAAGAGAGTGAACTAGCTTGCTCCAGTATCTACTCATTTTTTAAGTCTATATTCTGCAGACTGGGCATGGGCCTGCAAACCCTCTCCATGAGCGAGCGTTGAAGCTACCTTACCTAAAGTTTGTGCGCCCTCCGATGAAACATAAATCAAGCTTGAGCGCTTTTGAAAATCATAAACACCCAGTGGCGAAGAAAAGCGCGCCGTACGTGATGTCGGAAGGACATGGTTTGGTCCTGCACAATAGTCTCCGAGAGCCTCACAAGTATCACGTCCCATAAATATGGCACCAGCATGTTTGATTTTTTTGCTGAACATGAGGGGGTCATCTAAGGACAACTCTAAATGCTCAGGCGCAATGTAATTACTAATTTCAGCAGCTTCTTCCAGATCACGAACATGAATTAATGCGCCGCGATCGCTCAATGAGGTTGAAATAATATCTTTACGTGGCATCGTTTCTAGAAGTTTTTGAATACTTTGATAGACTCTATCTAAAAATCCTGCATCTGGGCTTAATAATATTGCTTGTGCTAGTTCATCATGTTCTGCCTGACTAAACAAATCCATAGCCACCCAATCAGGATTGGTTCTTCCATCACAAATAACTAAAATTTCGGAAGGTCCGGCGACCATATCAATACCAACAACGCCAAATACACGACGTTTTGCAGCTGCAACATAAGCATTGCCTGGGCCAACAATCTTATCAACTTGAGGAACAGTTTCAGTACCATAAGCCATAGCACCAACAGCTTGAGCGCCCCCAATGCAAAAAACTCGATCTACCCCAGAAATCGCTGCTGCTGCTAACACCAATTGATTCTTCTCACCATTGGGGGTTGGGACAACCATAATCAATTCCTGCACCCCCGCCACCTTTGCCGGAATCGCATTCATCAGTACTGATGATGGATACGCTGCCTTGCCCCCCGGCACATAAAGACCCACTCGATCCAAGGAAGTAACTTGTTGGCCTAAAATCGTACCGTCTGCTTCAGTATATTGCCATGAAGCCATCAATTGTTTTTCATGATAACTACGGACTCTTTCAGCAGCCGCCTTCAATGCATCACGTTGGTGGTTTGGCAAACCATTTAATGCATCGATAAGCTCAGATTTTGGGATCTCCAATTGGGCTAATGAGCTGGCATTTGTTTTATCAAAACGATTGGTGTAGTCCAACACGGCAGCATCACCACGCTTCTTTACATCTTTGAGGATATTCGCAACAACTTCATCAACGCTATCATCTTGCGCAGTTTCAAATGCCAATAGTGTTTTGAGCTTGATTTCAAAATCACTGTCTGCACTAGAGAATCGTCTTACTTTAATTTCGGTAGTCATAATATCTTGAACCTATTTTTCTTTATTTATTTATCGCACTAGTAAAGGCATCCATCATTGGCTGTAATTTGGCGCGATTCAACTTATATGAAGCCTGATTTACAATCAGTCGTGAACTGATTTCACCGACCTCTTCAACCGCTTTAAGGTTATTTGCACGCAAGGTGCTCCCTGTACTGACCAAATCAACAATGACGTCAGCCAAGCCGACCAAAGGGCCTAGTTCCATGGATCCATAAAGTTTAATTAAATCAACATGCATACCCTTGGCAGCAAAATGCTCACGGGCTGTTTTCACATACTTAGTGACAACCTTAAGTCTTGCTCCACTTCGAATAGATGCGAAATAATCAAAGTCCTCTCGAACTGCGACCATCATTTTGCATTTAGCAATCATTAAATCAATTGGTTGATATAAGCCTTCACCACCATGCTCATCTAATACATCCTTACCTGCAATGCCTAAATCTGCAGCCCCATATTGGACGTACGTTGGCACATCTGAAGCACGAACAATAATCAAACGCACATCGTCGCGGTTAGTTGGTAAAATTAATTTTCTTGAGGCTTCTGGATCCTCAAGTGAATGAATACCCGCCGCTGCCAACAATGGTGTGGTTTCTTCGAATATTCTGCCTTTTGAAAGTGCGATGGTGATCATAGTGTCATCAATTTATAGTGATTAAGAAATACGCTTCACATTTGCGCCAAGTGCATTAAATTTCGCCTCAAGATTTTCATACCCACGATCAAGATGGTAAATGCGTTCAATAACAGTTTGGCCTTTTGCAACTAAGCCAGCCAATACTAGGCTAGCAGAAGCGCGCAAATCGGTTGCCATTACAGTGGCTCCTTCTAATTCAGATACTCCTTTAACCAAGGCTGTATTACCATCAATGTCAATATTTGCACCCAAACGTTGCATTTCTTGAACATGCATAAAACGATTCTCAAAAATTGTTTCAGTTACTTTTGAAACGCCTTGAGCAACTGTATTCAGCGCCATAAATTGAGCTTGCATGTCTGTTGGGAAAGCTGGATGCGGAGCCGTGCGAATATTGACTGCTTTTAACTTACCGTCACTTTTTACTGTGATGGTATTTTGATCACAAATAACTTCTGCGCCAGCTTCACGAAGTTTTTCAATGACGGCATCAAGCAAGTTTTCTTTTACATTAAGAAGTTTAACTTCACCCCCAGTCATTGCAGCAGCCACCATATAGGTGCCCGCTTCAATCCTGTCGCAAACTACTTGATGAATTGCTCCATGCAATTTATCAACACCTTCGATGGTAATGACGTCAGTGCCAGCACCTTTAATCTTGGCGCCCATTTTTATCAAGCATTCTGCCATATCTACAACTTCTGGTTCTTTCGCAGCATTTTCCAATACTGTAGTTCCATTAGCCAATGTAGCAGCCATCATTAAATTTTCGGTGCCCGTAACAGTCACGAGATCCATATAATATCTGGCGCCTTGCAATCGCTTGTTTGGCAAATGCGAAGTACTGGCTTCTATATAGCCATGTTCGATATGAATTTGAGCACCCATCGCTTGTAATCCTTTGATATGCAAATCAACAGGGCGAGAACCAATTGCACATCCACCAGGCAATGACACTCTAGCTTTACCAAAACGAGCCAATAACGGACCAAGAACTAAAATAGATGCTCGCATGGTCTTCACCATCTCATAAGGTGCTTCAAATATTTGTATATCACTAGCATCCAAATTAACTTTGTCAGCATCCCTTGAAACTTTTACACCCATGTGCTCAAGCAAATTGATTGTTGTTCCAACATCCTTGAGTCTAGGAACACTTGATAATTTCAATACATCTTCAGCTAATAATGCAGCACACAGAATTGGTAAAGCTGCATTTTTAGCGCCTGAGACGGTTACTTCGCCATTGAGACGAACGCCACCCTGAATTAGAAGCTTATCCAATTAAGAAGCCAATTCAGCTAATAGTTTTTGCAATTCACCTTGGTCATACATATTGCGCATAATATCTGCACCACCGATGAATTCTCCATTGATATAGAGTTGAGGAATTGTTGGCCAGTTTGCATAAATCTTAATCCCATCTCGAATTTCTGGATCGGCTAAAACATCAACTGCGACTAAATTCTGAACACCGCAAGCCTGCAGAATTTGAACAGCGAGCCCAGAGAAACCACACTGAGGAAACTTTGGACTTCCCTTCATATAAAGCACTACTGGGTTATTTTTGACCTGACTCTTAATTGCTGCTTGAACATCCATACTAAAACTCCTAATAAAATTCTTTTTTTAGACGCGATTACCGTCCGCTTGCCACGCTTCCGGCGTAAAAGTTCTCATTGACAGCGCATGTATTTCCGAACGCATTCTATCGCCCAATGCCTGATAAACCAGTTGGTGCTGTTGAACCATGTTCCTCCCTTCAAAGGAAGAACTCACAATAACTGCTTCAAAATGCTGCCCATCATCACCAATAACCGCAATATATTCACAAGCAATAACATTGGTAATATATGTTTTTAATTCGTTCGCGCTTAACATTCCCTAGCCTCGTAATTTATATCCTGCTTTTAACATGCTAATTGTTATAAATGATAGGGCAATAAAGCTTCCTACCACAACACTTAAACTAAACCATGCTGAAATGTCGCCTTGGCCAAAAAAACCATACCTAAAACCATCAATCATGTAAAAAAACGGATTTAAATGAGACACTTTTTGCCAAAACGGTGGTAATGAATGTATGGAATAAAATACACCAGAAAGAAATGACAATGGCATGATGACAAAGTTTTGAAAGGCAGCCATTTGATCAAACTTTTCAGCCCACAATCCGGCAATAATACCAAAAGCCCCCAACATACCACTTCCGAATACGGCAAATGCCAAAATAAATAATGGATGCGTTAATGGCAAGTCAATAAAACAAATCGCTACTAAGTAAATACTGAACCCAACACATAGACCCCGAATAATAGACGCTGCGAGAAATGCTAAAAAGAACTCCAAATAACTTAAAGGCGTAAGTAAAACAAAAATTATATTTCCCATCACTTTAGATTGAATCAAGCTTGATGAGCTGTTAGCAAATGCATTTTGCAGAACTGACATCATAATCAAGCCAGGAATCAGAAATGTCGTGTAGGGCACGCCAGGGTATACTTCAACGCGACCACCAAGCACATGTGAAAAAATTAAAAGATATAGAAGCGCAGTCATTACAGGCGCAGCTACTGTTTGGAAACTTACTCGCCAAAAACGTAAAATCTCTTTCTTAAACAAGGTCCAAGGACCTCGAAATTGTTGATCAATTAGACTCATGCCCGCCCCATCAAATCAACAAATACATCTTCAAGGTCGGGCTCTATCAATTGCATATCTTCAACGAGAATATTAGCATTTCGCAATTCAGCTAAAACATATTCAACCTGATTGACGGATTGCAATGATAAAGTATAGTTGTGCTTCTCTTGAAGGCGAATCAAGTCCGTTAATGAGCCAGGCAAAGCAGCGGATAATTTTAGACGCAGCTTCTTACCGGAGATAGTCGCTAACAAATTCTTAGTGCTATTTAAAGCAATCACTTCACCTTGTTTGAGCAAAGCAACGCGAGAGCATAAATTCTCGGCCTCTTCTAAATAATGTGTTGTAAGAATAATAGTGTGACCTTCGCGATTTAATCGCTTAATAAATTCCCACAACATATATCGAAGCTCCACATCCACTCCGGCTGTAGGCTCATCAAGAACAATCACCGGTGGTTTGTGGACCAAGGCTTGAGCAATAAGTGCACGTCGTTTCATGCCTCCAGATAAACGACGCATATTAGTACCCGCCTTATCTGTTAATCCCAAGGACTCAATTACTTCATCGATCCAAGCATCGTTTTCAGGACCCTTCCCAAAATAGCCAGCTTGGAAACGTAACATCTCTCGCACATTAAAAAACGGATCAAAAACTAATTCTTGTGGCACGACACCTATAGCGTGACGAGCTTGGCGATATTGGTCAATAACGTCATAGCCCATCACAGCTAAGCTCCCACTAGTTGGCCTTGTTAATCCTGCTAGCAAATTAATCAGGGTAGACTTTCCTGCTCCGTTAGGCCCTAATAAAGCGAAAAATTCTCCTTGTTCAATAGTCAAATCCACACCCTTTAGTGCATGTAATGCACCAAACTGCTTATGTACCTGATCAATCTTAATTGCGGGAGTCATTAGGTTCCTAGGGCTAGAAATTTGCCCGTCGATTTTAATGTGTTGCTTGTGGAATTAAATCGACCACGCCATAAAGCGCAATCAAACTTAAGAGATTTTTTGGGACATTAGCAAAACGCAGGTCACATTTTTTAATCTGTGCTTGACGCAACCACTCAAACATCAAGCTAATAGTTGCTGTGTCAACATGCGTTACTTGCGATAAATCAATTACCAAGGATCCAGCCATTGGTAAATCATCGCTTTCAATCAGAAGCTTTTGGGCATGAGATATGGTGACATCCCCATTAATTTCCCAATGGTCTGCTACTTTTTTAGGTTGCGCCAATTAAACTCTCGATCAATATACTGAATATGAATTATTTTTTACTTGCGGCATTATTTTTATTTTTATCAGCCAATTTTTGAATCAAGCCATCCATGCCACCTTGTCGAACCTCGTTACTAAATTGACTTCGGTAATTCGTTACTAAACTTACACCTTCGATAGTAATGTCATAAACTTTCCATACATCTGCAACCTGCTCTAAACTGTAATCAACAGCAAGCGGCTGACCCCCAGATTGTAAAATTTGGGTCTTTACAGTAACAGGACTTACATCTGCAACATCGCGAAGCGGCTTGTATTCGATAGTTTGATTACGATATTTTGAAAGAGCTGAAGCATAAGTTCTAATTAATAAGCTACGAAACTCCCGCTCGAAAGCTTCCTGTTGATCTTTAGTTGCCTTACTGTAATTTTTACCTAGCACCAAACGACAAACATGATCAAAATTAAAGTTAGGGACAATTTTCTCTTCTGCCAATGCAAAAATCTTCTCTTGATCGCCGTTCTGAATATCTTTATCTTTTTTAACAATCGCCAATACATCATCAGCAACTGATTTAACAAAAACATCAGCGGGCACATTCGCTTGAGCAAATGCTGAACAAGCAAAAAGCATTAAACTTAAAAAAAGACTAATTATGCATTTCATTTATTCGGTCGCCTTTGTGGAATCTGAAGATTTGTTATCTGAAGCTTTGCTATACAAGAACTGACTAATCAATTTCTCAAGTACTACCGCATCTTGTGTATGGGAAATTTTGTCGCCATTTTTGAGTTGAGCCTCCTCACCACCAGCTTCTAAACCAATATATTGCTCACCAAGCAAGCCTGCTGTGTAAATATTAGCAAAGGTGTCGGTTGGAAATTTATAACGCTTATCTAATTTAATTGTGACTTTAGCTTCGTAATCTTTACTATCAAAAACAATACCATCTACCCTACCAATTACCACTCCGGCACTTTTTACAGGGGCATGGGGTTTTAAGCCTCCAATATTTTCAAAAGCTGCAGTTACTGTGTAAGTCTCACCAATATTACTCGATGTAAGATTGCCAACCTTCAGCGCCAACCCAAATATTGCAGCAAGACCTAAAGCAACAAATGCTCCGACCCATAAATCTATCGTTGTACGTTCCATGCCACCTCCAATTTAAAACCGTTTCAATATATTTTAAAACTAAGCGCCAATCATGAATGCAGTCAAAATAAAGTCTAAACCCAAAACTGCTAATGAAGAGTTAACTACCGTTCTTGTTGTTGCACGACTTACCCCTTCAGCAGTTGGTGGGGCATCATAACCCTCAAACAAAGCTATCATGGTGCATACAACGCCAAACACTAAACTTTTGATGACACCATTCACAATATCATCACGGAAATCAACACTAGCTTGCATTTGAGACCAAAAAGCACCTGCATCAACACCAATAATCGGCACAGCTACAAAGTAGCCGCCCAATACGCCAACCATGGAAAAAAGAGCTGCTAAAATTGGCATCGAAATAACCCCAGCCCAAAATCTCGGGGCTATCACTCGGGCAACAGGACTAACCGCCATCATTTCCATTGCTGACAATTGTTCAGTAGCCTTCATCAAGCCAATTTCTGCAGTGATCGCCGTCCCCGCACGTCCAGCAAATAATAAAGCAGTCACGACCGGCCCTAACTCACGAACCAAAGATAATGCAACCAGAACGCCAATCGCTTCAGATGAGCCGTATTTTTGGAGGGTGTTGTAACCCTGTAAACCAAGCACCATGCCAACAAAGAAAGCTGAAACAAGAATAATCAGTAATGAAAGAACACCTGTTGCAAAAATCTCACGTACTATTAATCTAGGACGCTTAAAGCTCTCCAAAAGATAATACCAAATGTAAAAAAACAAACGGGCCCCAGCACCAATTCGCCAAATACCTTCAATTGTACGATGACCTAAACCAGCCAGCGTTCCTGGAAAGCCTTTAAGCATCATGACCTCTTAACATTTCTTTTTTATAGTCTGGGGCAGGATAATGGAAAGGCACGGGACCGTCTGCTTCGCCATGAACAAACTGATGAACAAATGGCATATCAGACTTGCGCAATTCATCAGGCGTTCCCTCAGCAACAACAACACCATCTGAAACAAAATAAACATAATCTACAAAGCTAAAAGTTTCATGAACATCGTGTGTTACCACAATTGAGGTTGCTCCTAGCGCATCATTTAGCCTGCGAATTAAATTACAAACGACCCCCATTGATATAGGATCAAGGCCAGCAAAGGGTTCGTCATACATAATGATTTGGGGGTCAAGCGCAACAGCACGTGCTAGGGCTACACGTCTAGCCATACCCCCAGAGAGTTCTGTCGGCATTAAATTTTGTGCACCACGCAAACCCACCGCATTTAATTTAAGCATTACAAAATCACGCACCATAGATTCTGGCAAGTCAGTATGCTCACGTATTGGAAAAGCAACATTCTCGAATACAGATAAATCTGTAAATAATGCACCGAACTGAAATAACATCCCCATTTTACGGCGCAATTGATACAACCCATCAATACTCTGTTTATGCACCACTTCCCCGTCGACTCGAACCTCACCAACGTTTGGTTTTAACTGTCCGCCAATAAGACGAAGTAATGTTGTTTTACCACTTCCACTCCCGCCCATAATGGCAACAACTTTCCCTCGTGGGAAAACCATATTGATGCCTTTGTGCAGCAATCGGCCTTTGTACCCAAACGAGAGGTTATCTATTTCGACGATGTTGTCAGACATAATGTTGTGCATTAAAAATATTGCTTCATTTTAATGCAAATTTGATGTGATTGATAATAGAAAAGAATACAACATAGCAGGCTCGCTAAAAGAAAAAAGATTAATAATCGCTACAAGGTGCCGTAAGAATGAAGTCCCGAGAGAAACATATTCACACCCAAGAAAGCAAATGTAGTTACTAGCAAACCAATCAAAGCCCACCAAGCAAGCATAGGCCCGCGAAGGCCTTTTACTAAACGTAAATGTAACCAAGCAGCGTAGTTAAGCCATACGATAAGCGCCCAGGTTTCTTTCGCGTCCCATGACCAATAGCCACCCCAAGCTTCTGCAGCCCATACTGCTCCCAAAATGGTCGCAATTGTAAAAAAAGCAAAACCAACAGAAATTGCTTTATACATTAAATCATCGAGCACCTCCGTAGATGGCAACCGCGAAACCAAAATACCGTTATTCACCAACAAATATGCACTCGCTACCATTGCAGCAAGTGAGAATGCGCCATAACCTATAAAGTTGGCTGGGACATGAATTTTCATCCAATAAGACTGAAGCGCAGGAACTAGTGGCTGTATGCCATTAGCATGTCGGCTAAAGGTGTACCAAAGAATAAAGCCAACGGCAGAACTCACGACCAACAACACAAAACCACCAAGTTGTTTAGTGGCATAGCGTTGCTCATAATACAAATACATTAAAGATGTAATTAGACAGAATAAAATAAAGACTTCATACAAATTACTGAGGGGAATATGACCAACATCTGGCGCAATCAAGTAAGACTCATACCAACGCACCATTAACCCAACAAAACCCATTAATACCGCAGCCCAAGTAAGGCTTGTTGCCACTCGGCCTGTGAATGCCGAACGCGCAAATAACGCAAACCAATACGTCAGCATTGCCAACACAAATAAGACATTCATCCACATCACAGCGGTTTGACTGCCAATCAAGAATTTCAAAAAGAAGACCTGATTAACACTTTCCAAATCGCCATGGTAAAGATTGATTGAGAATAGGCTTAATGTTGCAATACCAACCAACAACAATCTTATCGGCTTCCAACACCAGCCCAATAAACTGAAGACGATACCAGCGCCGAACAAGAAGGTCGTTTCGTAAGCATCCATAAATTGGCTATATTTTGAATAAGCCAAGAAGGTTGATGCCATAAGCACTATTGCATAAAGCCAATCTCTCCAGCCAAGCTGGCTGAAAAATGGCACTGGATCATCGCTGATATTGGTAGGGTTTAAATGTTGTTTGATCGCCATAATGTTTCCTCGAGATGACTTTAAGTATTTAACTCTCTAACAATGTTTTGAGTTGGCTTTGGTAACGATTAAATTCAATTTCAAAATCACGGTTCTTACGATTTGCCGACATCGCGAATAGCACATTTTTTTGTTCCGGATTAATTAATATCCAAATACGTCTTTCACGAATATAAATCATTGCAAAAATACCGAGCACAAGTAAGACAGAACCTGAATAAACTAAGTTCTTACCTGGCGAACGCGTTAACTGCAAGCCACTTGCTTCACGCTGTTGAAACTTGGTCATTTGCAAATAAATAGGTTCGCCATAAAAGAACAAATCACTCATGGCATTTAAGGAATCTTGCAAGAATGCCTGAGTACTCTCGTCCACTATTACATTCTTTACGCCTACCTGCTCTTGGCTAAGCTGATAAGCCTCAAAAGCCACGCCGCTAATAATTTTGATATAAGTCTGGGCCGCAGCTTCACGTTGCTCTTTTGGCACTGAAGCTTCAATCAACCTAGAAATTTCAGCATATCCACCTTCGCTAAACGCCCCCAGCAATTGAAAAATACTAGCCTCAAATTTAGTTCTAACTGCCGCATCATCACTAGCCTTAAGGGCTTTCAATGCAAACCGATGCGCAATTTCTTGATGAAGCCCTTTATTGAACATAATAGCGCGCGTTTTCATAAAGGCTTTTATTTCAAAATTGCTATCCGCAGGAATGCGTAAATACTTAAACTCTTCTTGCGGTGAGGAACGCATGCCTGAAACAAAATAAGCCCGACCATCCAACTGCAATGGCTGCATGTAGCTAACGTACTCTTTAGCCTGGCCAGCGCTATCTCGCACCTTAAAGGTCACATTCGGACCAACGTTACGCGGTTTGCCTTTGCCATCCGGGCTTAAATTCAGAATATTGAATTTACGGAAATCAATGAATTCAAGCTGAAGTGCACTCGCGCCAGTAATAAATTCTGTTTTACCAAAAACTGTCCCCTCAGCAGGAATAGGCTTGGCCTCTGGGCCTAAAATATCCCAGACATCAAAGTTAAGCTTTGAGCCTCCATCTTGAAAATCTGATTGGTAAATCGCAATCCCCTTGTATAGCAGGGGGTGATTAACACTAATCGTATGCTTTATCGGCTGCTTTAAGTCAGGGTCGATAATCACCAAATCACTCTCAAATGATTTTGGTTGCCCTGTTGGATAATGCTCAATTCTAAAATCCGTTAACGCAATACTGAATGGCAACTCTTGCACCATATAACCATCGCGAACACGCTGAAATGCTACATCAGCACTTGCCCCCTCAGGCAAAGTCATATTAGCTCTAAAAGATAAATTGCTAACAGAGAGCCGACTTTTCTTAGGAACTTCTTTAGCTGGAATATCACGAGACTCAACTGTTTTTTGGCCCAGCACCTCTTGTATTTTGAGTGGCACATTGCCATCCATCAAGCCACCGATACAAATAATCACGATTGCTGCATGCGTGAAAATATAGCCTAGACGTTGATAACTTCCTGCTTTCGCTGCAATTAGTTCACTACCATCTGCATGCTTCACCGTTCTGAAACGGAAACCGCGCACAGTTAAAAAATGACTGACGTCCTGCTTAACCTGCTCCAAGCCGGAAACCGTTCTGTATTGATACTTATGGCTAAAGGCACGCAAAGACTTTTCTGTGGCCTGCTCGCGATAAGCACGAAGCTCTTTAAGCATCAATGGGGTGTTGCGATAAATACAAAGACTAGTAGAAGCAACCAAGAAAACTAAAATCACCAAAAACCAAACGCTATGATAAACATCATAAAGTCCAAGCATCTCAAACAAATCAAACCAAAACTGGCCGAACTGAATCACGTAATTTGCATAAGGCTCATTTTGCTTGAGAACAGTACCAATAATCGAAGCTATACCTAGCACCGTCAACACACTTACAGCAAAGCGCATGGAGCTTAGCAATTCATATAATCTTTTAGAATTCGTCATTCAAACTTTCAAAGAACCAAAGCGACAAGTATTTATAAGTGGAGTGGATTTCCAAAAATTAAGGGTGGCAGCGCCACCCTCATTTGCTTAGCAAGACTTAACCGCCAAACATTTTAGAATTAATGTAAACCTTGAATATAATCTGCCACCGCTGCCATCTCAGCATCTGACATCTTAGCAGCAATCATACGCATGACTTTGGCGTTGTCATTGGCACGCTCACCAGAGTAGAACGCTTTTAATTGCGTTACTACGTAATCTGCATGTTGCCCAGACAAACGTGGAAACTGAACAGGGATGCCTGCACCAGTTGCACCATGGCAAGAGGCACAAGCTGGCACACCCACGCTTGCAATACCTCCACGATAAATTTTTTCACCTAATGAACCAGCCGCATTTGTTTTTGCGCTACCCACTTTCCCTTTTTGGGAACCGAAATAAGCTGCCACGTTAGCCATATCTTCTGGGGAGAGGCTTGCTGCCATGCCAGACATCACAGGGTTTTTACGCTCTCCCGCTTTAAAATTTGCTAATTGCTTAGCGATATATTCAGGATGTTGCTGAGCAAGCTTAGGGTTTGTAGTTATGACGCTATTCCCATCAATGCCATGACAAGCCGCACAGACTCCAGTCACAATCTTTTCGCCAGCAGCCCCATCGCCAGAGGCTTGTGCTACTGAAGCTAGGCCAACAGACATCAGAATAATTGCTAATATGTTACCGATTTTCATGCTTATTTCCCTTAAAACTTGTGGCTGGTACATTTAGAATAATTAAATCATTTTATCGAAAATCGCCTAATCGTGGTAGCATTTTCGGCCTTGAGAGGGTTATCTTATGCCGTTGTTCCAAAATGCCACGTTTTACATTTCAGCACACCATCTTCGTGACTTACCTCCTCCTATTGGGGTTGAGGTTGCTTTTGCTGGACGATCTAATGCTGGCAAATCAAGCGCACTCAACACATTGGCAAATCACAATCGTCTTGCTTATGTTAGTAAACAACCTGGCCGCACCCAACTTATTAACTTTTTTAGCCTAGGCAATGATCGCTTTCTAGTAGACTTGCCTGGCTACGGCTATGCAAAAGTACCTGCTGCAATGCGTGCGCATTGGCAAATGACACTTTCTAACTATTTAAGCCATCGCAACACTTTGTATGGCTTAGTATTGGTAATGGATTGCCGCCACCCGCTTACTCCGTTGGACCGCCAAATGCTAGACTGGTTCTCACCAAGCGGCAGACCAATTCATGTATTGCTCACAAAATCAGACAAGCTATCACGCAATGCTGCTAACCAAACCCTTCAAACAGTAAAAAAAGAACTGCAAAACACCTGGGGTAATTGCACGATACAGCTATTCTCAAGCTTAAAGAAGCAAGGCGTAGAGGAAGCAGAAACTGTAATTGGCGCTTGGCTTAAGGATGACCCTCTATTTTCGGATGAAAATCAGATCCCAGACGCCATGACCTAATTTAATACCGCGATTCTCAAATTTCGTCAGCGGGCGATAAGCTGGCTTGGGAGCATAATCTTTGGCTGAGTTTGTCAGTAAGGGCTCAATCTTCAAAATATCCAAAACCCATTCGGCATATTCTTGCCAATCTGTCGCCACATGCAAATAACCAGATGGTTTCAACTTAGAACATATCAGCTTCACAAATTCAGCTTGAATTAAGCGACGTTTATGGTGACGTTTTTTATGCCAAGGGTCAGGGAAAAAAATATGGACGCCATCTAAACTAGTATCTGCAATCATATTATTCAGGACATCAACAACATCATGTTGAATAATTCGAACATTTTTCAGGGAATTTTCACCAATTAATTTCAGCAAGCCACCAACTCCAGGTGTATGCACTTCAACACCTAAAAAATCATGCTCAGGCATAGATTGAGCAATTTTCGCTGTCGTTTCACCCATGCCAAAACCAATCTCTAAAATCTTGATGCTTTCTAGGCGACTAAAAGTCTTAGACAAATCTAAAACTTCAGGGCAATAATCAATACCAAAGTTAGGCCAATGGTCGGCAAGTGCCTTTTCTTGACCTTTGGTTAATCGCCCTTGACGCAAAACGTAACTACGAATGCGGCGTTGCTTGAGATTTTCTTCTGCATCAATTTGTGGGGTATCTTTTTTCATGGCGGGCATTATACGTGATGCTACAAAGTATGCGATTTATCACCGCTTGAAAATCCAATAAAAGGGATATCTAAATTCTTCTCAAACCCAATTACTTTAAACAAATCACCCATTTCGGCTGGGGATAACAATTTTTGAGCGGACGCAGCCAATGGCAAATAGTTCGCTAAGTCTTCCGCAGGAATAGATTGCAACAATTCGGTAATGCCGGCATTAATTAAGAACTGTGCCTGAGGTACAAAGCCAATAAGCTCTAGCCCATTCGCAACACCTGCCTCTACAACGCTCGTGAAATCAACGTGTGCGGTGATATCTTGCAATCCTAAATACACAAATGGGTCGCCATGAGAGCGATGGCGATAATGACACATCAAAGTGCCTTGGTTCCGCTGCGGGTGATAATACTCTGCTCTAGAAAAACCGTAATCAACCATCAACAACATTCCGCTTCTCAGGATGCCAGACAAGCTAGCAATCAAGCCTCTTAAGGATAGACAAACTTCGCTTGTATAGCCGTCCATTAAATTAATTTTAGCGAAAAAATCTTTCAATTCAGCTGATGAGGCTGGCTTTTCTTGCCAAGACAAACCTTCAGGGGCTGAAATTACACCCATTTCAAGAAGGCCATCCTCCGTCTTTTTAACAACATGCACAGGCAAAGCATCAAGGACTTCGTTGGCGAATATAAATCCATCCAAATGGTCAGGCAATGAGTCCAACCAAACAATTCGCTCCATCAGCTCGATTGGTAATGCTGCTTTCATGGTGGATTGTTGGACTTCACGTAAATGAGCGCTCACTTCCAAAATCATGTACCGTGTTGGGAGTTGCTCGAGCTTGGCCATTTCAAGGAGTAAATCTTTAGCAAAGCGACCCGTCCCAGCTCCCAATTCCAAAATATCACTAGGCTTATTTTGTTGCTGAAGCGCGCTTAAAACTTGCTGAACTTGCCGTGAAATTGTCTGCGCAAATAACGGAGAAATTTCTGGCGCGGTCACAAAATCACCGCTCAAACCGAACTTTTTTGCCCCCCCGCTGTAATAACCTAAGCCAGGGCTATACAAAGCCGCATCCATAAATTGGGCGAAAGTAATCCAACCTCCATTGTTTGCAATGAGCGCTTGAATAGAGGATAGCAATGCCGCGCTATGCGCGACTGCTTCGGAATCTGGTTGCGGAAATGAAGTGTTCATTAAGACTAGATTATAATTGCTACAGACTAAAAGTCAGGGGAAATCGTGGAAGCAGGTTTACAAAATAAAATTGTTTTAATTACAGGCGGCGCAAAGCGTGTGGGGGCTTCTATTTGTCGCTTACTCCATGAAAATGGCGCAAACTTAATGATTCACTACAGAACTTCAGTCAATGAGGCGCGAGGACTGCAAGCAGAACTGAATTTAAAACGTGCTAATTCTGTTGCTATCATTCAAGGTGACTTGCTCAATTTGTCAGTATTGCCAAGTTTGGTGCAAGAGACGATTAAACATTTCGGAAAATTAGATGTGCTGATTAATAACGCATCCAGCTACTACCCAACCGAAATTGGTGGCATCAATGAGGAGCAATGGCAGGACCTCATGGGTTCTAATTTAAAAGCACCTCTATTTTTGTCGCAAGCTGCAGCGATTGAATTACGAAAACAACAAGGTTGCATTATTAACATTACTGACATGCATGTAGAGCGCCCTAAAAAAGGATACATTGTATATAGCATTGCAAAGGCTGGACTTGTGACCTTAACTAAGTCTTTAGCTCATGAGCTATCCCCAGAAGTTCGCGTGAATGCTGTTGCGCCTGGACCCGTCATGTGGCCTGAAAATAACCCCCAATTTGATGAGCTTTATCGCCAACGTGTCATTTCTCAAACCTTGTTAAAACGTATCGGAGAACCCAACGACATTGCAAAAGCGGTAAAATTCCTGATTCAAGATGCGCCATTTATCACAGGGCAAGTGATTGCTGTTGATGGTGGACGCTCTCTCAACTTATAAATAGCAGTATCAAATGATCAAACACTTACCAGATAACGCCTCAAACACTTTTATTCGCTTACGTAACAGCCTCATCAGCGCAACGGGTAAAGCAATTGGCGATTACAACATGATTGAAGATGGCGATACCGTATTAGTTTGCATGAGCGGTGGCAAAGACTCTCACGCCATGCTGATGCTGTTACTTGCTTTGAAAGAACGTGCACCGATTGATTTCAAATTAATTGCGATGAACCTGGACCAAAAGCAACCTGGGTTCCCTGCTGAAATTTTGCCTGCGTACCTAGAAAAGCTAGGCGTTGAATATAGAATTGTAGAAGCTGACACCTACTCTATCGTCAAAGAAAAAATCCCCGAGGGGAAAACGACATGCTCACTTTGTTCTCGCTTACGCCGTGGCGTCATTTATCGAACTGCGAAAGAATTAGGCGCCAATAAAATTGCCCTCGGCCATCATAGAGACGACATTGTTGAGACATTGTTCCTCAATTTGTTCTTTGGCGCAAAAATGAAGGCGATGCCCCCAAAACTCGCGACAAATGACAAAAAAAATATAGTAATACGCCCGCTAGCTTACTGTTCTGAAAAAGACATTGCAGCATATGCACGCCAGATGGGCTTCCCCATCATTCCATGTGATTTATGTGGTTCCCAAGACAATCTTCAACGTCAGAAAGTCAAAGAAATGCTTCATGCTTGGGAGTTAGAACAGCCAGGAAGAGTAAATAATATTTTCCGAGCCATTGGCAACGTGGAACCCTCGCACCTAGCTGATACTAATTTATATGACTTTAAAAATCTTAGCCAAGCATCAATAGAAGATGAAGATCCTTTGTTTGGGGATATTGCAGAAAAAGATAAGCCAGAAGGCGTACTAAGCCTAGGAAGCAGCGAAGGCACTCGCATCGAGTTTATACGCAATCTTTAATAATTCCATAGAGCTTTTTTTAGTATGTTTAGCAAAAATTATCCAATAACTTACTCGGCTGTCCTTGTCTAGACTTGGTTTTACTCTTATCATCACCCCAACCAGCCTCATTCTTGTAAAGCACACATGTCAAAACTTTTGATTGTTGAATCACCTTCCAAAGCTAAAACTCTAGAAAAGTATTTAGGTAAGGAATTCAAAGTACTCGCCTCCTACGGCCATGTACGTGATCTTATTCCGAAATCCGGTGCGGTAGATACCGAAAATGATTTCGCAATGAAATATGAAATTATCGACCGAAACTCTAAACACGTTGATGCTATTACACGCGCTGTAAAGGATGCCGAAGCTATCTACCTCGCAACCGATCCAGACCGGGAAGGAGAAGCTATTTCATGGCATATCGCTGAGATTTTAAAAAGCAAAAATCTCATCAAGAACAAATTAATGAAGCGGGTGGTTTTTCACGAGATCACAAAAACAGCGGTTCAGCATGCAATTGATGAGCCGCGCGATATTTTGATGCCGCTTGTGAATGCACAGCAAGCCCGCCGTGCACTTGATTACCTAGTAGGGTTTAATCTTTCTCCGCTATTATGGAAAAAAATTCGAAGAGGACTTTCTGCAGGGCGCGTACAAAGTCCAGCTTTACGTCTAATTGTTGAACGCGAGCTTGAAATTGAAGCATTCAATAGCCAAGAGTATTGGACGATTCATTTAGAGTCACGCAAACATCAACATAGCTTTGAGGCAAAGTTGATTCAGCTTGATGGCAAAAAGGTTGAACAATTTACGGTTATTAATTTAGACCAACAAGCCAATATCGTTGGTGAGTTATTGCTTAAAAGTGCTGGAAAAACTACAGTTAGTCGGGTTGAAAAAAAACAACGTAGTCGAAGCCCAGCCGCTCCTTTCACGACGTCAACTTTACAACAAGAGGCTGTTCGTAAATTGGGCTTTACAACTAGCAGAGCGATGCGTATTGCACAGCAACTATATGAAGGTATTGATATTGGCGGCGGCGCAGTTGGTTTAATTACTTACATGCGTACCGACTCTTTCAGCTTAGCTGCTGAGGCGATTGCTCAGATTCGCGGCTATATTAAAGATAATTTTTCAGAAGAATATTTACCTAAATTACCAATTGCTTACAAAACAAAGTCTAAAAATGCTCAAGAGGCTCATGAAGCGATTCGCCCAACGGATATCTCCCGCACACCAGCAAGCGTTGAAAAATTCTTAACGCCAGAACAATTTAAGCTTTATGAAATGATTTGGAAGCGTTCTGTAGCATGCCAAATGGCACCAGCAAAGTTCGATGCTGTAAGTGTTGATTTAGCCATTGGTAGCGATGCTAATTTATTTCGTGCCACAGGCCAAACCATGGTATTCCCAGGCTTCATTGGAGTTTACATCGAAGGCGTTGATGATGCAGAAGAAGAGAATGAGACAAAATTACCTGCATTAGAAACGGGTGAAGTTTTAGAGGTGCAAAAGATTTTTGGTGACCAACACTTCACAGAGCCGCCGCCACGTTACGGTGAAGCTAGCTTAGTTAAAGTACTAGAGGAATATGGCATTGGCCGCCCTTCTACTTACGCTAGCATCATTTCTACTCTACAAGATAGAGAATATGTTTTATTAGATAAAAAACGTTTTACCCCTACGGATGTTGGTCGTGTCGTGAATAAATTCCTGACCGACCATTTCACGCGATATGTTGATTACGACTTCACAGCAAATCTTGAGAATCAGCTAGACAGTGTCGCAGAGGGCAACTTCGAATGGATCCCACTTCTAAAAGAGTTTTGGGATGGCCTACACAAACAAATTGATGACAAAAAAGATGTTGAGCGACCTGGTACTGAATTGCTAGATGAAGCTTGTCCAAAATGCGGAAAATCACTATCTAAACAACTAAGCCGTTATGGAAGTTTTATTGGATGTACTGGCTACAACGACACTCCAAGATGTGATTACAAACGCAATATTGGCGGTGATCTTGCCATAAATAGCGAGCCGACTCTCATCGGCGTTGACACGGACTCAGGCAAAGACATTCTATTGCTTAATGGCCCTTATGGCCCTTATTTACAACTCGGCTTGCCTGAAGCGGACTCTAAGAAAAAACCAAAACGCGTCAGCATTCCTAAAGACATATCAATTGCAAACGTAAATTTAGATATTGCATTGCAATTAATCGCATTACCGCGTGACTTAGGAATTCATCCTGACACAAATAAAAAGGTGATCGCAAATATTGGTAGGTTTGGCCCTTATGTGAATCACGATGCAAAATTCAAATCCATCCCTAAAACTGATAGCGTTTTTGATATTGATTTAGCACGAGCAGTCGAGTTACTTGCGCAAGCGAACTCAGGTCCTGCACCTATTCGTGAGTTAGGGAACCATCCAACAGAAGATGGGCAAATTGCAATTTACTCTGGTCGCTACGGCCCTTATGTTCAGCATGGCAAGATACGAGCAACCATCGCAAAAAGCGAAGACCCAGAATCATTAACAATGGAGGAAGCTTTAGAGTTATTAGCTGCAAAGGCTGCGAAAGATGCGCCTGTTAAAAAGAAACCCGCAGCTAAAAAAACAGCTTCAAAGAAACCAGCTGTAAAAAAATTAGCTGCTAAAAAGAAACCCGCAGCTAAAAAATAAGCATTTAGAAATTAGTTTAATCGATATTAAAAAAGCGGCTTTTTAAAGCCGCTTTTTTAATATCGATAATGTTAACTCATACGGGGTGAGAAGTTTCGAGCTTCCATCCACTTACGAATACGTTCAGCATCGCCAATTCTTGAAAACTTACCCATAGAGTCCAAGAAAACCATAACTACAGATTTTCCAGAGATCTCAGCTTGCATTACTAAGCATCGCCCAGCCTCGCTAATATAACCAGTCTTAGATAGTCCAATTACCCACTTCTGACTATTATTTCTCACCAACAAATTAGTATTGGAGAAATTTACAGGATTGCGATTGCCGTGCAAATTAAACTCCTGAGAAGCAGTTGTGCTTACTTGTCTAATCTGCGGATAGTTATAAGCAGCACGAACCATTTTAGAAAGATCAGCCGCTGTGGAGACATTCTCACTGTTTAAGCCTGTTGGATCTACAAAATGACTACTTGCCATTCCCAAAACATTAGCTTTTTCATTCATTGCAATAACAAAGGCAGGAATACCACCCGGATAGTTTCTGCCCAAAGCGTGAGCAGCTCTATTTTCAGAAGACATTATTGCCATATGCAACAACTCCGCACGAGTAAGTTGCGTCCCAACCGGCAGCTTTGAACTTGAACCTTTCAGCATATCAACATCAGCCTCGGTTACTTGAAGCAATTCATCCATTGACTGGTGTGCATCCAACATGACCATCGCCGTCATAAGCTTGGTAACGGATGCTATAGGTGTTTGAGTATTAATATTTTTTGCAAAAAGAATTTCTCCTGTCGCCTGATCCATAACTAATGCTTTTGCTGACGCAAGATGAGGCTCACCAGAGGTGACATATTTTTCAGAAAAATCCTCTGGATTAAAGCTAGCTTTTTGGATATTCCCTTTAGCATGAACGGAATGCTTATGATGGGTTAGAACGGCATGCGACTGTTCATCAATCACTGAATGCAAACGCTCATGATGTTTTTTATGAGCTGCTTCGGCCGAGCCAAAAGACAACGTCATTAAAAGGGCAATACTAAGCGTGATTACTTTTGATGTCATCGAATGACCTCCATCAATTTATTTTCAAGCAATATTAACTAAATAATGTTGATTTGTCATCAACATAGCAACGATTTATAAGCTATTTTCTCAAAAAATTTAAATTAAATAAATTTAGACACTTTATGAGAAAATATACTTTTAACTCTACTTATACAATCAATAATGAAAATTGATAAGAATTTACAGTATTCATCTGAGCATTTATGGGTAGCAAACACCGAATCAGAAGAACTCATAGCGGGTATTACCGATTATGCACAGGATTTATTGGGTGATATCGTGTTTGTTGAATTCCCAAAGATCGGGGCGAATCTGACAGCTGGGGAATCTTGCGGATTGGTAGAATCTGTGAAAACAGGATCAGATTTACATGCGCCTTTAGATGGGATCGTGACAGAAGTTAACAGTTCTTTACAAGTCAATCCCGAGCAAATCAATGGCTCACCCTACAAAACTTGGATTTTTAAATTCAAACCAACCAATCCTGACGACGTGAAAAATTTAATGGATGCATATAACTATGAAAAATTCATTGGCGATATTAGTTAAAATTTTATTCATTGGGGCTTGCCACTAAACGCACCGACCTAATTAATGCTTCGATTTCACTGTTTACCTTTGTGCTAATTTCCTGTCGCATAACGGGTAACTCCCCAGCAAAAGCTTGGTGTATTCTTTCTTTAAGCAACTGCTCAAGCTCGGGAACCTCTCCTTTCATGGCAGTCTCAAAATCTAATTGAGTAGTCTTAGCAAACTGTGTCATTTCCGCAAACAAATCAGTTTTAATTTGGGCTGAAGCAAGTTCATAAATGCTTGGCAGAGTCTCATTCATCTTGATACTTAGCACAAGGTTTGCTTCTTCTTGCAATTGTTTTAAGTGCTCAGCTAAATCTTGATTAGCTTTTTCAATAATATTTTTATAAAACATAGGTAAATCGCGCATTAAATCTTGATGAATCTTATCAGCAGCAATTTGATGCAGTTCGGCAACTTTTACTTCTAGTAAATCAGTAATTTTTAGTAGGGCCGATGTTTGCAAGTCTGATAAATTCACACCAACTCTTTCAGCCACATCAGTCTCAAGTTGCGGCATTAATTTCTCAAAATGATTGAGCAATCTCAAAACAAAATCATCTTGAAGTTTTGAATAAGAATCAATTAGTTCCGATTGAAACATTTCAGCACGCAATTGATACATTTGTGGGATTTCAGTGGTGAGGTCCGCTTTCGTTTTATCCAAAAAATTACCGGCGTCTTGAATCAATGATTGCTTAGCGTCTTTAAGAATTTTAGCCATTTCTTCATTTAATAGCTGGGTAATGCGGGGGGCTAAATCCTCAAGAATTTCATTTTTAATTGTTTCTTTTTTATTCGTTATCACAGCATCTGCAATGGCCTTATCCAAAAGCGGCTTAAGTTGCGTCATAGCAAATTCAAAAAATGCAGGCGAAAGAACCGGCGGCTCTGTTCCAACATATACTTGGGTTAATACTGGAATACTCTCTTGTTCAGATGCCATCGGACTCTCAATCAAAAAACGGACTAGATCTCTTTAGTATTAGCGTCATAACTTCTAATTTCATACCCACGGTCGCGATAAAACTTATAACGAATACGCGCTTGTGCCTTATCTGCTTCATCCATACCTACAATTTCGATTAGCTTTCGAAATCGACTAAAAAATATTGGATGTGGATGTTGCAAATTAATTAATACTTCATCATGCAGAAAATGCTTGCCCTCCCAATCCACAACAATTGGGGTCTCCGAGGCCAAAACATCTTCAGGGGCATGATTTGGCAAAAAAGCTAAATCCTTAGACCACAAATACTCTTTTACTTGGGTTGCTAAGTCAGCGCTTTGCACCAACAACATCAACTTAACATTCTTAACAATTGCCTTTTCACTTATTTCAGCAATCTTTTGTAGCTTATCATCGACATTGAAGAAGAATTCAATGCGCGTCATAAAATA
The DNA here is from genome assembly GCA_903909015.1 of uncultured Methylophilaceae bacterium. Taxonomy (GTDB): domain Bacteria; phylum Pseudomonadota; class Gammaproteobacteria; order Burkholderiales; family Methylophilaceae; genus Methylopumilus_A. Next base: position 24,324 of record CAIVUE010000132.1, read on the forward strand.
CTAGATCTTTGCTGCACGGTTTTTTAAGAATTCAGTTAACAATGGAACCGGACGGCCTGTTGAACCTTTTTCTTTACCAGACTTCCAGGCGGTGCCGGCAATATCCAAATGTGCCCAATCATATTTTTTAGTAAACCGAGATAAGAAACAAGCTGCAGTAATACTGCCGCCAGCACGCCCACCAATATTAGCTATATCAGCAAAATTGCTATCAAGTTGTGGTTGATATTCTTCCCATAATGGCATGTGCCAGGCACGATCTAATGATCCTTCACCTGCATATAAAAGTTCTTTAGCCAAATGATCTTGATTACTAAATAGACCGCTAGCATGATGGCCCAAGGCAATAACGCAGGCGCCTGTCAATGTAGCAATATCAACCACCGCTGATGGTTCAAATCTTTCTGCATAAGTTAACGCGTCACATAAAATCAATCGCCCCTCAGCATCGGTATTGAGCACTTCAATGGTCTGCCCTGACATGCTAGTCAATACATCTCCAGGGCGAATCGCATCAGCATCTGGCATATTTTCACAAGTGGGAATTATGCCAATTACGTTTAAAGGCAAATCCATCTCAGCAATAGTTTTAAATGTACCTAATACGCTTGCAGCCCCACACATGTCATACTTCATTTCATCCATCTCAGCACCTGGCTTAAGCGAAATGCCACCCGTATCAAATGTAATTCCCTTACCCACCAGCACCACAGGCTTCTGATCTTTTTTCCCTTTAAGGTGTTGCAGCACAATAAGTTTGGGCGGTTGCACGCTACCTTGAGCCACACCTAAGAACGAACCCATACCCAACTTTTTCAGTTCCTCACGTTCTAGGACTTGCACTTCCAAACCGTGTGATTTAACCATTAACAATGCTTGCTCTGCCAAATAAGTTGGTGTGCATATATTGGGGGGTAAGTTGCCCAAATCTTTCGCTAAACTGACGCCTGAAGACACTGCTAAACCCTGCTTCAATGCAACCTTTGCCTGATTATCATCTTGCTCTGAAACATGCACCTCAAGACTGTTGATTCCTTTTGTGACTTCTTTCTCTGCCTTATGCTTTTTACTCTTCATCACATCAAAACGATACAAAGCATCATTGACGGCCTCAACCATCTGAGCAATTTTCCACCTAATATCTCTTTTTTTATTTTCTGCGTTTACAACGTCCACTTCAGCTAAAAAGATTGCGACATCATTTGCACCTGTCTTAGCAAGCGCTTTTACAGAAGAAATTACCGCCTTACGATAATCTTTATCGGTCAACTCGCCATTTTTACCAAGGCCTACCAATAAAACACGATCACCATTGATCCCTTTTACGTTATGGAGCAGCAAAGTAGAGGCCACTTTTCCGTCCATATCTCCGTGCTTCAATATTTTAGTGACGAAGCCATCAGAAGCTTCATCAATAGATTGTGCAGAATGACTTAACTTACCTGATTCATAAACACCGACAATCACACAATCATTACGTTGTTTTTCCGATTTACCACTTTTTATGCTAAATTCCATTCAATACATCCTTTTGGCTAAATATCGTTGAATTATCCTGCGTTTTGGTTTGAAATCAAAATTTTGTAAAAATCATTTGTATCACCATTTATTAAACAACAAAGCAAAAGCCCTGTTAATTTATGATCTTTAAACGATCACTCTCTCAAGAACTGCTTCAAACTGCGATTGGTGCTTTTACAGTCTTGTTTGGTATTGTTATCGCACAGCGAATCACTTATTACATTGGCATTGCTGCAAATGGAAGTATCGCCAGCAATGCAATCAATACATTACTTGGGTTTAGCATGCTTAAGTTTTTGCCAATGCTACTTTCACTTACTATATTTTTAGCAGTTCTATTGACACTGACCCGTCAACATCGTGACAGCGAAATGGTCATTTGGTTTAGTTCGGGGCAAGGATTATCCTCGTGGATAAGGCCCGTGTTAACTTTTTCTGGTCCAGTAATTATTTTAATTGCATTTTTGAGTTTATTTGTAACACCTTGGGCAACAAACAAAAGCAGTGATTACAAAACCCAACTACAAAAACAAGATGAGTTGGCAACCATCACCCCTGGGGTGTTTAAAGAATCAAAACAAGCCAACCGTGTATATTTTGTTGAAAGTTTTAATAAACTCGGTACTACAGTTAAAAATATTTTCATTCAATCCGTTCAACATCAGCAATTAGGAGTTGTTGTTGCCAAAGAAGGTCACCGTGAAATAATGGCAAATCATGATAACTTCTTAATCATGGAGCAAGGCCGAAGATATGAAGGAAAACCAGAGACCTCTGAGTTTTCATCTACGACTTTTGAAAAGTATGCAATACGTCTTGAGGCAAAAGAATCAAAGGCTCCACCTGTTACAGCTATTCAAGCCGTTCCAAGCAAGGTATTGCTTAGTGAGCATAGCCCCATTAACAATGCTGAGATTCAAGGCCGAATAGCAACCCCGATCTCTGCATTAATTTTAGTATTACTTGCAATCCCACTAAGCTTTGTCGACCCTCGCTCTGGCCGCTCCGGGAATATGGCAATGGCTGTTTTGATTTACATCGTCTATAACAACATGATTAGCATTACTCAAGCATGGTTAGCCCAAGAGAAAATAATACCTGTTATTGGTTTATGGCCTGTACATCTGATCTTTTTAGCATTAACAATCTATTTGTTTTATCGTCGCGCATCTCAGTTGCCATTAATTCCAAGTCCGTGGCAAAAATGAATATTGTTAACCGATATTTAATAAAAGAAACGACTTACAGCATCTTGCTAGTCATGGCCGCGTTACTTGCCATGTTTGCCTTTTTTGATTTATTGCAAGAATTAGAGAGCGTAGGCAAGGGCTCTTATGGCATCGGTAAAATTATCTTTTTTGTAATGCTGAGCTCCCCTGGCCATACTTACGAAATCGTTCCAGTTGCTGTTCTTATTGGAACTATATATTCACTCGGTCAGTTCGCAAGGAACTCTGAGCTTGTTATTCTTCGAGTCAGTGGAATCTCAATAGTCAATATCGGTTTTTCTTTATTGCGTATTGGTTTAGTTTTTGCACTAATAACATTTATTGTAGGCGAGGTGATTACCCCAATTAGCGAAAAAACCGCACAAAGAATGCGTATCAAAGCAATTGATTCAGTGATCGCTCAAGACTTTCGTTCAGGGCTATGGGTAAAAGATGGCAGAAATTTTGTTAATGTTGAACAAGTTCTTCCAGATGCTCAGCTTATTAATATTCACATCTATGAGTTTGATGAAAACTTTCAAATGAAAGCAGTCAATCAAGCCAAAACTGGCACTTTCAATGGGGAGAACTGGGATCTAACTGATCTCACACAAACTTATTTAGAAAAAACTAGTGTTAAATCCAATCATTTAGCTAAAGCACAATGGCGGTCACTAATCCGCCCTGAATTACTTAATATACTATTGGTTGTTCCTGAAAAAATGTCGGCATGGAACCTTTATTCTTACATCTCACATTTAACCAAAAACAAGCAAAAGACATCTCGATATGAAATCGCCTTATGGGCTAAAGTAGTTTATCCAATGGCTTCATTAGTAATGGTCCTTCTTGCCTTGCCGTTTGGATTTTTACAGCAACGCTCTGGAGGGGTAGCTAACAAACTGTTTGCTGGGGTATTACTCGGCATCTTATTTCAAGTTCTAAATAAAGTTTCTTTACACTTAGGTCTACTTAATGATTGGACTGCTTTTTCAAGCGCCGTCATGCCAACTTTCATATTCTTTATGGCCGGCATTTTGATGTTGATGTGGGTAGAAACTCAATAGCCTTACATATCGCGTTTATTATGACTTTTTCAAAACTTCTATTACACGCCCACCAGTAAATCTATCATGCAGTGATAATCCATCTCTATCAAACAATGCCCAAATAAAACCAATTCCAAAAAACATCAAACTAAAAGTAGCGATAACATAACGTTTGATAGCACGTTCTATGCTTAAGAAGTTTCCATCGTATCCAATCAACTCTAAATTCCAAGTTTTCATTGCCAAAGTCTGACCCGACTTTACCCAGCAAAAAACAAAGTACAACCCAGCAATAACCCATGAGTACATAAATAGATAAAATCGCTGAATGTTTGTTTGCGGATCACCAAATATGGCGCGATGAATAACTCCCGCCACAAACAAAATTGCAAACAACAAAATACTCTCGTATAACATGCAGGCAATACATTTAAAAATATTGGGGATCCTCATTTAATGATCAAAATCTTCCGTGCCGAAAATTTCTGGATTTTGCTCTCTAAGTTGTTGCCTTCTTTCTGGAGAAGATTCCCGATATTCGCGCCATTTTTTATGGAGTTCTTCTCTTTTCTCTGCAGGCAGAGATTTAAATTGTTGATATCGTTTACGAGCGTTTTCACGCTCATACGGCGTCATTCTGCTCCAATTAGATAAACGATTCTGAATGCGTTCTTGGCGTTCCGAAGGCATCTTTGGATAATCTCGGGCTATATCCAACATGCGCTCCCTTTGCCAAGGGCGAAGATCATCCCAATCTTGAGCTAAAGGCGCTAAAACTTTTTTCTGATCATTATTAAGCGACGCCCAAGCTCTATCTTCAGTTTCTTCAGACTTAGCCGAATGAGAAATAAAAACAATCGCAAGAAGAACTAGGATTAGTGCTGTGTGTTTTCTGATAGCCATGCACCAAAACCTTCATTCAAAAAAGCCTCCGGAGGCAAATCCGACGACAATAGGTAAGCATCTCCAGATTCTGACTCGAGGTCATTCTGATTGGAGATATTTTTGATCATCGAGAATACAGTCAAACAAAAACATAACATCAACAGCATCATTAATAAACGATGCTGATACCAATAACCACCCAAAAATTTTAATACGCCATTTTGGCTTATTACAGTCGTTGAAGATGGCTTCAGCATTTTGGCTAAAGCTTTTTCACGAGCAGAACTTAGCTTCGATGCAAGCTCATCATCCAGAGCCAAAGCATTTTGATCTAAAAGTGAAACGATGTGCTTTGCAATTTCTTGCTCTTGAAAATCAGTTTTCTGTTTTTCTCTATCAGCCTTCATCAATTTCTCCTTTCTTAGATAATAAGGTTTTCACTAGCAATTTTTCTGCCAATCCATGTTTTGCTAGAATTGTGCTCATAGCGCGAACTGCTCTCGAGCAGTGTGTTTTTACACTTCCTTGCGAGCAACCCATTGCAGCAGCTGTTTCCGCAACATCCATATCTTCCCAATAACGCATCACAAAAGCTTCTCGTTGACGCGAAGGTAGTTTACATAAAGCATCTTCAATTAATGCAATTGTTTGTCCCTGTTCTAATAGGGCAGATGGCTCATTGAGCAAACCATCATCCGATGAGGTAATCATCTCAAGCGGGTCAGACTCCTCCCCATCATCCCCAATGACACTAAATGAAGATAACAAGGTAGTCCAAATATTTCTAACTTTCTGACGACGCCAAAAGTCCCGCGTTGTGTTTTGTAAAATACGCTGGAAAAGCATGGGGAACTCACCTAGTGGCCGATCTGCATATTTTTCTGCCAGTTTCATCATTGCATCCTGGACAATATCTAAAGCAGCATGATCATCTCTAACGGCATAAGCGGTTTGCTTAAAGGCTCTCCGCTCAACCTGAGCCAGAAAATTCGACAATTCTTGTCTAGTTGCCATATTGCCTTAATGGATAGGTTTTAAAGCTAATAGCTAAGTTTAATAAAAGCACATTCACTCTTAGCCTAGAGCAAGGCCCAAGTATGCGATGTACATCAAGCCATTCACCCAAACATGCCAAACTCGGAGTTGCCCACGAGAAATCATCAACCTTAACCATAGGACACCAAGTAATGTAATCACGACACCTGCAAAAACTTCTTTTTGTGGCGCCCAAGGGGTAAGCATAATGCCAATTGCTGGCAATAAAGTTCCCTGAAAAACCAACGCCCCCGTGATGTTGCCAAAGGCCAAGGTATCTTTACCTTTACGAATCCACAAAATACTATTCACTTTTTCGGGAAGCTCCGTGGCGATTGGAATCACCAATAAAGAAAGTAACAAAGGCGTTATCCCCAAAATTTCCGAGGCACTTTGAATGCCAAAAATAAAACCTTTAGCCCCCCCCACCAAAAGCATTAATCCTAATAAAAGCTGAGATAAGATTACAACCATATGATTAGGCAATCCTAAGCGGCATAAAAACATTGCGCTTTCCGCTTCGGTTGCATGCCCCTCCGCAACCAGAGATTTAGAGGCCCGCAAAGTGAGCATGATATAGATAAAATAAATCATAACCATCACAAAGCCAATTGCATAACGTACGGCTTTAATCTCATGAGGAACAAACAATGCTATGGTTGCAAAACCAAAAGCTACAATAAAGAAATTTAAATCCCGCTTGAGGCCAGTTCTCTCGGGATGAAAATGCCCATTAGACTTTCTATTTTTTAGCACTGCAAAAGCCAAAAGGGAAATTGACAATGTAGACAACATGAGCGGCGCTCCTAAAATGGCACCAACCCCAATTTCCTCATTCAAATGCGCATCATTAGTGCCCGCCATCAAAGCTAAAAGCGGAACAGATGTTTCTGGCAAAGCGGTTCCTACTGCTGCAAATAAGGAACCTGTCACCCCCTCTGATATACCAAGTTTTTCACCCAAATGCTCAAGCGCATTGGTAAACACTTCGGCAGCAATTAGAATAACAATTAGAAATAAAAATAATTCAGCGAAAATCATGAAATCACCTCAAAAATATATGGCTGAATTTTATCGGATAAGCGAATATTAAGCATGAAGAATCTGCAAATCAATCTGCATGGCATATGTGTCGAGGCGATTTATATCGCATCGCCAAATATAGATGCACGTCCTTTATCAACAGCTGTTTCATTGATCGTCATTCACAACATTAGCTTGCCGCCAAATCAATATGGAGGCAATGGAGTCATTGAACTATTTACCAACTGTTTAAATCCTAAAGAGCATCCTTATTACGCCGAAATAGCAGGGCTAAAAGTCTCATCTCATTTTTTCATTCGTCGGGATGGCGCCCTATTACAATTTGCATCCTGCAATGACCGGGCCTGGCATGCAGGCGTGTCAAATTGGTTAGGAAGGGAGGGATGCAACGATTTTTCAATTGGCATAGAGCTGGAAGGCAGCGATTTTGAAGCATTTGAACCTGTGCAATATGAAACACTTAAAAACTTAGTATCAGCCATTAAAGAATGTTACCCAATAGAAGCAATTACAGGTCACTCAGATATTGCGCCAGGACGAAAAACTGATCCGGGGCCTTATTTTGATTGGTCAGAAGTGAAGACTTAAACACATTTCTTAAAAACTATAGCTATACTCCCACTATTATCCATCGAAAGTTTTTGGCATGTTAAAACAGAAACACCATTCAATTCGCAACAAAATTTTACCTTTACTTTTTGCTATGACATTAATGTGTATGGCATTAATTTCTTGCGGGAAAAAAGAGGCTGAATCAGGTTCAAAAAAGAAACCACAGCCTGCACTTATTAGCACAACGGTAGCAGAAACAAATACATTAGAAATTCGTGAAGAATCTATCGGTACGTTAGAGGGGCTAATTGATCCAACAGTTGCCGCTGAGGTCGCTGGCCGAGTAACCAAAGTCTTAGCTCACCCAGGCCAAACAGTTAAAAAAGGGGAGACTTTAGTTTTGCTTGACGCAACAGATTACAATTTACAACGTACCCAGGCGCAAGCAGAAGAAGCAAGACTTGAAGCGCTTACTAATAATCAAGGAAGGATTGTTGAACGCAACCAAGTATTAGTTCAGAAGAAATTCATCTCACAAAATGCATTAGAAGATGCAACTACTCAGCAAATAGCACTGCAACAACAACTTGATGGCGCAAAAGCACAGATTGCAATTATTGATCACACAAAAACAAAAACAACGGTCATTGCACCAATCGATGGCGTGGTACAAAAACAAATCGTTTCAGCTGGGGATTTCGTAAAAATTGGCGATCCTTTATTGCAAATTATCAGCAAACAAAAACTTCTAGCTCATTTACCATTACCGGAAAACATTGCTGCCAAAATTCATGCTGGCATCAAGGTCCGTCTAACTACACCAACTTCAAGCGATGAAATCATTAGTACCATCCGCGAATTAAAACCACTCATTACAGAAACTAGCCGCTCCGTAGATGTCATTGCAGCTGTTAATAATCAAACGGGGTGGCAACCGGGCGCTAGCGTGAAAGGCGAAATCATTTTAGGCGAACATGCGAATGCTATTTTAATCCCTGAACAATGCGTTATCTTACGACCTGCGGGTGAAGTAGTTTATGTTATAAAGCATGGGTTATCCAATCAGCGCATCGTAAAAACTGGGTTACGCCAAGATGGAAAAATCGAAATTATTGAGGGCCTAAGTCCTGGTGAATTGATTGCCAAGGATGGGGCTGCTTTCCTGACCGACAAAGCTAAAGTAAAAGTCGAAGCTAGAAAACCAGCTCATCAATAAGCCGCCCACAAAACACTAAAAGGAAGCAAGAGAATATCTCATGAATTTGCCTGAGCTTTCAATCAAGCGCCATGTGTTTGCATGGATGCTATCTGCCGTTATCGTTTTATTTGGCGTTATTTCTTATCAGCGCATCGGAATCGATCGAATTCCATCTATCGACTTCCCAATTATTATGATTAATACCACCCTTAAGGGTGCAAATCCAGATGTTGTGGATTCAAGCATTACCAGTATTATCGAAACGGCAGTCAACACTACACCTGGTATCGAACATATTCAGTCCTCATCTTCACCTGGTGTTTCAACGATTACCATTACATTTGCACTCAATAAAAATATCGATGTTGCATACAATGAAGTGCAATCAAAAGTCAGCCAAGTACTCAAAAAATTACCAACTGACACAGACCCGCCCACAATTCAAAAAGTTGATTCTAATGCTCAACCAGTGATTTGGCTGGCCTTGACCGGCGACCGTACCATACAACAGCTTAACTTATACGCCATCAACGTGCTTAAAAAGAAGTTTGAAACGATTAATGGCGTTGGTGAAGTGACATTAGGTGGCCGCAGAGACCGCGTTGTTCGAGTTAGCCTTTCACCTGAGCGAATGGCTGCTTACAAACTCACAGCAAGTGACCTTGCTGCTGCATTCAACACCCAGCATGTGCAATTGCCAGGTGGATTCTTAGTCAGCAGCCAAACTGAAAAATTACTTAAACTGGACTTAGAATTTCACGACGTTAAAGACTTGGGTGAACTCATCATTAACCACCGAGATGGTGCGCCTGTAAAATTAAAAGATATTGCTACTATCACCGACAGCATCACTGACAATCGCCAAGTTGCCCGTTATCAGGGAATGCCCACCGTCGGCCTAGGCATGGTTAAAATCGCGAACGCGAACACAGTTGAAATCATCAAGGAAGTTGAACGTCGCTTAGACGAAGAAATCAGACCCAACTTACCGCCTGGGATGCAGCTAGAAATTTCAACCAATGATTCTATTTTTATCAATCAAATGGTTGCCTCGCTAAAAGAGCATCTATTCACTGGAACCCTTCTCGCAGCCCTAATTGTATTTATTTTCTTACGTTCAATTCGCTCAACCTTAATTATTGCAACTGCGATTCCAGTCTCATTATTAGGCGCAATTGCCGTCATGTACTTTTCTGGCTATACCTTTAACTCAATGACGTTGCTGGGCTTACTCCTCCTCATTGGTGTAGTAGTAGACGACGCAATCGTTGTGCTAGAAAATATTTTTCGCCACCGTGAACATCTAGACAAAGACCCTATAAGCGCAGCGATTAACGGCTCAAGCGAAGTGACTTTTGCAGTCATTGCAGCGTCACTTTCTCTCGTTTGTATTTTTGCCCCTGTGATTTTTATGGATGGCATTGTCGGAATGTTCTTCAAATCATTTGGCGTGGTAGTCACATTTGGCGTACTTACTTCACTATTTGTATCGCTTACCCTCACCCCTATGCTTTGCTCACGTTACTTAAGCGTGGGCCAGAAAAAAAATAAATTCTATAGCGCCATTGAAAGAGGCCTAGCAAAACTTGACTCTACCTATCACTATTTACTTAATCTAAGCCTTAGTCACCGTTGGCGAGTGCTAATTATCACTTTGCTATTTGTGATTTTTGGTGGTGGCTATGCCATGAAAAATGTAGAAAAAGACTTTGTACCAGAAGCGGATGAGGGCAGCTTCAGCATAAGCGTTAAAACGCCACTTGGCTCAAGTTTGGATTACACAGACTCACGCTTAGAACTAATAGAGGCAGCAATTGCAAAGCATCCTAAAGAGGTGGCAAGCTATTTCTCCACCATCGGCGCAGGTTCTCGCGGTCAGGTTAATCAAGGCAATGTGAACGTACGTTTAGTCTCTAAAACTGAACGTAAAAAAAGCCAACAGGAATTGATTAAGGAACTAAAGAAACAATTCGACCAAATTCCTGGGGTTAAAGCAATTCCATCTCCTGCGTCAATTGCCAAGGGGCAAAGGTCCGAAAAGCTCCAATTTATTATCACCGGACAAAGCCTTGATGAAATTGGCAGTCTATCTAAACAAATGCAACAGGCACTCACCAAAAATACTGAAATGGGCAAGGTTGATTTGGATGTGCAGCTAGATTTACCAGAATTAGACATGAATATAGACCGAACTCGTGCTGCATCATTAGGGCTAAGTGCTAATGATATTGCTGGTGCCGTAAGCATGTACGCTGGCGGTATAAACATCGCAAAATATAACGACTTAAATGGCGACGGTCAGCGTTACGACATTCGCCTCAAAGCCAATGAAGGGGATATGAAACAGACAACTGATTTAAGCAAAATTTATTTGAGAAGCACAAGTGGAGAGTTAGTGCGTTTAGATACTGTTGCAAGCTTCAAACCAACTTTAGGTGCAGCAGTAATTGGTCGCTACGACTTGCAATATTCTGCAAACTTCTATGCCAATCCAACCATGCCATTGGGCGATGCTGTAACTTTAGTAAAAGATACCGCTGCAAAAATACTGCCCACTAACTACACACTAAAAATGACGGGGCAAGCTGAAGAGTTTGGAAAAACGTTCAAAAATATCAAGTTCGTGTTTATCCTTGCCTTTATCTTGCTTTACATGGTCCTAGCAAGTCAATTCAACTCCTTTATTCAGCCAGTCATCATCATGTTGGCTCAACCACTTGCGATTATTGGGGGGTTGATTGCACTCTTGCTCTCAGGTGATTCTCTAAACATTTACTCAATGATTGGGTTGGTGCTTCTTATAGGCTTAGTCGCTAAGAACTCCATCTTATTAGTAGATTTAACTAATCAACTGAGAGCACGCGGCGCAAATATCAACGATGCACTAAAAGAAGCTTGCCCAATTCGTTTGCGCCCTGTGGTGATGACATCACTCACGATTATTTTGGCTCTTTTACCTGCCGCTTTGGGGTTGGGTGCTGGGAGCGAAACCAATAAACCACTTTCAGTAGCAATTATTGGTGGCATGATTTCATCAACATTACTGACTTTGGTAGTGGTTCCTGCTGCTTACTCTTTGGTAATGAACGGTTTGGAAAAGTGGAGCACTAGAAAGTTTAGGCTTTTTGCTTAATATAGCTTGAAGGCTAGAAAGTCTAACGACGAATCAATTTAACTAAATATTCCAGCGCCAAAGCAGGTACTTTAGGTTGCCATAAGGCTGGATTCTGAGGAAAGTCTTCGAACTGGCCTGAGCGCTCGAAACCTAAGCGCTCATAAAATTCAATTAACTCCGTCCGTAAGGTAATCACTGACATATAAAAACCAGCCACGCGCCATTCTCTAGCCGTAATAGCTTCCGCGGCTTTTATCATTTCGCGGCCATAGCCTTTATTTTGCAAAGTTGGTTTTACTGCTATTAAACCAAACTTTGCAGTGTTTTCCAGGTGCTCACAGGCAATGCTTGCTATGACTTGATCACGTAACACTCCAATTAGCACGAAAGCATCCTCACGCTTAATTAGGGTTGCTACTTCTGGAGTGGTGATACGCAGACCATCTAATAAATCAGCTTCTGTGGTCCAGCCATCGCGACTTGCTTCGCCACGATAAGCTGAATTAACTAACTCAGTAATTGCAGCGGCATCGCTTAACTCAGCCTTATGAAAGCTAAGCATAGTGCTATTGATTCACTAACTTTTGAACGACCAAGCTACCCACCATATCACCTTGAACATTCACTGCTGTACGGAAGGTATCAAGTAATCTATCTATCGGCAATAAAATGGCAATGGCTTCAGCGGGTAAGCCAACTGACTGCAATACCATTACCATGGTAACCATCCCAGCACTAGGGATGCCAGGTGCACCCATGGCAGCTATCATTGCAGTAAAAAAAACGATACATTGTTGTGTAAGGTTTAAATCTATCCCAACAAGGTTAGCAACAAAAAGAGCAGCCGCAGCTTCATACAATGCTGTACCGTCCATATTAATAGTTGCGCCAAGAGGAATTACAAAACCAGCAATTTCTGGCTTAACGTGCAAATGCTGAGTGCTACAGCGAAGGGTTACTGGAAGTGTTGCATTACTAGAACTAGTAGCAAAAGCCGTTACCAAAGCTTCTCGCGCGCCTCGCCAAAACCACAGCGGTGATTTGCCAGTAAATAAAAATAAAATTACTGGCAAAACAACAACTCCATGAAATAAAGTTGTCCCTAAAACTACGAGAATAAATTTACCTAAAGTACCGACCATTGATGCGTCTTGTAAAACGATCAACTTAAGCAACAAGGCAAAAATTCCCAATGGGGCAAGCCGCATAATCCAGCCAACAATACGCATACAAACTTCTAGCGACTCTTGCAGCAAAGCCAAGATGTTTTTGTATCGTTCGCCACCCATCACCAGCGCAATACCCAATATCAAAGCAAAGACGACAACTGCAAGCACATTGCCTTGTGAAAGTGCACTAAACGGATTGATGAAAATACCATGTAGGAACTGAGCAAAGAAATCAGGCAAGGGCAATTGCTTAGCTTCAAAGCTTTTCATAGCATCAGCAAACATCGCCAAGTGCATGCCAACACCAGGTTTGAAATAGTTGCTAGCAAATAATCCAAGAGCAA
>CAIVUE010000133.1 GCA_903909015.1 uncultured Methylophilaceae bacterium
ATCTTGCCATCACCAATCTTTCCAGTATGAGAAGACTTAATAATCGCCTCTATTGCCGCATCAACCATATCGTCACCAACGACTAACTCAATTTTAATTTTAGGCAAAAAATCAACTACGTACTCAGCACCACGATAAAGCTCCGTATGTCCTTTTTGACGACCAAAGCCTTTTACTTCGGTAACTGTAAGTCCGTTAACCCCAATCTCAGACAAAGATTCACGCACTTCATCTAACTTGAATGGCTTAATTACTGCTTCTATTTTTTTCATTTACTTTCCCTCAGGTGATATATCAATAATCGTCTTAGACATTCAATACAAATCTTGTAGTAATAGGATAACGTCTATCCTTACCAAATCCTCTTTGAGTAATGCGAACGCCAATTGGTGACTGACGTCGTTTATATTCATTTCTATCAATCAGTGATGTTACACGATTCACATCTTGCTCTCTATATCCCATATCTATAATATCAGCACGGCTTGCATCATGCTCAACATAGGCCTCCATTATTCCATCAAGAATAGAATAGGCAGGCAGGCTATCCTGATCTTTTTGATCATGTCTTAACTCTGCCGTTGGTGGACGAAGAATAATGCGTTCAGGGATGACGGGTGATAGCGAGTTTCGATAAGTTGAGAGTTGATAAACCATTGTTTTTGGGACATCCTTAAGCAATGCAAAACCACCAGCCATATCTCCATAAAGTGTTGAATAACCGACCGCCATCTCGCTTTTATTGCCTGTTGTTAATACGATACTCCCAAACTTATTAGACAATGCCATAAGGAGCATGCCACGAATACGCGCTTGTAAATTTTCTTCTGTTGTGTCAAATGGCAAGCCCAAAAACTCATCCGCAAGCGTTTCTCTGAATAGATTAAAAAGAGCATTGATTGGCATCTCGCTGTAATGAACGTTTAATGTTTTTGCCATTAAATGCGCATCACTAACACTAATATCCGCAGTAAACTCCGATGGCATCATAACAACACGAACTTGAGCGGCGCCTAGCGCGTCAACAGCTATCGCCAAAGTAAGCGCAGAATCAATTCCTCCTGAAAGCCCTAGAACGACACCTTTAAAATTGTTCTTACTCACATAGTCTTTTAAGCCAAGTTTTAAAGCTTGATATATCGAAGCCTGCAGGGAGAGTAAAGGAGAGATTTTCGCCAAATTAGGATTTGCTTTATTATTTTTAGCGCAATCGATATCAACTAATGCTAAAGCTTCCTCGAATGCAGGCAATTGCTGAACAACATCTCCAGAACGATCCAATACAAAAGAAGCCCCATCAAAAACAAGTTCATCTTGACCACCGACTAAATTTGCATAAACAACAGCTAAGCCAGTTTCCAAAACACGTTGACGCACGATTTCATGACGACTATCTTGTTTTTCAATATGGAATGGGGATGCATTGAGCACTAACAAAATCTCAGCCCCAGCTTGCTTTGCTAATCTAGCAGGACTTGATTCCCATACATCAGCACAGATCAAGACCCCGCACTTCACTCCATGATGCTCAAAAACTAAAGGTGTTGTACCTGGCTTAAAATAGCGTAATTCATCAAAGACAGTATGGTTAGGTAATGCATGCTTGTGATAAGTAAAAATAACTTTTCCATCCTGAATCACCGAGGCAGCGTTATAACAAGACCCTTCGTAAACTCTTGGATGACCGACCAGAAGTGTGATCCCTTGAGTTTTCTTAGCCAACTCAAGTAAAGCATTTTCACTCGCATGATTAAAGTCATCACGCAATAATAAATCTTCAGGGGGATAGCCAGTTAAGGCAAGTTCAGGAGTAATGAGAAGTGATGCCCCGTCTTCTCTAGCTTTTGAAGCCGCGGCCAAGATTTTAATACTATTACCTGCAATATCCCCTACAGTACAATTGATTTGGGCAATTGCTAAGCGAATGGACTGACTAATAGTTTCCACCTGCATCTTTAATCATTTTAACAATCTCAGAATTCTTACCTTTTAATGCATAGACTAAAGCGGTAAGCCCATATTGATCTTTAGTTTTAACATTCGCACCATTTTTAATCAATAAATCAACCATCGGTGCATCCCTATTAAGAACGGCATTTTGCAAAAGCGGAGTCCCTTCATCATCTTTATGATTTACATCGGCCCCTTTAGATATTAAGAATTTCGCAGCTTCGAGATGTTTCTTTCTCACAGCCCAAGTAAGAGCTGTCCATTTTGACTTGTCTTGATCATCTATATTGGCGCCTGAGCCAATAAGCGTTTCAATTGCCGAAACATTACCCTCACGTGCCGCATACATTAACGCATTTACTTTTAAACGATCACGATCGGCTACCAAAGCACCATGTGTCAGCAACACTTTTATTGTTGGCACATCTCCATTCTTGGCGGCATACATCAATACACTTTTGCCATCATCACTTTTAGTATTAACGTCCATACCATGTTCAATTAACATACTCACCATCTCTGCATAACCAGATGTTGCAGCCATTCCCAAAGCGCTCCAACCCGAAACATCTCGAAGCGTTGGATCTGCAGCATTGTTAAGCAAAACCTCAGCTGTTTTTAGGTGATTTTTACGTGAAGCCAACATTAAAGCTGTCCAACCACCGTTATCCTTGGCGTTAATATCAGCGCCATTTTCGAGCAACGCTTTTACAACTTCTGATTGATCTTTGCGTGCGGCGTACATCAATGCTGTTACACCATCAGCATCTCGCACATTTGGATTTGTGCCACCATTAAGCATCGCCCGGACTGTTGCAAGATCACCCTTAGCAGAGACTGTTAAGAGATAAGGTATGTTTTCTTCTGCCATTAAAACAGGCGGTAAAAGAAAACTACCGATCAACGCTACTAATAATTGAAGAATAACCAAATAGCTTAAGCTCTTTAAAAAGTTAAAATTCATTAATTTTGTTTTTTTGCACTAATTGCAGCTAAAACTGCTTCACCAAGACCCGCGGGAGAACTTGCTACAATCACCCCAGCTTTTTCTAAAGCCGAAATCTTATCTTCAGCCTTACCGCTTCCACCAGAAATAATAGCGCCGGCATGTCCCATACGTTTACCTTTTGGAGCTGTTTGCCCTGCAATATATCCAGCAACCGGTTTAGTCACATAATGCTTAATATAATCAGCAGCAGCCTCTTCATCCGCCCCACCAATTTCACCAACCATAATAATAGCTTCAGTTTCAGGATCAGCCTGAAACATTTCTAAGCAGTCAATAAAGCCAAGACCACGAATAGGATCTCCACCAATACCGACACAAGTTGATTGCCCAAGACCTAAAATAGTGGTTTGGTTCACAGCCTCATAAGTTAATGTACCAGAGCGTGAAACAATACCAACTTTACCGCGCAAGTGAATACTGCCAGGCATAATGCCGATTTTGCATTCATCAGGCGTAATGACCCCAGGGCAGTTTGGACCGATGAGCTTTACGTTATTAGCTTTAAGCGCTGCCTTTACATTAAGCATATCTAATACTGGAATACCTTCAGTAATACAGACAATCAAACTAACACCCGCATCACATGCTTCTAAAATAGAGTCTGCAGCAAATGGTGGTGGCACATAAATCACTGAGGCATCAGCCCCTGTTTGGTTCACCGCATCTCGCATAGTATTAAATACTGGCAATCCCAAATGGACTTGGCCACCCTTACCTGGTGTAACACCACCCACCATTTTTGTACCATAAGCTAATGCTTGCTCTGAATGAAATGTCCCTTGTTTACCGGTGAACCCCTGGCATAAAACTTTTGTATTTTTATTTACTAATATACTCATTTAAAACCTTATACGCTAACAGCCGCAACCGCTTGTTTGGCTGCATCAGTTAACCCTGCAGCAGAAATAATTGAAAGCCCACTTTCACTTAACATTTTGCGACCCAACTCGACATTGGTACCCTCTAAACGCACAACGACTGGAATAGTAATACCCACATCTTTTACCGCCGCAATAATGCCTTCTGCAATGATGTCACAGCGCATTATTCCACCAAAAATATTAACTAAAATTGCTTTAACATTCTTGTCTGCCAAGATGATTTTGAACGCCTTTGCTACTGTTTCAGCTGTTGCCCCACCGCCAACATCCAAAAAGTTAGCTGGAGCGCCACCATGTAGCTTAATTAAATCCATTGTAGCCATCGCCAAACCTGCACCATTAACCATACAGCCAATATTGCCGTTCAGAGTAATATAGTTAAGGCCTGCATGATGAGCCTCGGCTTCTTTTTCATCATCCTGGCTCCAATCACGCTGTTCAGCCAATGATTTCTGACGATATAAAGCATTGTCATCAACACTCATTTTGCAATCTAAGGCGAAAATTTTTCCATCTGT
The DNA here is from genome assembly GCA_903909015.1 of uncultured Methylophilaceae bacterium. Lineage (GTDB taxonomy): Bacteria > Pseudomonadota > Gammaproteobacteria > Burkholderiales > Methylophilaceae > Methylopumilus_A. Next base: position 4,359 of record CAIVUE010000133.1, read on the forward strand.
TGTCACGACAAGTGGATTGATTTCAAGCAATGCCAGATCATTCTCTTTAAATAATTTGTACAATCCTTTTGCTAGCTTGGTAAATGCCGCAATTTGATCTCCTACCAAATTCAATGCAAATGCCAAATTACGTGCCTGGTAATCTACCAAACCATTTAATGGGTCACAAACCTCTTGCAGAATTCTTTCTGGAGCAGTCGAAGCGATTTCTTCAATATCCATACCACCATCGCTTGATGCAACCATTACAACACGTTCCAAAGTACGATCAACCAAGATTGACAAATAAAGCTCGCGTGCTATTGGTAAAGTCTGTTCAATCAAAAGCTGATGGACCGGCTGACCTTCAGGGGCGTTTTGATAAGTCACTAAATGCTTACCTAAAAGTCCATAGGCGACAGACTGAGCTTCACTAGAGGTTTTCACAATCTTTACACCACCAGCTTTGCCTCTGCCTCCCGCATGAACCTGAGCCTTAACAACCCATGCACTCCCAGGAATTTCTTTAGTCGCTGATGCTGCAGCCTCTGCTGATTGCACAACTTGTCCGATTGGCACAGCTAGGCCATAGCGTTGAAGTAATTGTTTAGCCTGAAATTCATGCAAATTCATGTTGATATTTTATGGTTTAGCGTAAAGTGACATTCTCCCGCAAATTGTCTCCAGACACCAGCCCAGTTGCGATTAATACCTTGATAAATATCCAGCTTTACCGATGTATAATATGTGACTTTTTAATTTTTCTTCAAAAGTCCATATGCGCTTAGTCGTTCAAAGTCGGTCTATCCAATTAGCAGATCTAATTCAGATTCATCAATTGAGTGATGCAAAACCAGGCTCACAATTTATTCAAATCGCAGAGCACGCTTACTATTTACCTCACCAAGATTCTATCTCTGATGCAGTTAAAAATTTTTGTAGTAGCCGGGAAATTGATTGTGCTTATGTACAAGAAAAACAAACTCTCAAGAATATCAAACTTGTAGTAATGGATATGGACTCCACTCTCATCAATATTGAATGTATCGATGAAATTGCAGATATGATGAACATCAAGCCACAAGTAGCAGAAATTACCGAAAGTGCGATGCGTGGTGAAATTGAATTTAAAGAAAGTTTAATTCGACGCGTTGCTCTTTTGAATGGATTAGATGCATCAGCCCTTCAAGAAGTAATTGACCAAAGACTTAAACTCAATCCTGGCGCACAAATTTGGATAGATGCATGTAAAGCCAATGGGATTAAAACTCTTCTAGTTTCTGGTGGATTTGAATTTTTTGCGAATCATGTTAAAACAAAGCTAGGACTGGACTATGCGGAATCAAATACTCTAGAAATTCAGAACGGAAAACTCACTGGAAAAATACTTGGTGACATTGTTGATGGTCAAGCAAAAGCGAACTTTCTAATACAAAAACGAGAATTCTTAGGCTTAAAACCAGATCAAGTTATTGCAATTGGGGACGGCGCAAACGATTTAATCATGATGCGTGAAGCAGCTGCAGGGATTGCCTACCATGCCAAGCCTATAGTCCAAGCCCAAGCCAGCTATGCGCTAAACCATGTTGGACTAGATGGCATTGTGAATTTATTCACTACTATTTAATTAAACACTTTTATCTAAACTTAAGGATTAAACATGACGTTTAAAAAACTATTGATCTCATGCGCTTTAGCTTCATTACTTGCTTCAAGCATTAATGCATTTTCTCAACCTACCGTTGAAATCAAAACTAACAAAGGTGTAATTTTTGTTGAGTTAAATCAGGAAAAAGCCCCCAATACCGTAGCAAATTTTCTTCAGTACTCAAAAGATGGCTTTTACTCTGGGACGATTTTCCACCGAGTCATTTCTGGATTTATGATCCAAGGCGGCGGAATGGACAAAAACCTTAGTGAAAAAACCACACGTGCACCGATTAAAAACGAAGCCGACAATGGGCTAGCCAACACAATAGGCACTATCGCGATGGCACGTACTAATGATCCACATTCAGCATCATCACAATTCTTTATTAACGTGGCTAACAATGCTTTTTTAAACTATACAGAAAAATCCGAACGCGGCTGGGGTTATGCCGTATTTGGCAAGGTAGTAAAAGGTATGGATGTCGTTGAAAAGATCTCTCATCTTCCTACCGATGGCGGCGATGTGCCAATACAAACCGTAACCATTGAGTCGGTTAACGTGATTACCCCAACTAAATAATACTTAGGGTTGATCATAGAAAAAGGCCTTCAGTTGAAGGCCTTTTTCTAATCCAAAATTGCTTAATGAATCGGTAAATAAACTAACTCGCCTGCTTTCATATCTGGCACTAATAGGAATTTTCCGTCTAAGCTAGGTGCAATATCTGCTGCTGCCGCGAAGCCATCTTTAATCAGATCAGCATTAGCAACCGCTCCTTTTTCTAATTTAACGCTAAACACTTTTCCGTTTTTCCAATCACTAACATAGAAATGGTCTTTTTTACCTTTTACAAGACCGTCACCGCCACCGAAGCCATTTGCAACTTCAATAAGCTCGTTTTTCTTCATATCTAAACGATATAAAATACCAGAAACAAAATCAACGACCATAATGCAATTTTGTGTTTTACCCATTAATAATCCGTTGGGCGCTAATATACGTGGATCTTGTTTGCCATTGATAATGTTTGTGACTTTACCCTTTGGATTAATTTTATAAATTGCACCACCTAGCCCTTTTAAATCTCCACTATCACTCACAAAAATATTGCCAGCCGAATCAGACTCTAGGTCATTTAAAAATTGAGGCTGCTCAGGAAAGGCTTCTGCCGCCGCGAACACTGAAACTTTACCATCTAGACTGATTTTCATGACACGGTGATTGTCAGCCACATATAAATCATTACCTACGATTGCTAAGCCTTTAGGGTCATCCAAGCCTTTTGCAAATACCTTCAGTTCGCCATTTTTATCAATTACGGCAATTTGACCATCACCATCTTTACCAAATTCACCAATTTCAGAAACAAAGATACGGCCATCTTTTGCAGCTATTGCTGATTCAGGCATTTTTAGCCCTGTAATTTTTTTTATTTCGTGTGCTTGAGCATTGATTGATGCTACTAAAACAAAACTAACTAAAGTTGCTAATATCCTAGATATGCGCATAAAACTTCCTATTGAAATGACATGAATTGAATTTTTGGCTCAGGTAACAAACTAACCGTTGCACATGGAGATGAGAATGATGAAGCAATAAGAGCATCTTGAAACTTACTATCTGCTTTCATCTGCGCAGAAATACTTTGCATTGCCCCATGATATACCTCATTCAGACTTAGCTCGGTTTTAACATCAAAAAAAGCGCGCTTTGAGATCTCACCAACATAATTAGCTAAAGGTTTACCGTCGGCGGTATAAGCCACAGCATTCACTTTGCCATAGAACGTTTGCATTTGTGGGTTATAAAACATTCGTGGTCGAAGCCAGACAATAACCTTAGCCTCTTTAGGTTGAGAGTCACACATATCGACACCAGCATAATTATCACCCAAAACTTTTGTTGCTGCCTTCTCTAACATTGGACCTTGGCTATACCAATAATCTTGGGAGTAATGACTTAATCGAATCTGGTGGTTATATTCTTGGGCTTGAATATAAACGGCAATATTTGTTGGAGTGATTTCGTGCGCTAATACTACATTCCTAAAGCTTAAGAGAATAACCGTTGATACGAATAATTTTAATTTCAACATAATGATGGCAACAAAACTTTCTAAAAATAAAACTTAAGTCAACACATCAGACCAAATGTTTTTGGCCCATGCTTGCGCATAATTACCTTCAAGCTCTGATGGTTTTTCAGACACCCCACCACCTTCGGCAGAAACCATAATTTTCTTATTAGGATCATAACGATAAACATTCGCAACGTGCATCGCCATCTTATCCGAAACATAGCTATAACATGTATTTGCGAATACTGGCGCTGAATCTGGCAATTGGTTGCTCATCAATGCAACAATTGCATTGGCGCATACACGCGCTTGTGATGTTGCCATATGGGCAGATTTAGGCAACGCAGCAGATACAGAGTCGCCAATAATATGTACGTTAGGTACGGTTTTTGATTCGTAGGTTAAAAAGTCCACCTCACACCATCGCTTATCCACATTAGCAACACCAGCGATTTGAGCAATTTTTCCTGCTCGTTGCGGCGGAATAACATTCAGCACATCAGCCTTAATAGACTCAAATTCCGTTTTTACAATTTTGGCAGTAACATCAACATCAACCACCGTGCTATTTGGACGGTAATCAATTATTCCTGCATACATCTCAGCCCAGACTTTAGTGAATAAGCCTTTTTTGGAAATAATTTCAGCGTTACCATCAAGCACAATAATTTTAGCTTTAGGCTTTTGATTTTTTAGGTAAAACGCTACTTGGCAAACACGCTCATAAGGCCCTGGTGGGCAACGATAAGGGGCTTTAGGAATGCTTATTACAAACACCCCTCCATCTTTCATGCTTTCAAGCTGTTGGCGTAAGTTCACCGTTTGCGCACCAGCTTTCCAGGCGTGAGGGACTACCAATTGAGCTTCACTACTTTGCAACATAGGCAGTTGCTCATACATAAAATCAATACCAGGCGCAATAACTAACCTGTCGTAAGCAATCTCACCCTGCTTCATTTTAACCAGTCGCGTTGCGGAATCTATGGCTAGCACTTCATCACTCACCCAGTGTATGCCATGATTGCTTTTCAGCAGGTCGTATCCGAAAGTAAGGTCATTAATGTTTCTATTACCTCCCAACACTAAATTACTTAATGGGCACGAAACAAACTGGCTGCGGGGCTCAACCACAGTCACGTCCAAGCCACCATTACTCCAAGTGCGTAAATATTTCGCTGCTGTTGCCCCTGCATAACCTCCACCTATGACCACGACACGCCCCTTTGCTTGGGATGCCGCTTTCGAAAGCATAGGTAATGAAACCAGGGCAGTCGTGGCTGCAATTTTTAGAAAGTCACGTCTATCGATCGTCATGCTATTCAGCCAATCTCTCACTTGGTGGATTTAACGCTGTGATACGTTTTTGCTGGGCAAAGTAAAATGCTAAATCATTAATCTCTTCAACAGTTAGGCCTTTGGCATGTCTATGCATCACCGTTGAACTTCTACTACCGTTTCTAAATGACATCATTTGCAATACAAAATGCGAGGCATCTAAACCAGCAAGCACGGAGGTGCCGCCTACACTATTGCCGTGACTGCCGTGACAAGCGGCACAAGATGCCGCAAGCGTTTGAATATGTGGATTATCTATTGAATTTTCGTCTGCGAACACACTGACGCTAAACACAAAAAAACCCACAAACGCCAGTAAGCATTTGTGGGTTAATAGACTTAAGCTTAAATGAATCTTCATAGGATCCTATTGAAGCAATCAGCTAAATTTATAAGGTTTAATTAAAAACACTTTTCTTCTTTACAGCCATCATCTTTAGCACCTAATGAAATCAGCAGCTTTTCCATTTTCTCATCACCTTTGTCATGGACAGCACGCAAAATAGAAACGCCACCACGTAATTTCAAATTAGGATCACCGCCCTTAGAAACTAAGTATTTTGTTACTTCTGCATAACCATCAAATGCTGCTAGATGCAAAGCAGACATTTTTGTTGCTGGATGAACGTAATTAAGGTCAGCACCCTTTTCAACCAAAAACTTTACAACACCCAGTTGGTTTTTATTTGCAGCGATTTGCAAAGCACTCCAAGCGAAATAAAGGTCGTTTACACCCACCCCTTCATCAAAGTACTTTTTAACAATTTTCAAATTACCTGAACTTAACGCTTCAGTAAACTCAACCTGTTGCTCTCCTTCGAGCGCAAAAGCTGCAACAGGTAAAAATAACATTGCCGCCACTAATAAAGCTTTAATCGTCTTCATGTATTTCTCTCCAACTAGATTATTTTAATTAATTAATAAACTTTCTTGCATTTCTAAACATACGTATCCAAGCTGCGTCTTCGCCCCAAGCATCTGGGTGCCAAGAATTCTGCACCGTACGGAAAACACGTTCTGGGTGAGGCATCATAATACTAAAACGCCCATCCTTTGTAGTTAAACCTGTAATCCCTTGTGGTGATCCATTTGGATTAAATGGATACACTTCAGTCGGGTTTCCAGCATTATCCACAAACTTCATGCTCACTAACTTATCTGCAATAAGTTTATTGACAGCAGTTTCTGAAGAAAATTCCGCAAAACCTTCACCGTGCGCAACAGCAATCGGCATGCGGCTTCCAGCCATCCCTGAAAAGAAGAGCGACGGAGACTGTTGCACTTCGACCATCGCGAAACGCGCTTCGAACTGTTCAGATTTATTACGCACAAAATGTGGCCATTGTTCAGCACCAGGAATAATACTGTGTAAGTTACTCATCATTTGACAACCGTTACAGATACCCAATGAAAAAGAGTCTTGGCGCTGGAAGAACGCAGAAAACTCATCTCTAGCGCGAGAATTAAACAAGATAGACTTAGCCCAGCCCTCACCAGCACCTAAAACATCTCCATAAGAGAACCCACCACAAGCTACAAAGCCAGCAAAATCTTTGAGGCTCACACGACCACTAATAATGTCACTCATGTGTACGTCATAGGTAGCAAAACCAGCACGGTCGAAGGCCGCGGCCATTTCAGTCTGTCCATTGACACCTTGCTCACGCAAAATCGCCATTTTTGGACGAATGCCTGTTGCTATGTATGGTGCAGCAATATTTTCGCTTGGATCAAACGTTAATTTGGCATGCAAACCCACATCAGCTTTATCTAAAATACGGTCGTATTCTTGCTGAGCGCAGTCTGGGTTATCACGCATTTTTTGCATTTGGTATGTTGTTTCAGACCAGGCACGGTGTAAATCAACGCGAGAAGCTTCAAATAAAAATTTACCGGCTTGCTTGATTAAAATGCCCTCGCTTATTGTGACTTTACCGAGCATATGAACGCAGTTTGGCAATTCTTGTTTCAAGCTTAAAACAATTGCATCAGCCTCTGATGCTCGCACTTGAATCACTGCACCCAACTCTTCGTTATATAGTGCACTTGCCACATCTCCAGCCAAACCATCCAAATCAATCTCGAGGCCGCAATGCCCGGCAAATGCCATTTCGACAAGCGTTGAGAATAAACCACCATCTGAACGATCGTGATAGGCTATTAACTTATCTTTCGAATTTAAGCTTTGAATTGCAGTGAAAAAACGCTTCAAATCCAAAGCCTCATCTACATCTGGCGCTTGATTGCCCACAGCACCATAGACTTGTGCCAAAGCTGAACCCCCCATACGGTTTTTACCAGCGCCTAAATCAATCAAAATAAGCTGGGTATCACCAAGGTCTGTTCTTAATTGTGGAGTGAGTGTTTTACGTGCATCTGACGTTGCAGCAAATGCTGTCACCACTAATGAAATCGGTGATGTCACTGCTTTTTTCTTGCCCGCATCATCCCAAACTGTTTTCATAGACATCGAGTCTTTACCCACAGGGATGCTGATTCCTAGCGCAGGACAAAGCTCCATACCAACCGCTTTTACCGTATCAAATAAGGCTGCATCTTCGCCTGGGTGACCTGCGGGCGCCATCCAGTTAGCCGATAGCTTTAAATCTCCAATATCATTAATTAAACTCGCAGCAATATTAGTGATCGATTCGCCAATTGCCATGCGACCTGAAGCAGGCGCATCAATAAGCGCTAACGGCGCTTTTTCACCAATCGCAAAAGCTTCACCTTGGTAAGTTTGATAGCCCATAAGCGTCACAGCCACATCGGCTACCGGCACTTGCCATGGACCAACCATTTGGTCGCGAGCAATCAGACCTGTAACAGAGCGGTCGCCAATAGTGATTAGGAATGTTTTATCGGCAACACCAGGAAGTCTAAGTACGCGATCTGCTGCGTCTTTTAAATCAATTTTTGATGTATCAAATGAAGGTAAAGTACGTTTTTCATGTTTGACATCACGGAGCATTTTGGGCGGTTTGCCAAGTAATACAGATAAATCCATATCCACAGGCTTGTTATCAAAATAACTATCGGCAACAGTCAAGTGACGCTCTTCAGTTGCTTCACCAACCACAGCAAAGGGGCAACGCTCCCGTTCACAGATTTCAGCAAATAGCGCTAAGTTTTCTTTTGAAACTGCCATCACATAACGCTCTTGCGCTTCATTACTCCAAAGCTCACGTGGTGACATGCCTGGCTCTTCATTATGCACGTCGCGCAATTGAAATAATGCGCCTACACCCGCATCGTTTACGAGTTCAGGGAACGCATTAGAGATTCCGCCAGCGCCGACGTCATGAATACTTAAAATTGGATTCTTGTCACCCAACTGCCAGCAACGGTCAATCACTTCTTGTGCACGGCGTTCTAATTCTGGATTGCCGCGTTGCACTGAATCGAAGTCAAGGCTTTCAACATTTGATCCAGTGTCCATACTAGAAGCAGCTCCGCCACCCAAACCAATTAACATGGCTGGACCACCCAACTGAATCAAACAAGCACCTGCTGGAATCGGATTCTTTTTAGAATGTTTTGCTGAAATATTACCTACACCACCCGCCAACATGATCGGCTTATGATAGCCACGCATTTCACCATCTGCTTCTAGTTCAAAAGTGCGGAAATATCCGGCAATATTAGGGCGGCCAAATTCGTTGTTATAAGCAGCACCTCCAAGTGGGCCATCAATCATAATTTGGAGTGGTGAAGCCGTGCGTGAAGGCTTGCCGTAAGAGCCCTCCCATGGCTGTTCAAAACCTGGAATATTTAAATTTGAAACAGAAAATCCCGTCAAGCCTGCCTTGGGCTTAGAGCCACTGCCTGTTGCACCTTCATCGCGTATCTCACCACCTGCGCCGGTTGCTGCACCAGCAAAAGGGGAAATGGCAGTTGGATGATTGTGTGTTTCAACCTTCATCAAGTAATGCATTTCTTCTTCAATAAAACCATAAGCACCCCCATTTTGAGGATAGAAACGCTTGGTTTTTTGGCCCGCAGAACCGGCTACGATAGATGCATTATCAGAGTATGCAACAACCGTACTACCTGGGTTTAATTTGTGTGTGTTACGAATCATGCCAAACAAAGATTGGGCTTGCGGTACATCATCGATAACCCAATCCGCATTAAAAATCTTATGACGACAGTGTTCTGAATTTGCTTGGGCAAACATCATTAATTCAACATCTGTTGGATTTCGGCCAATGCGAATGAAATTTTCCAAAAGATAATCAACTTCATCTGGTGAAAGCGCCAGGCCTAACTCGGCATTCGCATGATTCAGCGCTACCTTTCCCCCAGTTAAAATATCTACGCTAGATAAAGGAGCAGGTGTTGCTTGATGATAAAGCCTTGCAGCATCATCTAAACTGTCAAAAACCGCCTCAGTCATACGGTCATGAATTGTTGCTCTAACAGCTTGCTTCTCAGCATCATTTAATACTGAACCATCACGCTTAGTCACGTAATAAGCCACACCGCGCTCAATTCTGTGCATGTTACTCAGGCCGCAATGCTTTGCGATGTCAGTTGCACGTGAAGCCCAAGGGGAAATCGTGCCAGGACGAGGAATTACTAAAAATAATTCTCCCACTGGCGCTTCTTTCGCCATTCGTGGGCCGTATGTAAGAATTTTTGTCAGCGTATCTAGTTCTGTTGCAGTTAATTCAACTTCACTCCAAGCAAAGTGCCAAAAGTGAGCATGCACTGCATTAATTTGAGGTGCTGATTGACTTAAATTCGCAAGGATTTTTTGAAGTCTAAAAGATGATAGTGCTGCGCTACCACGCAAACTGAGCATAGATTGGGACATAGCCTAAAAAGCTGAAAAGATAAAAGGTGTATTTTACCCGAATTCGAGATGAATATCGCCCAAAAGACCTCTTTTATGAAGGTAATCAATTAAAAAAATCAGAGAGAAATTATCATTTAGGCAAATGGTATAAACTGATAACTCAGTTTTTTCATCAAGAGCTAAGCAGCTATGAAGCATTCAGACAAAAACACTCAATTAGTCATTAAGGGCATGCACTGCGGCAGTTGCGTTAACAAGGTAACGGCAGCGCTCAATCCATTTGCTGAAAAAGTATCGGTTTCACTCAATCCGCCAATCGCTAATCTCAAAAACTCTACTGCAACAATCGCGCAAATTAACAAAACTCTCTCTTTAATTGGTGACTACAAGGCTTCTAAATTAATCATTGCGGAAATTACTGATGCCCCAACCGAAAATAAAAGCTGGCTATCAACTTACAAACCATTATTTTTGATTGTCGGGTACATCCTCATAACAACGCTTGCAATCGATCTAACTAAACAAAGTTTTAACGCTGAGAGTTGGATGATGCATTTTATGGCTGGCTTCTTTTTAGTATTCTCTTTCTTCAAAATGCTTAACATTCATGCTTTTGCAAGCAGCTATGCCATGTACGACTTACTCGCGATGCGAAGCAAAGCGTATGGCTTTTTTTATCCGTTCATTGAGCTAACACTGGGCATGGCTTATTTACTAGCATTTGAGCCAAAAATTACCAATACTGCAACTCTCTTCATTATGGGATTTTCAAGCCTGGGAGTGATTCGTGCTGTAATGAATAAACAGAAGATTAGATGTGCTTGCCTAGGCACCGTATTTGAATTGCCCATGTCGACTATCACCATCATAGAAGATCTCCTGATGGTATGCATGGCAGCTTGGATGCTTATTTAAGCCTCATTAAAAAGATTACTTAAGTGCAAGGCGATTACTACCAACTCCCAACAGGCAAAGTTGCTGCTCTAGATAAAGACAGCCCATTTCCACCCATCAAAGATGCTTTGAATGATCCCAATGGGTTATTAGCAATAGGAGGTAGCTTATCCTGCGCCCGCATACTAACAGCCTATCGCGCTGGCATATTTCCCTGGTTTAGTGAAGGAGAGCCTATTTTATGGTGGAGCCCCAATCCTCGGATGGTGCTTTTTCCAAAAGATTTTAAGGTATCAAAATCTCTAGCTAAACGATTAAAGAAAAATGATTACGAAGTGAGATTTAATTCAGATTTTCGCCAAGTAATGGAGGCCTGTGCCAACACCAACAGACCAGGTCAAGATGGGACTTGGATTACTTCAGATATTTTGGATGCTTATTGTGAACTACACAAATTAGGTTATGCTTATTCTGCGGAAACTTGGATAGATAACATATTGGTTGGGGGCTTATATGGTGTCCTAATCAATAAGGTCTTTTATGGTGAATCGATGTTTCACGATGTGACGGATGCATCAAAAATTGCTTTCGCACACATGGTCAATTATTTAAAAGACAGACACGTTGAAATGATTGATTGCCAAATGAATACTAAACATCTTGCATCCTTAGGCGCCCAAGAAATCAGCCGTGAGAAGTTTATGAATGAGTTAAGTCGTTTAATATGACTAGCCCTGAAGATTCAGCTCTACAAAAAATCCAGTTTTACGTGACGGCACCCTATTCCTGTGGTTACCTATCCAATAAACTCGCTCAATCTTTAATCGCCACTCCACAACACCTAGTTGATGGACATCAATACAGCGCGCTTATTCAGCAGGGCTTCAGACGAAGTGGAAAATTTGTCTATAGACCCCATTGTGAAAACTGCAATGCATGCATTCCTGTGAGACTTCCAGTCGCTGATTTCCAAGCAAGCAGAAGCCAAAAACGAGCTTTCAAAAATCATCAGACTTTAAATGCGAGTGTCTCATCCCTTGCATTTGATGAAGCGCATTTCGACCTTTATAAGTCATACCAATTAGCCCGTCACGAAGGTAATGAAAAAGAAGAAACGGTTGAGCAATACCGTAACTTTTTAGTCCAAAGCAACGTCAACAGTCTTTCCATTTCTTTTACCTTGAACGGTGTATTAAAAATCGTGAGCGTGGTCGATCTCGTCGAAGATGGGGTTTCAGCGGTTTACACTTTTTACGACTGCACTGATACAAAAGCTAGCTACGGTACTTATAGCATCATGTGGCTTATTGATTGGTGCAAGCACCTTAAACTACCCTATCTTTACTTGGGTTATTGGATAAAAAACAGTCAAAAAATGGCCTACAAAGAAAACTTCATCCCGCAAGAGGCTTTAATAGATTGCGAATGGCAAAAGATAAAGCATGCCAAGCCATAATTCAGACAAGCCCAGCTTGTCGATGCTACAATTCTCGCTTAATCAATCTTCAAAGCAATACACTTGAATAAAATAGTCATTTTTGGTGTTGGACTAATCGGCGGTTCTGTTGCGCTCGCACTCAAAAAATCAGGGGCGGCGCCTAAAATCGTGGGCGTTGGTCGTAATCTTAAAAACCTTCAAGAGGCGATCGACCTTGGCGTAATAGATGAAGCAGAGTCTGATATTGGTAAAGCAATCACTGATGCTGATCTAGTGTTGATTTCCACCCCTGTAGCTCAAACTCCAAAAATCTTAGAAGCTATTATTCCTCACCTTGGTTCAAAAACCGTCATCACAGATGCCGGTAGTACAAAATCAGACATTGCTGAATACGTAAAAGATGCATCAAAACAAGCAAAAAATCCGCAACACTTTCTTAGCCAATTCGTGGGTGGGCATCCAATTGCTGGCGCTGAAAAAAGTGGCGTGAGCGCAGCGAAAGCTGATTTATTTATTGGTAAAAATGTTGTTTTAACGCCTAACGCAAACACCTCAACCGAAGCCCTTAAGCTTGTAAGCGAATTGTGGGGAAAAACCGGCGCGAATTTGAGTGAAATGACAGCTCAGGCACATGACCAAATCTTTGCTGCAGTAAGTCATTTACCTCACTTACTAGCATTTGCCTTGGTCAATAATTTAGCTAACCGCAAAAATGCAAAACAGCTTTTTGATTTTGCAGCAAGCGGATTTAGAGACTTCACACGCATCGCAGGCAGTTCACCTGAGATGTGGCTCGACATTAGCCTAGCAAATAAACGAGCCTTACTAGATGAGCTTGAAGCCTACCAAGCTGAGTTATCTAACTTACAAAAACTATTAAAAAACGATGACAGTCAAGGTTTGAAATTAATGTTTGAGCATGCAAGCAATGCACGCCAGGCTTGGCAAAAAGAACAAGATAAGTCATAAGTTAATATGGAATCAATTACCTTACGCCCAGCCAGTCAAGTCACTGGAACGATCAAATTACCCGGCTCAAAGAGCATTTCAAATCGCACTTTATTGCTTGCTGCTTTTGCAAATGGCATCACTGAAATCCGCGATTTGTTAGCTTCAGACGATACCGCAAGAATGCTTGAGGCCTTAGAAAAATTAGGAATCTCCCTTGAAAAAATTGGCCAAAATGATTGGCGTGTGACTGGCAATGGCGGTCAACTTAAAGTAAAAGAAGCCGATTTGTTTTTAGGTAATGCAGGTACCGCCTTCAGGCCACTTACAGCCGCATTAGCTTTTGCTCAAGGCGATTTCAAGCTCTCAGGCATTGCGCGCATGCATGAACGACCAATTGGTGATTTAGTCGATGCGCTAAGACAAGCTGGTGCCAATATCAAATATCTAGGCAATGACGGCTATCCACCCCTCAAAATATCGCCTGCAAGCATTGCATCATCAAGCCCAATCAAAATTCGTGGCGATGTTTCTAGCCAGTTTTTAACTGCGCTATTAATGGCGTTGCCACTCACTGGTCAGGCATTCACCATTGAAGTAATCGGAGATCTCATTTCAAAGCCTTACATTGAAATCACGATTAATTTGATGCGTCGTTTTGGCGTAGAGGTAGCGCGTGAAGGTTGGGAAAGTTTCAATATCCGTTCAAATAGCCAATACCTAAGCCCTAAAGAAATTTATGTAGAAGGTGATGCATCATCCGCCTCATATTTTCTTGCTGCTGGCGCAGTTGCTGCAGATACTGAAGGGCTCAAGATCGAAGGAGTTTCCTCAGATAGTATTCAAGGCGATATCAAATTTGCAGATGAAATCGTCAAAATGGGTGCGATCGTTGAATATAGCACTAATAGCATTATCGTAAAGCGAGCCAAAGGCAAACTAAAAGCCATTGATTTGGACTGCAACCACATCCCTGATGCAGCCATGACGCTCGCCATTTTGGCTTTATTTGCACATGGAACAACAACCTTACGAAATATTGCTAGCTGGCGCGTTAAAGAAACTGATCGTATTAGCGCTATGGCAACTGAACTGAGGAAAGTTGGCGCCATCGTTGAAGAAGGGGCTGATTACATCCGTATTACACCCCCAGAAAAACTTACACCAAATGCTGTAATTGATACCTACGATGACCACCGAATGGCGATGTGTTTTTCCTTAGTAAGCTTGGGCGGCGTGCCTATCATCATTAATGATCCCAAATGTGTAGGCAAAACATTCCCGGATTACTTTGAACGCTTTGCAACAATTGTTAAATAAAAATGACCGCAAAACCTATTCCCGTCATTGCGATTGATGGCCCTTCAGCCTCAGGCAAAGGCACAGTTGCACAAATTGTCGCTGAAAAGCTTGGTTATCATTATTTAGATTCTGGCGCGCTTTATCGTATTGTTGCTTTAGCGGCTTTCGATGAAGGTATAGACTGGCAGGAAGAAAATGATATTGCCGAACTCGTAGCACAACTAAAAATTGAGTTTGAGCATGGCGAGGTTTACCTCAACAATCAGAACGTCAGCGAAAGAATTCGAACTGAAATCATGGGCCAAGGAGCATCGCAAGTTGCAGCTCATCCATTAGTCAGGTCTGCATTAGTTAATCTTCAGCATAGCTTTAGAAAAGCTCCTGGATTAGTTGCAGACGGGCGTGATATGGCCAGTGTTATTTTCCCTGATGCAAAAATCAAAATCTTCTTAACTGCCAGTGCTGAAGTGCGAGCAGAAAGAAGATATAAACAACTTCTTAGCAAAGGCCAAGAAGCAGACTACCAAAAAATATTAAAGGATTTGCAAGACCGCGATGCTCGTGACATGCAACGTATTGTTTCACCATTAATACCTACAGCTGATGCAAATTTATTAGAAACAAGCCAACTTAATGTTGAACAGGCTGTAGATATAGTATTAACAACCATATCAGCAAAAAACGGTTAAGCAGCAAAATAAAAGTTTTAAGCAAGACGAAAAAAGAGCATAAAAAGAAACAAAAAATCAAAAAATAGTTAATTAAATTATCGTTTTATTGTAAAATCCCCCTTTGTTTTAAATATTCTGGTATTGCGCGTCCCTAAAACTCGCAAATTTTTTAATTTACCCCACTGCACGGTGGGATTACTTAGGTACCTTTTAATGGCTAATGTTTCAACCTCAACCGCCTCTACAGGCGAAAGTTTCGCAGCGTTATTTGAAGAAAGTCTTGCTCGTCAAGAAATGCGCTCAGGTGAAGTGATCACCGCGGAAGTTGTTTCTATTGATTCTGATTTCGTTGTTGTAAATGCAGGTCTCAAATCTGAGAGTGTTATTGACGCAAACGAATTTCTAAATGATCGTGGTGAAATGGAAGTCCAAGTTGGTGACTTCGTTAAAGTTTGCATCGAATCATTGGAAGATGGTTACGGCTCAACAAAATTATCACGTGAAAAAGCGAAACGTCTAGCAGCTTGGCTAGACCTTGAAGAAGCAATGAATGAAGCTCGCATCATCAAGGGCATGGTTAACGGTCGCGTTAAGGGTGGATTAACTGTAATGGTTAATGGTATCCGCGCATTCCTTCCAGGCTCACTTGTTGATTTACGCCCAGTAAAAGACACTACTCCATTCGAAAACAAAGAATGGGATTTCAAAGTAATTAAACTCGATCGCAAACGCAATAACGTCGTTGTTTCACGTCGCGCTGTTTTAGAAGACAGCATGGGTGCTGATCGTGAAGCACTAATGGGTTCACTAAAAGAAGGTGCTGTTGTTAAAGGTATTGTTAAAAACATTACAGACTACGGTGCATTCGTTGATTTGGGTGGCATCGATGGTTTACTTCACATTACAGACTTAGCATGGCGCCGTGTAAAACATCCGTCAGAAGTTCTAACTGTTGGCGAAGAAGTTGAAGCGAAGATCCTTAAATTTGATCAAGATAAGAATCGTGTTTCACTAGGTATTAAACAACTTGGTGATGATCCATGGGTTGCATTAAGCCGTCGCTACCCAGCCAATACACGTTTATTTGGTAAAGTAACTAACTTAACTGACTACGGTGCATTCGTTGAAATTGAGCCAGGCATTGAAGGTCTTGTTCACGTTTCAGAAATGGACTGGACTAATAAAAATGTTCACCCAGCTAAGATTGCTCAGTTAGGTGATGAAGTTGAGGTTATGATTTTAGAGATCGACGAAGATCGCCGTCGTTTATCTTTGGGCATGAAGCAATGTCAAACCAACCCATGGGATGACTTCGCTGCAACACATAAGAAATCAGATAAGGTTAGTGGCCAAATTAAATCTATCACTGACTTCGGTGTATTCATTGGCTTGCCAGGTGGAATCGATGGTTTAGTTCACTTATCAGATCTTTCATGGACACAAACTGGCGAAGAAGCAATTCGAAACTTTAAAAAAGGTGACGAACTTGAAGCACTAGTATTGAGCATTGACGTTGAAAAAGAACGCATCTCGCTTGGTGTTAAACAACTAACTCCAGATCCAACTGGCGGTACTTCAGAAGAAAAAACTGAAGCTAAACCAAAAGCGAAATCAGCTAAAGCTGCTAAAGAAACAGCTCAAGTGCCAGATGATGGTGCAGCAACGGCAGGCACCACAAACCTAGGTGCATTGCTCAAAGCTAAGCTTGATAGCAAAAACAACGAATAAGGTAGAAAGCAATGACAAAATCTGAGCTTATTCTTAACTTAGCCGCACGTTTTCCTCAACTTGTAGTCAAGGATGCTGAGCTTTCAGTGAAAGCAATTGTTGACTCAATGACGGAAAATTTAGCAGCTGGAGAGCGAATTGAAATTAGAGGTTTTGGTAGTTTTAGTTTAAATTACAGACCACCTCGTCTAGGCCGCAATCCGAAAACCGGAAGTAAAGTAGAAGTACCTGCGAAACATGTACCTCACTTTAAAGCTGGAAAAGAGTTACGCGAGCGTGTTGATTTAGTCTAGCTTGTAAGCCTCATTCATCAATCAGTTTTATTTTGATTGATTACCTAAAAGCGGTAGTTTCCGAAATCGAAAGATCTAGGATCTACCGTTTTTTTATATCATTTTTACCTAGCCCTTTTTAGCTAGCGCCAGTAAAATCCAAAACATGCGATTTGTTTACACAACCTTAGGAACACTAACCTTCATTCTTCTAACGGGGTTTGCCGTGAAGAATGCATATCCAGTAACCTTGTTTTATTATCTAGGAGCTTCATGGCAAGCCCCGTTTTCACTCATATTGTTCATAGCATTCTTATCGGGAATAGTTGTCAGCTTAATTGCCGTCATGCCAACACTCATTAACCTTCGCCGTGAGTTAAATCGTTTACGAAAAGAAAATATTTACTCAAATAAGACACAAGGCGAAAAATAATGGATTTCGAATATTGGTGGCTTATTGCAATTCCCCTCTTTTTTGCACTTGGTTGGGTTGCAGCACGAATTGATATTAAGCAATTGCTATCTGAATCAACAAGCTTACCTGCTGCCTATTTTAAAGGCTTAAATTTTCTTATTACAGATCAGCAGGACAAAGCTATTGAAGCTTTTATAGAGGCTGCCCAGGCCAATGCAGAGTCATTGGAACTTCACTTTGCTTTAGGTAGCTTATTTCGCCGCAGCGGAGAAGTAGACCGTGCAATTAATATGCATTTAAGCTTACTAGAGCGCAAAGAATTACCATCTGAACAACGAAAAGCGATTAAGGCTGAGCTCGCGCAAGATTATCTAAAAGCAGGTCTATATGACCGAGCAGAAGAATTATTTAGCGGACTAGATGATAGTCGATACAAACAACCTGCACTTCGCGCATTACTAGAAATTTATATCCGCGAGCGTGAATGGCAACGTGCTATTAAGACGGCAACCGAACTTGAACGCGTGTCTGGCGTTTCATTCCGTAAAGAAGTCGCCCAGTTCTATTGTGAAATGGCAATCAAGTCAATGCTTGACCAAGACGCTCATACTGCGCGACATGAGCTTGAAATGGCTTTAGATGCTAACAAAAATTGCGTAAGAGCCAATACCATGCTTGGGGATATGGAAGCGAATAGTAAAGCCCATAAGCTTGCAATTGGATTCTGGAAGCGCATTGAATTTCAAAAGCCTGAGTATCTTGGCCTGGTTGCTCACAAGGTACTTAACAGCTACCGAGAGCTAGGTGAACTAAGTGAAGGAATTGATCTAATAAAAGAGTATTTTCAAAATTACAAGCTTCCAACTCTACTTTCTGTAGTTTTTGAGATAACTTTAGCGGAGCAAGGGGCGGATGCGGCAGCAAATCTAGCTCTTAAAGATTTGGAAAGAAAACCTAGCTTACAAACCCTAGATCAGCTTCTAAAAGCCCGTGGGCTCCAAAATGTAAATACCAATAACGACATTAACTTAATGCATCAAACTATCCGTTATGCGATAGGCAACCGCAATGCATATTATTGTGATCAATGCGGTTTTAAAGCTCGTAACTTCCATTGGCAATGTCCAGCCTGTAATGCATGGGAATCGCTTCCTTCAGAACCTAAAGAAACTACCATTTGAATCAAATGATACATAATCCAAAAATTGTTATCGCGTTAGATTACGCAAATCCTCAAGATGCAATTAATTTTGTAGAAAAGCTAGACCCAAAACTTTGTAGATTAAAAGTTGGTAAGGAGCTATTTACTGCCGCAGGCCCTCAACTGATTGAAAAACTGATCTCGAAAGATTTTAGCGTTTTTTTAGACCTGAAGTTTCACGACATACCCACAACTGTCTCTAAAGCATGTGAAGCAGCAAGCCGTTTAGGAGTCTGGATGTTAAATGTGCATGCCTCTGGTGGAGCTGCAATGATGGAAGCTGCGCGTGAGGGCGTAGAGCGATCAGGCCAAAATCCTTTACTCATTGCCGTTACAGTTCTTACTAGCATGAATCAAAAAATGCTCAATGAGGTTGGCGTGGCTGGATCGGTTGCAGATCAAGTATTAAGTCTTGCTCAACTCACAAAAAAATCTGGTCTAAATGGCGTTGTTTGCTCCGCGCAAGAAGCTTCTGTTTTACGTTATGCCCTCGGCAAAGAATTCTGCTTAGTTACCCCAGGAATTCGACCTTTAGATGCAAGCCTTGATGATCAATCTCGTGTAGTGACTCCGAAAAAAGCCTTAGAACTAGGGGCAAGCTATTTAGTAATTGGCCGTCCAATTACACAATCTGCAACACCGCTAGAAACACTTATAAAGATTAATCAAGAAATAATGTAATAAAAAAACCCGCTTATGCGGGTTTTTTTATTACATTATAAATCTATTTAACCCGCATTCCAGGCTGAGCACCAGCATCTGGTGACAAAATAAACGGCCCACCGTGCTCATCGCTTGCAGCAAGCACCATGCCTTCAGACATACCAAATTTCATTTTACGTGGTGCAAGATTTGCCACCATCAACGTTAAACGTCCAACCAAAGTTGCTGGATCATAAGCTGATTTAATCCCTGCAAAGACTTGGCGTGGATTTGATTCACCAATATCCAGACTTAAACGCAATAATTTCTCAGCGCCTTCAACATGTTCAGCATTTACGATCTTAGCGATACGCAAATCCACTTTAGTAAAGTCATCAATCGATATGTAATCACTCGCATTTGCAAGATCTGCTTGAGTTTTAGATACTGTCTCGGGGGAATGTTGCAAAGTTTCTTTATTCGCTTCAGTCATAGCTTCAATGTGTTTCGGATCAATTCTTGTAATTAAATGATTGTATTCGTTAATTGCATGACCATCAGCAAATGAGTCATTCACACTAGACCATGTAAGCGGCGAAATATTCAAGAATCGTTCAATATTTCCTGCTAAATCTGGCAAAGCTGGTTTTAAATAGAGGGTTAACAAGCGGAACATTTCAAGTGCGCTTGAACAATCAGCATGTAATTTAGCTTCAGCAGCCATGCCTTCTTGCTTGGCCACAACCCAAGGTGCCGCATCTGCAACATCAGCATTAGCTAAATCAGCCAAACGCATAATTTCACGTAGCGCACGGCTGTAATCGCGCGCCTCATAAGCTTTAGCAATCTCAGGCGCAGATGCTTTAATTGTTTCTACTACATCATGTTTGCATGCTGACACTAATTTTCCAGCAAAGCGCTTATTAATAAAACCTGCGGTACGGCTGGCAATATTGATGTATTTGCCCACCAAGTCGCTATTCACACGCGCAACAAAGTCTTCAAGATTCAAATCTATATCTTCCATGCTGCCATTTAATTTAGCCGCATAGTAGTAGCGAAGATATTCAGGATTTTTTATATGGTCTAAATAACTTCGGGCGGTAATAAATGTACCACGAGATTTAGACATCTTCTCTCCGTTAACCGTTAAGAATCCATGAGAGAAAACTTGTGTTGGTTTACGGTAGCCAGAATACTCAAGAGTTGCAGGCCAAAATAAAGCATGGAAATACAGAATGTCTTTACCTATAAAATGATAAAGCTCGGTTTTAGAATCAGCTTTCCAATACTCATCGAAATCTAGGCCATTTTTTGCGCAAAGATTTTTAAAACTCGCCATGTAGCCAATAGGTGCATCTAACCAAACATAGAAATACTTACCCGGCGCATCTGGAATCTCAAAGCCGAAATACGGCGCATCACGAGAGATATCCCAATCAGATAATTTATTTTCACCTGCCTCACCTATCCACTCGTTCATCTTATTGGCAGCCTCTTGCTGAAGGGTGCCAGAACGCGTCCAACTGCGTAAGAAATCAGTGCATTCTGAAAGCTTGAAGAAGTAATGTTCAGTTTCTTTTCTGACAGGCGCTGCGCCAGAAACTGCTGAAAATGGATTAATTAGCTCAGTTGGATTGTAGGTCGCGCCACATACCTCACAAGAATCACCATATTGATCCTTGGCATGGCACTTAGGGCACTCACCTTTGATAAAGCGATCCGGTAAAAACATGTTTTTAACTGGATCATAAAATTGCTCAATCGTTTTAGTCGAAATTTTGCCATTAGCTTTTAGTGCTTTATAGATAGCGCTTGCAAGCTCTTTGTTCTCAGGCGAATTAGTTGAGTAGTAGTTATCAAACTCAACTAAAAACTCAGAAAAATCTGCGTAATGCTCTGTGTGAACTTTTGCAATCAACGCCTCTGGAGTAATGCCTTCTTTTTCAGCGCGCAACATAATCGGTGTGCCGTGCGTGTCATCAGCACAAACATAATGCACAGTATTGCCTTGCATCTTCTGAAAACGCACCCAAATATCGGTTTGAATATACTCAACCAAATGGCCTAAATGGATACTGCCATTGGCATAAGGAAGTGCAGAAGTGACCAAAATTTTGCGGCTCATGAATTTCTATCTATATATAAATTGTTCGAATACGCCCATTTTAACAAATGACGGGCGCTTTCACATGCGTTAAAATTAACTTAATCTTTTACTCAAGAATTATTGCAAGGAAAACTAAATGGCAATTTCGGAATTAGACGTTCAAAACAACCTTAGAACGCTTGTGGATCCTAATACTGACGAAGATTTTATCAGTAGCAAATCAGCTAAAAACATTCAAATTGCTAACAACGATGTTTCATTAGATATCGTATTGGGATATCCAGCTAAAAGCGTATTGGCCGACATTAAAACACTTGTTGAGCACAAATTAAAAACTATTGCTGGTATTGGTAACGTAACCGTCAACATTGGTAGCAGAATTGTTCCACACAGCGCGCAGCGCGGTGTCCCTCTCATCCCAAACGTCAAAAACATTATAGCTGTCGCATCTGGCAAAGGCGGCGTTGGCAAATCTACCACTGCTGTAAACATTGCCCTCGCTCTTGCTGAAGAGGGCGCTAACGTTGGTATTTTAGATGCCGATATTTATGGCCCTAGCCAACCACAAATGCTGGGAATTTCAGGTCGTCCAGATAGCGCTGACGGTAAAAGCATAGAGCCTATGCAGGCACACGGCATTCAAGCAATGTCGATTGGCTTCTTAGTCGATGTCGACACCCCCATGGTTTGGCGTGGTCCTATGGTAACAGGGGCTTTAGAACAACTCCTCCGTGATACTCGTTGGAAAGACCTAGATTATTTAATTATCGACCTGCCTCCAGGCACAGGCGATATCCAATTAACGCTTTCACAAAAAGTGCCTGTCACTGGCGCAATTATTGTGACCACGCCTCAAGACATTGCCCTTTTAGACGCTCGAAAAGGCCTCAAAATGTTTGAAAAAGTAGGCATTCCAATTTTAGGGATTGTAGAAAATATGAGCACACATATTTGCTCAAAATGTGGCCATGAAGAACATATCTTTGGTGCGGGTGGTGGCGAGGCAATGTGCAAAGATTACAACGTGGATTTACTTGGTAGCTTGCCGCTCGATATTAAAATTCGTGAGCAATCAGATGGTGGGAGACCAACAGTGATCAGCGAACCAACCAGCCAAATTGCTGGCATTTACAAACAAATCGCAAGAAAGACAGCCTCCAAGCTATCTCAACTCGCGCTGGATCACAGCAGTAAATTCCCAAACATTGTAATTCAAAACACATAAGCAAAAAGCCACGAATTTTCGGGGCTTTTCATGACCATATGATTTAGATATTTCGCTTAAAAATTTACGCCAAAGCAATAAACATCCACTCCATTTTTCGGTGTAATCAAATTGGCTGGAATCGCAATGCCATTTCGCCAGTTATTAACTGCATCTTGCTTGCCAGCACCAGTCACCAAGAAAATCACCTCTCTTGTATTACTTAAACGTTGCTGACTCAATGTAATACGATCCGCGGGGGGTTTTGGCGCATTAAACACAGGCACCGCGTCGGCTGAATTATCTACAGGCTGATTTGGGAATAAGCTTGCTGTGTGACCGTCTTCTCCTAAACCCAACAACACTAAATCAAACTCAGGCGCGCCAGCCAGAATATTAGAGTAAGCCTTAGCCCCTTCAATATTGCCTAACTCTGCAGGAATGTCGTGGATCTGACTAGCCGGAATTTCAACGTGGTTAAGCCAAGTGGTCCGGGCCATCAAACTATTGCGCTCAGAATCGTCGACAGGCAAACAACGGTCGTCATTGTGATAAACATGCCAATGCGCCCAATTGGCTTTAGCATCTTTAAGTAATGCATATACGCTTTTAGGCGTCCCTCCCCCCGCCAAAACAATCGAAAAATGACCACGTGCGGCGATCGCTTCATCAGCAGCAGCTAAAATTCTGTTTAGGGTTGCATGATTAATTGCATCTTGTGTTTTGAAATCGTGCCAACGGCTGATTTGCTTTGATTTTTCTTGGTTTCTGTTTTGCATGATGCAAAGCCTTCACGTTATAATTGCAATCTATTTTAATGAATCAATTTAGCCCGCCATCTTACCCAAAAGGACGACGGCAGACTATATCCTAATCAAGGAAAAATAATGAAACTTGCAATGATAGGCTTGGGCAAGATGGGAGGAAACATGACCTCACGCTTGCTTCGTAACGGTATTGAAGTTGTTGGTTATGATAGAAATATAGAGGTTGTGACAAAGCTGGCCGAGACTGAAGGCATGGTTGCAGCATGTTCAGTCCCCGATGCAGTTTCAAAACTAGGAAATAATGGTGAAAAACGGATTGTTTGGTTAATGCTACCAAGCGGCGAACCCACTGAAATTGAAATTCAAAATCTTGCTCATATGCTTTCTAAAGGCGACATCATTATTGATGGTGGCAATTCAAATTACAAAGATAGCCAACGCCGTGGCGTTTGGTTGGCTGAGCGTGGTATTGGTTTTATGGATGCCGGCACATCAGGAGGTATCTGGGGCTTGGAGAACGGCTACTGCCTAATGGTAGGCAGCACACCCGAAATCGCAAAAGTGGTTGAACCTATCCTCATAGCACTTGCACCATCTAAAGAGAACGGTTGGGCGCACGTAGGTCCAGTAGGCGCAGGTCACTTTACTAAGATGATTCATAACGGTATTGAATACGGCATGATGCAAGCAATGGCCGAAGGCCTAGATTTATTAAAAGGCAAAACAGATTTCAATTTAGATTTAGCTCAAGTTACAGAATTATGGAGACATGGCTCAGTAGTTCGTAGCTGGCTATTGGATTTAACAGCTGATGCTCTTAAAGAAGACCAAGAATTAACAGCAGTAGCTCCTTACGTTGCAGACTCTGGCGAAGGTCGTTGGACAGTAATGGAATCAGTCGAGCAAGGTGTAGCAGCACCAGTATTAACACTTGCATTACAAGCTCGCTTTAGAAGCCAAGATGCTACGGGCTACAGCTATAAATTATTATCAATGATGCGTAATGGCTTTGGCGGTCATTTCGTCAAATCTGTTAACGACTAAGCACAAAACTATGGCGACCGTTCAACAATGGTCGCTTATCAACCCCGAATTTAGGAAATTGAAGTAATGAGTAAACAAATCGATCCTTGTACCCTTGTCTTATTTGGCGCTAGTGGAAATTTATCTCGTATCAAATTGATCCCTGGCCTTTTCCGTTTAGACGCTGCCGGCCGTTTAGCAGACCATATGGTTATATTATCTGTAGGTCGCGGCGAAGTATCTCAAGAAGATTGGCATAAAGAAATCAAAGGAATGTTGGATGCCAAATTTAAAGGTGGCTACGACGCAGAGATATTTAAACGTTTTATAGCCCGCAATCACTACCACGCCAACCCGCCAAGCGATCCCAAGGCTTTCGAAAAAATGCGTAACAAGCTTAGTGATGAAAAAGTATTTCCTCAAAACCTAGCTTATTTCTTATCTGTACGTCCTACTGACTTTGCACCAGTTGTGGAACAACTTTCAGGCGTTGGCTTACTTGACGAAAGCAAATATTGGCGCCGTGTTTTGATTGAAAAACCATTTGGTACAGACCTAGCAAGCGCACAAGACCTTCAATCAAAAATTACTAAGCACTTAAAAGAAAGTCAAATTTATCGTATTGACCATTATCTTGGTAAATCAGCGATTCAAAACATCATGCTGACTCGCTTCACCAATGCGCTTTTTGAACCTCTTTGGAACAGCGAGTATATCGACCACGTTCAAATTACTAACAATGAAACATTAGGCGTTGGTGAGCGTACAACTTTTTATGATTCAACTGGTGCACTTCGTGATATGTTCCAAAGCCATTTACTCCAAACTTTGGCATTGGTGGCAATGGAAAAACCAAAAGATTTAACGCCTGATAGCATTCGTACAGAAAAAATCAAAGTTTTAGAATCCATTCGGCCAATTGATCTAAAAAACTTTAATAAACAAGTATTCCGCGCGCAATATGCAGCTGGTCGTGTTTGTGCGAGTGATGGCCACGGCGAAAATGTTCCTGGCTATCTAGACGAAATAAAACGTGATGGACTTGGAGACTCAAGCTACACAGAAACCTACGCTGCTGTTAAGTTGTTTATTGACAACCCACGCTGGAATGGCGTGCCATTTTATGTCCGCACAGGCAAAAGAATGCATGAAGGCAACACAGCGATTGCGATTCGTTTCAAACAATCCCCGATGGAATTAAAAGAGGGCCAACATCACAACTGGCTTATCATTAATATTCAACCACGTGAGTGTGTAAAAATTGAGATGGAATCAAAGATTCCTGGCTTGGACATCGCAACACGGACCATGAGTATCGATGGTCCACAGCGTCAACAAGGCGACGAAAGCATTGATTCTTATGAAACATTGATGTTGAACTTAATGGAAGGTGACCCTTCACAATACCTTCACATCAGTGAAGTCGAAGCACAATGGCGCTTAGTGGACCAAATTGTTAATGCTTGGGCTAAAGATAAAACGCCTTTGCATCAATACCGCGCTGGTAACAGAGATCCAGAAGAATCTAGCATCATTTTTGAAGCTGAAGATCAATTCTGGCGTTACAGCATTGAACTAGGTGGCGATCAGCACTAATTCTGTCATTACAGACCACAAATTGCCTGCGCGAATTGTCAGTAAAATGTCATAATGCGTGGGCATTTTAATTTAGTAATTTTTTGTTTTTTAATGGATGGTTGAGTTAATAATGAGCATTAAATCAGATAAGTGGATACGCCGCATGGCCGAACAACACGGCATGATTGAACCGTTTGAGCCAAATCAGGTAAAAGTTAATGCTGATGGTCAACGTGTTGTTTCATACGGCACCTCAAGCTACGGATATGACATTCGTTGCTCAAAAGAATTTAAGCTTTTCACCAACATCAATAGCACTATTGTTGACCCAAAAAACTTCGACCCGAATTCATTCGTGGAAGTAAATGCGGATTACTGCATTATTCCACCTAACTCATTTGCACTAGCCCGCACCGTTGAGTATTTCCGTATTCCTCGCAATGTATTGACTGTTTGCTTAGGAAAATCCACTTACGCACGTTGCGGAATCATTGTGAATGTCACGCCGTTTGAACCAGAGTGGGAAGGTTACGTTACGCTTGAGTTCAGTAATACAACTCCACTTCCAGCCAAAATCTACGCTAACGAGGGTTGTGCGCAAGTACTTTTCTTTGAAGCGGATGAAGATGACATTTGCGAAACTAGTTATAAAGACCGTGGCGGAAAATATCAAGGCCAAGTCGGTGTAACTCTGCCAAAAATCTAGGCATCGAAATAAGGTTACTCAATGAAATTTAGATTTCCAATTGTCATTATTGACGAAGACTTCCGCTCTGAAAACTCTTCAGGCTTAGGCATTCGAGTGCTTGCAAAAGCGATCGAAGAAGAAGGGTTTGAGGTTTTAGGTGTAACCAGTTATGGCGACCTAACTTCATTTGCGCAACAACAAAGCCGTGCATCAGCGTTTATCTTATCAATTGATGATGAGGAAATCGTAGAGGAAAAACCCGAAGCGATTGAGCAATTACGCACATTCGTAACGGAAATTCGTTATCGTAACGAAGAAATTCCTATTTTCTTGCATGGTGAAACGCGCACCTCTCGCCATATTCCAAACGACGTATTGCGTGAGTTGCATGGCTTTATTCATATGAATGAAGATACGCCAGAGTTTGTGGCACGTTTAATCATTCGTGAAGCTAAAGCTTATTTGGATAGCCTTCCACCGCCGTTCTTTAAAGCATTAACCCATTATGCAGCAGACGGTTCCTACTCATGGCACTGTCCTGGACATTCTGGTGGCGTAGCATTCTTAAAATCACCTGTCGGTCAAATGTTCCACCAATTCTTTGGTGAAAATATGTTGCGTGCCGACGTTTGTAATGCGGTGGATGAACTTGGTCAATTACTTGACCATACCGGTCCTGTCGCAGCTTCCGAGCGGAACGCGGCTCGAATTTACAACTGTGACCACTTATACTTTGTGACGAATGGCACTTCCACTTCAAATAAGATTGTTTGGAACTCAACCGTCGCCCCTGGCGATATAGTTGTCGTTGACCGTAACTGCCATAAGTCAGTATTACACTCAATCATTATGACAGGCGCAATTCCTGTTTTCTTAATGCCAACACGTAACCATTTCGGCATTATCGGTCCGATTCCGAAAGCCGAATTTGAGTGGGAAAATATCAAGAAAAAAATTGAAGCCAACCCATTTGCGACAGACAAAAATGCAAAACCACGAGTATTAACGATTACACAATCCACATATGATGGTGTGCTGTATAACGTTGAAGAAATCAAAGAAATGCTAGATGGCAAGATTGATACCCTACATTTTGATGAAGCATGGTTACCACACGCTACATTCCACGACTTCTATGGCGACTACCATGCGATTGGAGCGGATCGCCCACGTTGTAAAGAATCGATGATTTTCTCAACACAATCAACACATAAACTACTTGCTGGCCTTAGCCAAGCATCACAAATCCTTGTGCAAGATGCTGACGGCATTCAATTAGACCGTGATGTATTCAATGAGGCTTATTTGATGCATACATCAACCAGCCCGCAATATTCTATTATTGCCAGTTGTGACGTCGCTGCAGCCATGATGGAAGCCCCTGGCGGCACGGTACTCGTTGAAGAGTCCATTATGGAAGCATTAGACTTCCGTCGTGCGATGCGCAAAGTGGATGAAGAATGGGGTGCTGACTGGTGGTTCAAAGTTTGGGGCCCAAACGATCTATCAGAAGAAGGCATCGAGGAACGCGAAGCTTGGATGCTTAAAGCCAATGAACGCTGGCATGGGTTCGGCAATCTTGCCGAAGGCTTCAATATGCTCGACCCAATTAAAGCCACTATCATCACTCCAGGTTTGGATGTGGATGGCGACTTCTCTGATGAGTTCGGCATTCCAGCGGCTATCGTCACTAAATACTTAGCAGAGCATGGAGTGATTGTTGAGAAAACTGGCCTTTATTCGTTCTTTATCATGTTTACTATCGGCATTACCAAAGGCCGTTGGAACACCATGGTTGCTGCGTTGCAACAGTTCAAAGACGATTACGACAAGAACCAACCATTATGGAAGGTACTGCCTGAGTTCGCAGCTAAATTCCCACGTTACGAGCGCACTGGCTTAAAAGATTTGTGCACGCAAATTCACGAAATCTACAAAAAGAATGATGTGGCGCGCTTAACCACTGAGATGTATCTATCCAACATGGTACCAGCCATGAAACCGACTGATGCATTTGCAAAAATGGCGCACCGCGAAATTGACCGTGTATTGATTGATGAGTTAGAAGGTCGCATCACTGCAGTCTTGCTCACCCCATACCCACCAGGCATTCCACTGTTAATTCCTGGTGAACAGTTCAATGCCATCATCGTTAACTACTTAAAGTTTGCACGTGAGTTTAATGAGCGCTTCCCAGGATTTGAAACTGATGTTCATGGCTTAGTCAAACAAGTGGTTGATGGTAAGGCAATGTATTATGTGGATTGTGTAGCTGCGTAATAAGCACAGTTGAAAATAATAAAAAAGGCGCTAAATCAAGCGCCTTTTTTATTATTTAAACATGGTTAAGTTCTCTGATAACTAATATAACTAAACCCTAAGCCATTAGCAGACCGATGAAGTTCTCGATCTCCTACTTGCCATTTAGACAGATCAAATTCAGGGAAAATTGCATCCCCTTCATACTCCGCATCAATCTCAGTGATGTAGAGCTTTTTAGCAAGCTTTAAGCCATCTTTATAAAGCTCTGCACCACCAATCAAGAACGCCTCATTATCATCGCCACAAGCGGCAATTGCAGCTGCTAGGCTATGCACAACAATCGCCCCCTCAACCTTGTAATCTGGATTACGCGTGACGATGACCGTCGTTCTACCAGGCAATAACCGACCAAGAGAATCGTAGGTTTTTCGACCCATAATAATATGATGGCCTGTTGTTAAAGCACGAAAGCGTTTCAGATCCTCAGGCAAATGCCAAGGTAAGGTATTGTTAACGCCGATGACACGATTTTTAGCAATCGCAACGATTAAGGATAAACATGCCATACTAAACCGCGACCACACCTTTGATTGGAGGGTGCGGATCATAACCATCTAGCGTGAAGTCTTCAAATTTGAATTCAAAAATATCTTTTACATTCGGATTGATGTGCATGGTTGACAAAGCACGCAAATCCCGAGTAAGTTGTTCATTCACTTGTTCAAAATGGTTGCTATAAATATGTGCATCGCCAAGTGTATGAACAAAATCACCAAGTTTTAATTCACACACTTGCGCCACCATCATGGTGAGTAAGGCATAAGATGCGATATTAAATGGCACACCCAGAAATATATCTGCACTTCGCTGGTAAAGCTGGCAACTTAATTTTCCATCCGCCACATAAAACTGGAAGAAAGCATGACATGGTGGCAATTTCATTTGATCCACATCGGCCACGTTCCAAGCAGACACTATCAAACGACGGGAATCAGGATTATTCTTAATCATGTTCACCACTTGCGTTATTTGGTCGATATGCGTGCCATCTGGCTTCGGCCAATTGCGCCATTGATAACCATAAACAGGTCCTAAATTGCCATTTTCATCCGCCCATTCATCCCAAATACGTACGCCATTCTCTTTTAGATACGCAATGTTGGTGCTGCCTTGCAAGAACCAGAGCAATTCATGAATAATGGATTTCAGATGAACTTTTTTAGTAGTAAGAAGCGGGAAGCCTTTATTTAAATCAAAACGCATTTGATAACCAAAAACAGAAAGCGTACCTGTACCAGTCCGATCTTCTTTTTTGTTGCCATTTGAAAGCACATGGCGCACTAGGTCTTGATATTGTTTCATGCCAGCTCCGCTTAGGTATTAGCGACGATATAAGATTTTACTGCATCCACATCGGCGTTCATGATTTCGAAACGTTGTGGCAAATTCTCGATGCCTTCCAATGTTGCTGGGCGATCCGGTGCATGACCTAAAGCCTCAACAATGGCATCTTCAAATTTAGCTGGTAATGCAGTTTCTAATACGAGCATCGGCGTATTCAGATCGCGAAGCTCTATCGCCACCTTTAAGCCATCAGCTGTGTGCGTATCAATCACTACACCATACTTAGCTTCCGTCTCACGGATAGTATTCATGCGATGGCTGTGGTTGCTACTACCAGAGACAAAACCGTAGCCCGCAATTTTTTCAAACAAGCCAGCTTGCTTAATATCGAAAGCACCGCCAGCATCCACCGATGACCAAAGCTCACGTACCTTTGATGCGTCACGGCCAACTAAGTCGAATACAAAGCGCTCAAAATTTGAAGCTTTGCTGATGTCCATAGAGGGGCTTGATGTGTGATAAGTATTGGCTGAACCTCGTGGGCGATAAACACCTGTTTTGAAGAACTCATCAAGCACGTCATTTTCATTTGTTGCTACGACTAGCTTATCAATTGGCAAGCCCATCATACGAGCAATATGACCTGCACATACATTGCCAAAATTACCCGATGGCACCGCAAAACTAACTTTTTCAATATTGTTTTTTGTAACAGCAAAATAGCCTTTGAAGTAGTAAACCACTTGCGCAGCTACGCGCGCCCAATTAATAGAGTTAACTGCACCAATTTTATTCTCGATTTTAAAAGCATGGTCGTTAGATACCGCTTTAACAATATCTTGTGCATCATCGAATACGCCTTTCACAGCGACATTGAAAATGTTTTTGTCTTGCAGACTAAACATTTGAGCTGCTTGGAAACGGCTCATTTTTTGATGTGGCGAAAGCATGAATACGCTGACGCCCTTTTTACCTCGCATTGCATATTCAGCCGCAGAGCCAGTATCCCCAGAAGTCGCCCCTAAAATGTTAGTCGTCTCACCTTTTTTAGCGAGTACATATTCAAACAAGTTGCCAAGCAACTGCATAGCCATGTCTTTAAAAGCTAGGGTAGGACCATTGGAAAGTGATAATAAATAAAGATTATTTTCCAGTTTAAGCGTAGGAGTAATATCCTCAGCATTCTGACCTTTACGGGTATAGCAATAGACCTCAGCACGATAAGTTTTATCAACAATCGAACGCAAATCTTGCGCTGGGATATCTTGCTCATCAATTAAACGACTTAAAACTTTAAAAGCTAAATCACGATAGTTCATGCCCCGCATTGCACTTAAGTCAGCATCACTAAAGTGTGGGTAGCTTTCTGGTAAATACAAACCGCCATCAGGCGCTAACCCGCCAAGCAAAATTTCACTAAAACTTAAAGCGGGCGATTGACCACGGGTACTAATGTATTTCATTTATTTAATTCTTCCATACGCAATTTCACAACACTGCCATCAATTGCCGGCAATGCTTCAATTGCTTTAATTGCTGAATTCATATTATTTTCAACTGTGATGTGGGTCAGGATTACAATATCTGCTTCAGTCTCGCCATCTTGCGGCTCTTTTTGCATCATCGCATCGATAGAGATTTGTCTGTCGCCTAAAATCTTAGTCACTTCAGCCAACACACCAGGCTTATCTGAAGCACGCATACGCAAGTAATAAGCACTATTGATTTCACCTATTGGCAAAATTGGCGTTTTCGATGTTGATGTCGTGTCATGAAAAGCCAAATAAGGCACCCGCTGTTCAATGCTGGCACTCTGCATACGCGCAACATCGACCAAATCAGCAATCACCGCACTTGCTGTAGGCTCTGCACCTGCACCTGCACCATAATAAAGCGTAGGGCCAACTGCATCACCCTTCACAACCACTGCATTCATCGCGCCATTCACATTAGCAATTAAGCGTTTTTCAGGAATCAGTGCTGGATGCACGCGAAGCTCAATACCATTGGCGCTATGTTTTGTAATGCCTAATAATTTCACGCGATAGCCAAGCTCTTCAGCGTAGCGTATATCTTTACTCTCAAGCTTAGTAATGCCCTCTGTAAATACTTTATCAAACTGCATCGGAATACCAAAACCAATCGCAGACATAATCATGAGCTTATGCGCAGCATCAATACCCTCAACGTCAAATGTAGGGTCCGCCTCTGCATAACCCAAGCGTTGGGCCTCACCAAGCACATCAGCAAATGCTAGGCCTTTGTCACGCATTTCTGTAAGGATAAAGTTAGTAGTGCCGTTAATAATGCCCGCAATCCATTCAATCTTATTGGCTACCAAGCCTTCACGCAGGGCTTTAATGATTGGAATGCCGCCAGCAACGCCTGCTTCAAAAGCCACAATAACCCCTTTGGCTTTGGCGGCTGCGAAAATTTCGTTTCCGTACAAAGCAATCAAAGCTTTATTAGCCGTCACCACATGCTTGCCATTTTCAATGGCTTTCAGCACCAATTCTTTAGCTAGGGTGTAGCCCCCAATCAATTCAACAACCACATCAATATTTGGGTCATTCACCACAGAAAATACATCATCCGTCACTTCAGCATGGCCGTTGGTGAGTTTTTTTGCGAGTTCAACATTGCGGTCTGCGACTTTCACAATTTCAATTCCACGGCCAGCACGACGTGAAATCTCTTCTTGATTACGCGTTAATACGGTGTATGTTCCGCCCCCAACTGTGCCGATTCCAAGCAAACCAACTTTTAATGACTTCATACTGTTCTTATACTTTCGTTAACGATTGTTATTTTGTGCCGTGCTGTTTGCGATACTGATCTAAGAAACGCGCTATTCTCGTAATCGCCTCTTTTAAATCATCCACATTAGGTAAGAACACCACACGGAAATGATCAGGTGTTTTCCAGTTAAAACCTGAACCCTGAACCAATAAGACCTTTTCTTCCAAAAGCAAATCAAGAATAAATTGCTGGTCATCCTCAATTGGATACATTTTTGGATCAAGCCTTGGAAATAAGTACATTGCCGCCGCTGGTTTGTAACAAGTAACGCCTGGAATAGAGGTCAGCATGTCATAAGCTAAATCACGCTGTTTACATAAGCGACCATCTGGCGCAACCAAATCATCAATACTCTGATATCCACCCAAAGCGGTTTGAATGCCTAACTGACCCGGCACGTTGGCACAGAGACGCATCGATGCCAGCATATTGAGACCTTCGATATAGTCTTTGGCGTGCTTTTTCTCACCCGAAATAATCATCCACCCAGCACGATAACCACAAGTGCGGTAATTTTTAGATAACCCGTTGAACGTTACAAACAGCACATCATCTGCAAGCGAAGCGATTGAAGTATGCGTATTTCCGTCGTACAAAACCTTGTCATAAATCTCATCCGCAAAAATGACGAGATTGTGATGACGCGCGATTTCTATAATGCCGTGCAAAATTTCATCAGGATACAAAGCACCTGTTGGATTATTTGGGTTAATAATGACAATACCGCGGGTATTAGCAGTGATTTTTGATTCAATATCTTTTAGATCTGGCAGCCATCCTGAAGCCTCATCACAGACATAGTGGCGCGCTGTTCCCCCAGCCAAGTTAACAGCTGCGGTCCACAATGGATAATCTGGCGCTGGCACTAGCACTTGGTCACCATTATTGAGCAAGCCTTGCATCGCCATCACAATGAGCTCAGATACGCCATTACCGATGATAATGTCATCGATCGTGACCCCATCGATATTCTTTTGTTGGGTGTAATGCATAATGGCTTTACGGGCGGCAAACAACCCTTTAGAGTCTGTGTAGCCGGATGCTTGATCCATATTGCGAATGACGTCCTGCAAGATTTCTTCAGGTGCTTCAAACCCAAATGGCGCCGGATTGCCAATGTTCAATTTAATGATGCGATGACCATCTTCTTCCATCTTTTTCGCGCGCGCCAATACAGGCCCACGAATGTCGTAGCACACATTATTAAGCTTGGAAGATTTGAGTAAAGGTTGCACGGCAAAAACCTAGGCAGAAAAATGTGTTATCTTACCCGCGAAGGCCACATCAGGCAATCAATCAAGCTATTTTCAGGCCAAGCGATTCAACCAATTGAACATGAGAAATTGAGATGAAGTTACATTTAACACAAGCCGCTGGCAAACAGCTCATTACTGGATATAGCCAAGATTGGATTTCCATTAACAATCTTGTCTATCCGCAAAGCTTGGTTGTGCTTCCTGATGAATTATTGCTTGATTGGACTGTGGCTGGTTTTGAAAGCTTGAATGAGGAACATTTTGAATGCTTATTAACCTATCGGCCTGAAGTGGTTTTACTAGGGACCGGCTCAACACATCGTTTTATTCGTCCATACTTAATTAAAGCTCTAACAGCCGCGAATATACCTGTGGAATGCATGACGACTGATGCGGCTTGTAGAACTTACAACATCCTAATGGCTGAGGGTCGCAAGGTGGCCGCAGCCCTCATTTTATAAATGCACCCTAGAAACAAACATCAAGGGCGTTACGAACTTGAAGCGCTTTCACTCGCAAATCCTGTACTTCAATCTTTCGTACAACCAAATGCCTACAACGACCTGTCCATTGACTTTGCAAACCCTAAAGCCGTCAAAGCCCTGAATAAAGCGCTTTTAGCTCACCACTACCAGATCATAGACTGGCACATTCCAGACCAATTTCTTTGTCCACCCATTCCAGGACGCGCTGATTATATTCATTACTTAGCGGACTTACTTAGTGCTAATAAAAGCAAAAAAATAAGAGGATTAGATGTTGGCGTAGGCGCGAACGTGATTTATCCGCTGATTGGGCATCGTGAATATAACTGGGATTTTGTTGGAGTGGATATTGATGCGAGCGCAATCAAAAATGCTCAATCCATTGTGGATGCAAATGGGCTAAATTCATCAATTAAACTGAAGCTGCAAAGCAATCCTAATTATATTTTCAAAAACCTAATTCAAGCAGATGATGTTTTTGATTTCAGCATATGCAATCCCCCTTTTCACGCTTCACTCGAAGATGCGCAAGCTGGCACACAACGTAAAATTAATAGCTTAGCTAGAAATGCTGGAAAATATCCAGCAAAAACAACAATAGATCCAAAACTAAATTTTGGCGGGCATGGTGCAGAGCTATTTTGCGAAGGCGGCGAGCTTGGTTTTATACAACGCATGATTAAAGAAAGTACTCTATATAAAAACCAGTGCACCTGGTTTACGACTTTGGTTTCCAAAGCAAGTAATTTACCTAAAATCGAACGGGCACTTAAAGCTGCTGGTGCCAAGAAAATAAAAGTCGTTGAGATGTCGCAAGGGCAAAAACAAAGCCGATTTGTGGCTTGGTCTTACATTTAGAATGATTTCAAAAAAAAAGCCACCCAAAAGGTAGCTTTTTTAATGCATTCAAAACGCTTACAAGTTTTTAGTTGAAAGCGTTAATGTTGCATTTGTTCCACCAAAACCAAAGCTATTTGAAAGCGCGGTTTCAATTTTTACGTTATCAATACGCTTGCGAACAATGTTCATGCCTTCAGCCGCTGGATCTAGATTTTCAATATTCGCTGAAGCAGCAATGAAGTTATTTTTCATCATAATCAAGGTGTAAATCGCTTCATTCACCCCAGCTGCGCCAAGTGCGTGACCAGAGAGTGATTTAGTTGAAGCAATTGCCGTATCGCTATTG
Organism: uncultured Methylophilaceae bacterium; assembly: GCA_903909015.1. Taxonomy (GTDB): domain Bacteria; phylum Pseudomonadota; class Gammaproteobacteria; order Burkholderiales; family Methylophilaceae; genus Methylopumilus_A. The sequence goes on from CAIVUE010000133.1 coordinate 40,412, forward strand.
CCAAACACCGCACGAATCGCTTCCAATTCTTTAGTATCCCCAACCGGCGTACTTGTGCCGTGCGTGTTGATGTAATCAATTTTATCAACGCCTACAATCGCTAACTTCATGCAACGCTCTGCGCCTTCACCACTTGGGGCAACCATGTCATACCCATCAGAAGTGGCCCCGTAGCCCACCACTTCAGCATAGATTTTTGCGCCACGGGCTTTAGCGTGTTCATACTCCTCTAGCACCAAAATGCCACCACCGCCTGAAATCACAAAACCATCACGGTCTGCGTCATAAGTGCGTGAAGCCTTTTCTGGTGTTTCGTTGTATTTACTTGAAAGTGCGCCCATCGCATCGAACATAAAAGACAGCGTCCAATGTTCTTCCTCTGCACCGCCAGCAAACACAATATCTTGTTTGCCTAGTTGAATTTGCTCAACGCCAGCACCAATACAGTGTGCGCTTGTTGAACAAGCAGAACTAATTCCGTAATTCACGCCTTTAATTTTAGCGCCTGTAGCCAAACAAGCAGATACACCACTTGCCATTGCTTTTGTGACCATATACGGCCCAACGCGACGCACGCCTTTTTCTCGTAGGGTATCAATGCCTTCTAAAATACTTTCATGAGATGCACCGCCCGCACCCACAATCAAACCAGTGCGAACATTTGAAACCATTTCTTCAGGCAACGCCGCATCAGCAATCGCTTCTTGCATTGCAAGCCAAGCATAAGCGTGACCCTTTGCCATAAAACGCATTAGCTTGCGGTCTATTAACTCTTCTACATTGAGGTTCTTAATTGATCCAGCCACATGCGAGCGCAAACCCATCTCAACATACTCTGGTTGGAATGTAATGCCTGAGCGGCCTTCATAAAGACTGTCTTTTACCTCAGCTACATTGTTGCCTAAGCTAGACACAATCCCCATGCCAGTAACGACGACACGACGCATAATACCGTTCTCCCGAACTAGTTTATTTTTGTAATTTTAGAAATTATCCGTACTTGTAAACAAACCAACACGCAAATCATTCGCCACGTAAATTTCACGACCATCTAATTCCATACGTGCATCAGCAATACCCATCACCAATTTACGCATAATCACACGTTTTAAATCGATGTAGTAAGTAACTTTTTTGCCTGTAGGTAAAACTTGTCCACTAAATTTAACTTCGCCAGCACCCAATGCACGGCCGCGGCCAGGACCACCTTTCCAACCCAGGTAGAAGCCCACTAATTGCCACATAGCATCTAAGCCCAAACAACCTGGCATTACTGGGTCGCCTTCGAAGTGACAGCCAAAGAACCATAAATCAGGCTTCACATCTAGTTCAGCAATAATCTGGCCTTGACCATATTTACCACCTTCTTCAGTGATAGAAACAATGCGATCAAACATCAACATTGGCGGCAAAGGTAATTGTGCATTGCCTGCACCAAACATCTCACCACGTCCACAGGACAAGAGTTCTTCGTAGGTAAAACTATTCTTTTTTTGCATTCGGTTACCTAACCTTTTTAAAAGTTCTACTATTTTCGCTGGAAAATCATTTAAGTGAAAGCCCTAATCTCAATTTATGCACTAAATTAAGGGGTATACAGATCTGTTTACACCATGCCAAATCTCCGCTACTATTTGTTACAATTTATTTCTTCCTATTCATTTTCATTAACTTTACTTACGGGACGAACCCATGAGCGACAAACAACTGACCGACTGGCGCCAACACGCGCAAAAACTAGAATCAGAAATCAACAAAGTCGTGGTAGGTCAGCAAACACCTATTCGCTTAATTACAACAGCGATTTTCTCGCGTGGTCACGTATTGCTTGAAGGTGATGTCGGCGTTGGAAAAACAACACTATTAAGAGCCTTTACGCGTTGTATCGGCGGCGGTTATCAACGTATCGAGGGTACGATTGACCTAATGCCTAACGACTTGGTTTATCACACTTATCTAGGTGAAGATGGTAAGCCGCATGTAAGCCCAGGCCCGTTATTAATGTCTGGAGAGAATCTATCCGTATTCTTCTTCAACGAAATTAACCGTGCCCGCCCACAAGTACACTCATTATTACTTCGCGTGATGGCCGAACGTACTTTATCAGCCTTTAACAAAGAATATCATTTCCCACATATGTTGGTATTTGCTGACCGTAACCAGGTTGAAAAAGAGGAGACTTTTGAAATTCCTTCTGCAGCACGTGACCGCTTCATGATGGAAATCCCAATCGTAGTGCCTGATGATAATGAAATCATGGAATCATTAATATTTGATACAAAGTTCCATAATGTGGATGCTTTAGTAAATACTATTCCAGCAGATATTTTGCAGTTTGATCAATTAAATGACTTCTCTGCTTTAATTCAAACCAAAATTGAAGCGACTTCTACACTTCGACAATATGCATTGAATTTATGGCGTGCTACAAAAACACCTAGTGCTTACGGAGTTAAAGTAAGTGGCGTTGACATGAACCGCCTTGTATTGGCAGGTGCAAGCCCACGCGGCATGAGTATGATGCTTCGCGCTGCTCGCGTTAATGCTTGGATCAACAATCGTGATTCTGTTTTACCTGAAGATATCCATGCAGTATTTCACTCAACAGTGGCTCACCGTTTAGTATTTAGTCCAGTGTATGAAATGCGCCGTACAGAAATCGCTCGCGATTTACTCACAGGTATCGTGAATGCAGTTGCTGCGCCTTAGTTTTTAAATAAATCGCATGCATAACGAAATAAAAGAGTTTAGCTACCACATCAGTTGGCGTTCACGGGGACGTCATTCAGGTAGTCATGCCAGCACCCAACGCGGCATGGGAATGGAGTTTCGTGGGCACACAACATTACTTTCATACCCAGACCCCCGCCGAATTGATATTCGCCAAACCATACGCGACCCGCTTGAGCAAGTCTATGTGCGTATTTTTAATCAAAAAAGTGCAACCCCTGTATTTGCAATTGCTGACTTATCTGGCTCAATGAATTTCGGAAGTAAGCAAAGTAAAGTAGCGCTCACAAGTAAAATCGCTAGTGCAATTGCGATGTCTGCCACACATAATAGCGACCCGTTTGGATTTGTGGGATTTGATGATGTAGTCCGTGAAGATTGGCTCTGCACGCAATCCTTCAGAGCACATCAAGCATTGGAATTAACTTCAGCGCTCAAAAATTTTGAACCCGAGCAGGTTGGAAGTGCTGGCATAAAAGACGTTAATCGTTTTTTACCTCGCGAACGCTCATTAGTCTTCTTAATTTCAGACTTCCATATGCCGACGAATGAACTTGAAGACTCCCTTTCATTAATGATGCAACACCATGTTGTTCCTATCGTATTATGGGATTCATCTGAATATAAAAACTTACCAGAATTTGGTATCACGAGTCTAACGGACAGCGAAACAGGTGAAAAACGTACATTATTTTTACGAAAAGATATGCGTGCCAATATTGTCGCTAGCTTTGAAGCAAGAAGGGCTGAAATTGAAGCCTTGTTTATGAAATTTGATATGGCGCCTTTCTTCGTAGAAGGCGATTTTGATGCCGATGCATTAACCGAATACTTTCACCAATTTGTGGCGGCCTAATAATGAATTGCCAAATGAATCAATTGATTAAACTAATCAACATCAGCCTACTAAGCTTAATTTTAAGCACTAGCTTTTTAGCAAATGCAAATGACGAACCATCGCCAGAAATTCCAGAGGGGATTGTTAAATTAAGCAAAATTAACCCAGACCGTAACGTGGGATTCTTGATGGGCGATATTATGAATCGCACTATTACCTTGGAAGTTAAAAAACCATACAAGCTGATTGAAACAACTTTACCTATTGTTGGATATGAACATCGTTACAAAGGCCAAGTCTCTGGGATTGAACTTCGTAAAATTAACCATACTGAAAAAGAAAATCGTGATACGACCACTTACGTTATTCAACTAGCATATCAAGTATTTACAACAGCGCCTGTTGTAAAGCCTGCGATCTTACCTGCTGAAACGGTTAAATTCCAGGGCCCTCCTACCGAAGAAGCTAAAGATGGTTTAGTACAGTACACAATTCCTGAGTTTTACTTCAGGATTTCACCGATGGCCGTTTTCGGTGCCGTCAAAATTGAAGAAGACATGAGTCCATTAAGGCAACCTGTCCTGCTGCAACCTTATGTTGAAAAACAGAAGCTTACTGCTTACTTAGCCGTACTTGGTTTGAGTTTATTGGGCTTGCTTTACATATTAGGTTCTCGCGCATGGTTACCTCTAATGGGACGACCATTTGCACAAGCTTCTCGCCAATTGACTAAGCTTTCATCTAAAAATCCTGAAGATTTAAAATTAGCTTTATCAAGAGTACATAAAGCCTTAAATACAACCGCAAAATACAGTGTATTTAGCGATAATATGGATGCATTTCTGAGCCATACTCCTAGCTTTAAAGCAATTGAAGCAGAGATTGATCAATTCTTTACGCTATCCCATCAAGTGTTTTTCGACACACAAATCTCAACAAGTCACGATGGAAATTCACTTGTTTGGCTAAAGAAATTCTGCAAACAATGCCGCGATTGTGAACGAGGCCTCAAACCAGCTAAGCAGAAGAAAGCTTAGCGCTAATGAACATCCCTATTTTCTTTAACTCACCCTGGGCGCTTTGGCTGCTACCACTAGCATTTTTGCCATTAGTGCTTGACCGCGCTTTCACCCAGCGTTATTCATGGGTTGCGATGCTACCTAAGGATAGATTATCTGACTTAATTGGCCTATTGCTTAAAGTATTAGCAGTTTTAGCTCTGTTCTTTATCATTTTAGGTTTAGGAAGTCCGCACAGCCAACAACAAAGTATTGAACGCATAGGCGTAGGCGCTCAAATCGCGTTGGTATTAGATCGAAGCGCAAGTATGGACGATCCATTTTCTGGTGGCGATACCAATGGCAAAGTGGCTGAAACCAAATCTGTAGCTGCTAGCCGCTTGATCACCCAGTTTGTGAAGTCACGCCAGAACGATATGTTTGGAATGATTACTTTTAGTAACTCGGCCATGTATGTTTTACCTCTCACTGAAAACCGCGAAGCTATCTTAGCCGCCGTACAAGCGACTGCCGGCAATGCACTATTTCAAACAAACATTGGTAGTGGCATGACCAGTGGCGCTGGGCTTTTCGACAAAGTTCCAGACTCGGGTTCACGTGCCATGATTTTGCTTTCTGATGGCGGTGGTCGCATTGATGCAGATACGCAACAAAAAATTCGCGATTGGTTAGAGCGCTTGCACATTGGGTTATATTGGATTGTTTTGCGCCAACCTGGAGGCTTAAGTATTTTCGATACGAGCCATGTGCCTCCAGAGGATGCTGTATTGCCACCGCAAATTGAATTGAATGAGTTCTTCAAAACACTTAATTCACCGTTCCATGCATATGAAGCTGATGATCCGAAATCGTTGGCAGCAGCGATTGCGGATATCAATCAAAAAGAGAAAAAACCAATTCGTTACCACGAACAAATTCCTGGTTATGATTTTTCTCAGGCCTGTTTTTTACTCGCGGCACTGATGATAGGTCTTTTACTAAGCGTGAAATATTTAGAAATTAGAACATGGGATTAAGCAAATGACACTCAATATTTTTAAAATCCTGAATGCTAAAAAACTGACTTGGATATTTAGTTTTTTAGCCATTGCCAGCCTTGTTGGCGTTGGCTATGAAATAAACCGCATTATGCAAATCCAGGCATTTAATGAAGCTATCTTGAATGCGAAGTCTCCAAAAACGGACATGCAATGCTTCGAAGCCAAGTTTGCTACTGCTTATTGGCTTGCAAAAAATGAGCGTTATAAAGAGTCTACGCTTCTATTCACCCATTTATTAGAGCATGCAAACAATAAACAAAAAGAAGCCATTCAGCACAACCTAGGGACTATATTCTTCCGTCGTGGCATCGCAATTAATGGAACAAGTATGAGTGTAGGCAAAGAGAGTGAGTATCTGCTTCGCCAAGCTAAAAATTTATACCAACAAGCGGTACGCCTAGATAATAGCCACTGGGATACGCGCCATAATTTAGACCGATTGATTTTATTACTACCAGGTACTCCAACACCAGGCGTGGGGGAATCAGACTCACCAGGCCTCATCATGGGCAATATTCCAGTAGGTCTGCCATAACATGAACAAGGTACTCAGTTACCTGCGTAATCGCAGGGATGCTACTCTGCTTGCAAGCGCTTTTGTATTGCTGATTGCAGCTGCATTTAAGCCTGCGTTACCGCTACCACGGAACATCTATAGCTATTTACTAGTAGCTGATATTTCACAAAGCATGAACGTAGTAGACACTACTTTAAACGGCAAACCAACAACACGCATAGCATATACGCAATATATGTTGCATCACATTGTTGCCAACATGCCTTGTGGAACGCGGGTAAGTATTGGTTTGTTCGCTGGCGTGAGCGTTGCTGCACTCTATAACCCTATTGAAGTATGTAACAATTATGCAGCGATTCAAGATACGATCGATCACCTAGATTGGCGAACAGCCTGGTCAGGCAATAGTCGGCTCCGCGACAGCATGTTTACGCTTGCTAGGGTGATTCGAGCCTTTCCAGAACCTGCGCAGGTGGTTTATTTTACTGATGGCGAAGAAGCCCCAAAACTGCACGCATTCAACACCAAGGACTTAACTAACTTCCAAGGCGGTAACGGTTGGCTATTTGTGGGGATTGGTAGCGACAAAGGTACCGCCATTCCTAAACTCGATGATAAAAATCAAGTAATTGGTTATTGGTCTGCAGATAGCTTTGCGATGCAGCCAGGAATTGCACAGATCTCAGAAGCAAATATTGGCGTGCGTGATAACAACGTCGCTGGTGCAACGGGTGACCGCTTCCTTTCAAAACTTCAGGAAGAATACTTAAAAGAAATATCTAAACAAGTCAGCGGTGATTATGTGCGTGGTGATAGCTTACAAAGTATCCTAGCGGCAATGAAAAATCAAAAACCAGCCCGAAGAGATATTGCTCCATATGATATTCAATGGATACTGGCGTCCATTGCAGGCTTATTACTAATAGCTGCATACCTACCCAAAAGACCCATCACCAGTTTTTATAAATGGCTTAGTCTTCTGATAAAACGTCTTCGAAAAGCCGGATAATTAGTCTTAATTTCTACAAAGTGATCTATGAATCAATGGCATGAATATTTAATTACGCAAGGCGCAATATTCCAAGAGGATATTCTAGATTCTTTTGGTGACGCAAAGAATGAACTTGCTGCAGTTAATAATAGTAATGTCCTAACATCACTAAACCATCTTGGCATTCTAGAAGTCAGCGGCGAGGATGCATTACCCTTTCTCCAGGGGCAATTAACTAATGATATAAAACAACTGAATGGTAGCAATAGCCAGTTCACAGGTTACTGCAATCCAAAAGGTCGTCTGCTGGCTTTATTTTTAGCATTTGCGCATCATGATCATCTCCATCTTCAAATGCCAAAAAATATTCTAGAGCCCATCATCAAAAGATTAAAGATGTATGTGTTGAGATCAAAAGTGGTCATTACAGACAAATCTGATGATATTTTATGCTTTGGGGTTGCCGGCCAAGATGCAGAGAATATGCTAGGCCATCTTTACAAAGAGGTCCCTAAAGTAGCAAAACAACTGGTGACCTTTGATGATGCAACTATCCTCAAACTAAACGGAGATACTCCTAGATTTCATGTTTATACCAACATTCAGAATGCAGAACGCATATGGCAATCTTTATCATTAAACTGCACTAAGGTGGGAAAGTCCGTTTGGGATTTTTTAGAGATACAAGCAGGAGTTCCAGAAGTAGTCTCTAACACCCAGGAAGCTTTTGTTCCACAAATGCTCAACTTAGATGCACTTGATGGCATCAATTTTAAAAAGGGTTGCTATACAGGCCAAGAGATCGTTGCCAGAACACATTACCTTGGCAAAATAAAACGTCGTACCCAACTTGCGCATATAGATACTGCAATTATCCCAAATGCAGGCGACCTTATTCACTTAAGAAATCATGAGGACCAAATCGGGCAAATCGTCCGAGCTGCACCAGCAATTTCTGGCGGTGTTGAAGTGTTAGTTGAAATTCGTCTAGAGAACCTAGAGTCATCTTCTGAAACCCCGATGTGGAATGACATACCGCTCGAGTTTAAATCACTCCCCTACGCACTAAATTAATTTAGTGCCCAGGAGGTACTTTTGTTTCCTGTTGAGGGGGTGACGCTACTGCAGGCTTACTTGGTGAAAGACTACTTGGGTCAAGTATCTGAATAAACACTTCATCTTGCTTTACCATTCCAAGCTCGCTTCTAGCGCGCTCTTCAATGGCCCCATAGCCCTGCTTTAGATCTCTAACTTCCTCATCCAAGCTTGCATTTCTAGCTCTTAAGCCATCATTTTTTTCTTTTTGCTGTGAGATCTGCTGATTCAAATTCCACACCCTTAGCCAGCTCCCTTTGCCGAGCCACAATGGATACTGCAGCGCGGCAATCAGGATAACAAAGATAAGAGTTAAAGCTTTCAAGGATAATTAACGTTTTAAGTTATAAAAAGCACCCATACCAGCGTAACTTGTAGCATCTCCAAGCTCTTCTTCGATTCTTAACAACTGATTGTATTTCGCAATACGTTCAGACCGTGATAGCGAACCCGTTTTAATTTGTAATGCATTGGTTGCCACAGAAATGTCTGCAATCGTTGTATCTTCGGTCTCACCTGATCGATGAGAGATCACTGATGTATAGCCAGCACGTTTAGCTGTTTCAATTGTTTGGAATGTTTCAGTTAATGTACCGATTTGGTTTACTTTAATCAGTACAGAATTAGCCACTCCCTTAGCAATTCCTTCGCGTAAGATTTTTGCATTAGTGACGAACAAGTCATCCCCTACCAACTGAATATTTTTGCCCATTCGATCTGTTAATAGTTTCCAGCCATCCCAATCATGCTCACTCATGCCATCTTCAATGCTGATAATTGGGTATTTATCAACCCAAGCACTTAAATAATCTGCAAACTGTCCTGATGATAATTGCAATCCTTCAGATTCCAAGTGATATTTACCATCTTTATAAAACTCAGAACTTGCACAATCCAATCCTAGTAAAACATCACGGCCTGGCTCATAGCCTGCTGCAGAAATCGCCTCAAGAATATATTGAATTGCAGACTCGTTCGATGGCAAATCAGGCGCAAAGCCACCTTCGTCACCTACAGTCGTTGCCAGCCCTTGTTTATGAAGAATTTTATTCAAAGCGTGAAACACTTCAGCGCCACATCGCAAAGACTCTCTAAAGCTTGGCAATCCTGCCGGAATAATCATAAATTCTTGAATATCCACGCTATTTGCTGCATGAGCACCACCATTGATGATGTTCATCATCGGAGTTGGCAATTGCATCATCCCGGAACCACCCAAATAGCGATAAAGAGGTAAGCCTGATTCTTCAGCTGCTGCACGAGCACAAGCCATAGATACAGCTAAAATCGCGTTCGCACCAAGACGCGCTTTATTTTCAGTTCCGTCAATTTCGATCAATGTTGCATCAATGAAACTTTGATCTTCTGCGTCTAAGCCGATAATAGCTTCACAAATCTCTGTATTAACATTCTCTACAG
>CAIVUE010000134.1 GCA_903909015.1 uncultured Methylophilaceae bacterium
AAAACTTGAACGCACTAAAATCACCGAGCAATTAAATCTGCTTCCACATTTACTTCCACGGTTTTTATTTTGTTCAATAAGCTATTGATTTATATTAATTAATATTTCTTGAAGCTACTCATAATCCGTTGGTGCTGTGTTCGACTCACAGGAGGCCCACCATGTTTAACGCGGTTCTCGGTAACGAGGCCGCGTTTTTATTTTTCTATTTCTTAATGTGTGTTTCGATCTGGGTGAGTTTCTAACCATTCTTGCCAAACAGCAAAAGCGACCGCTAGAATTACTGGACCTAAGAATAGTCCAATAAAGCCAAACGCTGATAACCCACCAAGCACCCCAAAAAATGCCAGAATAAATGGAATTTTTACATTCTTGGCTAAGATGATTGGGCGCACAATGTTGTCCACCCAAGATACTGCAAATGTGCCCCAGAGCAGCAACTCAATACCAGCGATGGTATTCCCAGTGAGCAATAACCAAAGCCCAATACTTCCCCAAAAGATAGGTGTTGCAAACGGCACCATCGCAAATAGAGTGGTGATCGCCGCTAACATCATTGGCGCTTCTAATCCGACCATCCAATAACCAAATCCCGCCACGACCCCTTGAGCGATGGCGGTAAGCACAATGCCGTACACGACGCCTCTAGTTGCATCGCCTGCCGCTTGAAAATAGCTTCGAGCGCGAATACCCAACATGGATTCTAAGATGCGTTCTGATTGGGTCATGAAATTGAACCCACCCGTGTAAGTGAAGAATAGGGCAATGAGCGCGAAGCCCATTTTTGCTAAATTTCGACCAATGCCACCAAGGACATCAATAAATTTCTGATCGGCATTCAATAATAAACTATGAATTTCACTTCTAAACTCTGTTGGGTTGGCTAATGATTTTGAGAACCATGTGGCAATGTCTGGACCAATAATAGGTAAATCAGCAATAAACTTAGGAAGAACAATCGTGCCATTGGCGAGGTTGCTACTAAACATGGTGGATGCAACTCCGATCTCATCCCTCAATGCTGTAAATAACCACACTAAAGGGGTGATGAACGCTGCAGCGATTAGCAAAGTCATTAAAAGGGCACTCAGTGAAGCGCGTCCTCCTAATTTATTTAATAACCAAATGTACGCGGGCCAACTAACATAGGCGAGAGTGCAAGCCCAAACGATCGATGTAAAAAATGGTGAAAGGACGACCCACACCCCTATGCAAAGGCTGACAACAAAAAGTGCAAATAGAATTTGCCTGACTGTATTGGTCGTAAGTTTTTGCAATGCATTTCCCCAGGCTATTATTGAGTAATGGTTAGATAAAAAGCTTCATTGTTTTTAGCAGTATAGTTGATATAAAGTAATGCATGAATAAGGACGTCATTTCGTTATAGACTGTCACTATCATTTCATTGTTATTTGTAAGGCATTTTATTGATGAGCCAACATAAGCATTCCCATCAGCATTCTCACTCAGATCATTTGTCTTTTAATGATCCAAGCCGATATAGGCTTTCGAATCGTTGCACATGGGTGAGTGTATTCGTCAATATTGCATTAACCATCGTCCAGGTCCTGGCTGGTGTTTTTTCACACTCCCAATCTTTAATTGCAGATGGTGTGCACTCTCTTTCGGACCTGATTTCTGATTTTTTAGTATTAATTGCTAGTTATCATAGTAAGTCTCCTGCTGATGACTCCCATCCTTATGGTCATGGCCGCATAGAGACAGCTGCATCTTTGGTTCTAGGTGCAATTCTTGTACTGACGGGTGTTGGTATTATGTATAGCGCAGCCATGAAGTTAGAGAACCTTGGCAATATGCCACCGGTCACCTCTTTGGCTTTATGGACGGCTGGATTGGCACTTCTTGCGAAAGAGGGATTATTTCGCTACATGCTTAAAGTGGGTGAACATTTGAGATCTCCCATGTTGATCGCTAATGCATGGCACGCGAGATCAGATGCAGCCTCATCACTTGTGGTTGCGGTTGGTATTGCAGCAAATATGATGGGCTTTGCTTATGCAGATGCGGTTGCAGCAATTTTAGTAGGCTTTATGATTGTACGCATGGGGCTGATGTTCGCCTGGGAAGCTTTCCAAGAATTAATCGATGCAGGTTTATCTTTTGAAGAAGTTGCTAGCATTCGTCAAACCTTAATAGACACTGCAGGAGTGCAAAATGTACATGATTTAAGAACAAGAAAAATGGCGCATCGGGTATTGGTGGATGCGCATATTCTTGTAGATTCGAAAATCAGTGTCTCTGAGGGGCATAGCATTGCTGAAAGAGCTCGTAAACGCGTTATTGAAAGTCACGAGTCAGTCAATAATGTCTTGGTGCATGTGGATACTGAAGATGATGCAGGCTATGGGGAAGATATCCCAGTGGAATTCCCAAGTCGTGAAGAGTTATTAGAGTCCTTGTCGAGAGTGCTTAATGGGCTTCCAGAGCCTGAACAAGTGACATTTCACTACCTTGCAGGGAAAGTCGAGGCAGATGTGCTAATGCCTTTTGATGGGTTAAAAACAAAAGCTGCCGTCAGCAAAGCGAATCAGTTGATTGCAGAAGGTCTAATTGGTCATGATTACTTTAGCGCAGTCAGACTTGCTGCGAAGCTTAGCTAATAGTTACTGCGAGCGTTTGATGCAACTGTTGGTTTAAGATCAAACGCAATGCAAATTCGTTCTTCGCTAGATGTGAAGGGGATGGTTCTATGAAATAGCGATGACGGAAATAGCACGATCTCACCCACATTTGGAATCACAGTGCCCACTGGGAATTCTTTGTGCTTTTGGGGGTAAGTATCCCCATGAATTCCATATTCAAAAGCCCCTTCTTCAGGCGTTTTCTTGTCCGAAGGCATTGCCAGATAGACAGCACCACTAATCCAACCAATTTCATGAATATGCGCATCTAGATGTCCCCCTTGACGCATTTTTACATACCACGAACTCGTGAATTCAAGTTCTTCAGGGAATGATTTAATAAGCTCGCAATCTGCACCAGCAAATTTATTTTTGTAATTGATGAATTCTTTTTTTACCAACTCGCCCAAGGTTCTAAATGAGGCTTCAGGACGTTTAAATAAATTACCCGCTGATTGCTTACCATTGTGCAACATGCCTTGCACACGTTCGGCAATCTCAGCATTGTTGATGTCATTTAGAAGTGCTTTTAAAAGCGGGCTATTAGGCTCGGAAAGTTCGGGGATTTTGGCGTTATAAACAAAGTCGAAGCCATTTTTGCAAAAATTGTATGGATCTTCTAGCTTGAAATTGACTGCATAGTGAGTGGCTAGCGTTGCAAGAAATGGTGCCGTATGTTTTCCTGTTTTTACAATTTGATCAAGCTTGGTTTTAAATTCATCAAAGCGCTCGGCTTTGTATAAGCAATACATGCTTCGTTCTAGCCAGTCATCAAGTTGACTTCTCTCAAAATGAGGGATCGCTTCGTCAAAGCGTTTGGCAAGGTATAAGAATTCAGCCATGTTGTAGTTGGCGCTAGGATGATCCGGGTTGAGGGCTAAAGCATCTTGGTAACTTTTAATGGCCTCCTGCATGCTCCCTTGGTCACGTAGGGTTTCACCCAAATTGCTGTGGGCATCTGCGTAATTAGGGAACATTTGAATCGCTTGACGATAGCTCTTAATCGCTTCATCTAATTTGCCTTGGTCACGCAATGCCGTGCCAAGATTAAAGTAGCCCCTAGCATCTGCATTGATTGAAAGCGCCTTGCGATAACTAGCGACTGCTTCTTCTAATTTGCCCTGTTTTTGTAACAGAGTGCCTAGGTTGCCATAAGCCTCAAAAAACCGAGGTTGTAATGCAATCGCTTTTCGGTAGCTTGCAGCAGCCTCATTGAATTGGCCAACATTGCTTAATGCGATTCCAAGGTTGAAGTGTAAATCAGGTAAGTTCGGCTGTAACTTAAGTGCATTTCGGTAGCTGTTGATTGCACCATCGTATTGTCCTAGACCATCTAATGAAATGCCGAGCACATTATGTAGAAGGAAGGTATTTGGATAATGCGCGAGTAAAGATTTTGCCATGCTAACTGCATTCGATAGCTGACCTGCGTTGAGCAGATTAAGCAGGGGCTGCACTTCTTGTTGGCTGGGCTGTTTGTTAGATTGATTGGCCATGATATTGAGTCGATGTAAATTACGGTTGAGTTTTTTGGCTATTCTTTAATTGTAGTGCCATATGTTTAAGAAAGCTCATGGCAACTTTAGGTTCGTTTAGAATAAGTGTTTGGATATTGTCCGCGTTAATGACAATAATATCGCAAAATTCTGAGTCAACAATGGCATCGGCAATACGAACGCTATCGCCAAGGATTGCCATTTCACCGAAGAAGTCACCCGCGCTTAACTGTCTTATTAAACGATTTTCGTAGGCAAGTTTAATTTCACCTGCGGCAATGTAATACAAATCTCGGCCTTCATCTCCAATGTTAAAAACAACATCGTCTTTGCGATAGATGCAGCCATGACGGGACATTACTTTAGATACGAAGTTAGGATCTTTTCTAACAGACTCATTAAATAGCCCTCTTAACAATAGTACGTCACGTTTTTTGAGCGTCGAGATAAGCTCTGTGCCT
>CAIVUE010000135.1 GCA_903909015.1 uncultured Methylophilaceae bacterium
AAAAAAAGCCGCTATCAATGGATAGCGGCTTTTTTGTTATCTAAAATTAAGTTAAAAGCAATTTCAAACCAGCAATTAATAACACCATCGCCAATGCCTTTTTAATTGCGTTCGCAGAATAAAACTTAATCCCTAGCGTCGTGCCAATCACAGCTCCAATCATGGTTGCGATAACAAACAATGGTAATTGCGGCGGAAGATTTTGCACTGAGGCGTAATTGCCAGCCAAACCAAAAAGTGAATTAAGAAGAATAAATACTGCAGCGATGCCTGAAGTCTTTTTCGTGCTGCTCCATCCTAAAAACAAAATAAGAGGTGAGAGAAATATGCCGCCGCCAGTACCGGTTAAGCCAGCCAAGAAGCCAATAGCTGCGCCAGATGCCACGGCCAATAGGAATTTAGGTTGATGGACGTTGGAGTCAATACGCTCACTTGTTTTTGTTAATAAGCTAATTGCAGAAATAATCAAAATTACGCCAACAATTGCCTTGTAAACATGGCTAGGCGCGTTGATATATCCACCTAAAAGAGCAAAGGGAATAGCGCCAATTGCAATCGGCGTTAGCACTTTTAAATCAAAAAAACCTTTTTTGATAAAGCGCCAACTCGTGAAACTTGCGATGCAAATATTGAGCACTAAAGCCGTTGGCTTAATAACTGGACTTGATAGACCAAACAAAGTGAGGATAGCGATGTATACGGATGCACCAGCATGTCCAACGGATGTATACAACACAGCACCGAGCAGCAAACAAAAGCTGATGACAAGATCTATGGTTTCAAAGTGCATACAAAGCTCGCATCAAAAGATAGATAAGACTCTAGTTTAGCGTTTAAGCTTATACACCAACAAGTGGTCGCCTTGTTTATACCCAAAAATCGAACTGCCACCTGCAGCAACCGCAATATATTGCTCACCATCGATTTGATATGTTATTGGTGGTGCATTGACGCCAAAATCATTGCTTCCCTGCCATAACAATTTGCCATTGCTGGAATCGTAAGCATTAAAGTGGCCATTGCCCTCACCTGTAAACAGCAATCCACCAGCCGTAGCTAGCACACCGCCAACAAGCGGTTGTTCAGTTTTGTTTTGCCAAGCAATTTTACCTGTTGCTAAATCAATACATGACAACACACCCCAACGTGGCTCATCCGCTGGCTCTGAAGCCGCATAACGAATTGGTGCCGTGCCGTCTTTGCCTGGCGTCTCATGCAAGGTGTATTTAATTGGCGCATGAATTGCGGCGACAAAGGCGTGCTGCGCCGATTCATCAATGGCAGCAGGTGACCAATTAGAACCGCCTAATATGCCCGGATAAAGGGTCACACCTTCGAAGGTGGCTTTAGCAAACAGATTCTTTTGCGGGACAAAGGCTTCCGACTTCATTAAAAGCTCGCCTGTTTTACGGTCATTCACAAAGAACCATCCCAATTTACTTGCTTGTCCTACAGCTTCAATCGTTTTGCCATCTTTTTTGTAGTTAAACAAAATGGGCGCACTAGCAATATCATAACCCCATACATCATGAGGCACTTGTTGGTAATACCACCGTAACTTTCCAGAATCAGCATCTAGCGCGACCAAAGAAACAGTGTAGAGATTATCCCCAGGACGAGAGACATCATTCATCTGCGGTGAAGGATTTCCCGTGCCGAAGTATAAAAGCCCTAAGCTAGGATCAATCGCTGGTGTGCTCCAAGCTGAACCACCACCAAAGCGAGCTGAATCAGGAAATTTAGGCAAGGCGGTTTTTTCAGCTTTAGTATTGCGATTGAGTGAAATGCCATCAGCTGTTGTTTCTTTAAACGTGCCCTCCCAGCCTTTATCTGGAATGGTATCGAACTGCCAAACACGTTTACCTGTATTCACATCGAACGCAGCCAAAAAGCCTGGGCGACCATAACGACCTGTTACACCAATAACAGCGCCTAGTGGGGCATCTTCACGTGGGTTGTCGATATGCAAACCATAACCAACACCAGTGATGCCGATAATGACTTTGCCTTTATAAACCACTGGCGCCATGGCCATGCCAACGCCCGTACCACCAGTAGTTTTTGCGGTTTTATTTGGGTCATTTTTGTTAAGCGAATCTTGTCCCTCTGTAATCACGTCAGCATCGACAGCATTAATATCCCAAAGCTTCTTGCCTGTTTTAGCATCCAAAGCAATCAAACGAGCATCCACGGTGCCGATAAAAACTTTGCCATAACCTACAGCTACGCCACGATTTGCAGGTCCACAGCACATATTCCAATCAGCACGTCTCTCGTGCTTGTAACGCCACAGTTCCTTACCTGATTTACCATCCAAAGCAACCACATGGTTAAATGGCAGGGAAACATACATCACACCATCTACAACAATCGGAGTGGCTTGGAAAGCTGCTTTAACACCACTTTTATATTGCCAAGCTGTCGTTAGGTTTTGAACGTTTTCACGATTAATTTGAGTGTTTTCTGAGAAGCGCTTATTGGCATAATCACGCCCAAAGCTAGGCCAGTCTTGATTTTTACCCTGCTGGTGCGCTGAATTAATGATATTGCTTGTGGTGGTATCATGTTTTTGAATGTTGCTACAAGCCGCTAGCAGACTAGCTCCAAGCACAACTGCATACAACCCAACACTTTTATTTAAATGACGCATGATGAAACACCATTGATGATGATTAAAACCACAGTATACAGATTGGTATATTGCATGACTACCGTCAAAACCTAATGAAATCCATTAAAATGTTGAGATGACTCACAAGCACGCGCAACTTGAATGGCATGACAATCAGCCCTACTCCAGCGAGTTTGGCGATGTTTACTTCTCTAGTGATAGTGGCTTGGATGAAACACAGTATGTTTTTTTAGCGCATAACCAACTAAAAACGCGATGGCAAAATCTTACTGAAGATCACTTTACCATCGCTGAAACAGGCTTCGGCACAGGCTTAAACTTTCTTTGCGCTTGGAAATTGTGGAGAGAAACAGCAGCCCCTAATGCAAGACTGCACTTCATTAGTACTGAAAAATACCCGCTTAACATTGATGATTTACAAAAAGCCCTTTCGCTTTGGACTAGTCTTAGCGAGTTTAGTGATGCGCTAATCCATGAATATCCATTAGTTTCCAAAGCATGGCATAGGTTGATGTTTGATGATGGCCGCGTAATCCTTACGCTGTTGATTGGTGACGCAAATGCATCACTACCAAAACTCAAGGGCGCTGTAGATGCTTGGTTTTTAGATGGATTCTCCCCTGCTAAAAACCCTGATATGTGGCAAACCAGCTTATTTGAGGAGATGGCTAAGCATTCGCATTCGGAAACTACTTTCGCCACTTTCACAAGCGCTGGGGACGTCAGACGTGGCTTACAGAATGCTGGCTTTCAAATCTTAAAAGCTCCTGGGTTTGGGAAAAAACGAGAAATGCTTTTTGGGCAATACCAAAGTTCAGCGCAAAACAAACAAACTCAAAATAACAACAAAACCGTGATTGTCATTGGCGGCGGTCTTGCGGGAGCAGCAAGTGCCGAAGCAATGGCGCGACGCGGTTATCAGGTGACGCTTATTGAAAGGCACGCTTCGCTAGCCCAAGCGGCATCAGGCAATCCGCTAGGTGTGCTTTACCCAAGACTCACAGGCGGCGAAACAGCACTCAATACCCTCGCCATCCAAGGATTTTTGTATACATTGGGTTTGCTCAATCACATCAATATAAACAACGAGAATTATCAACAATGCGGCGTTTTACAATTAGCATTTAATGAGCGAGAGCGCAAAAGAATAGGCGCGGCTATTAATGAATATCCTGAATTAGTTCATGAAGTTGATAAATTAACTGCATCTGAATTATCAGGGATTTCTATTGAAAATGAAGGCATGTTTATACCCCAGGCTGGATGGCTCAACCCCGCTTCATTTTGCGAGGCACTCACCAAGCACCCAAACATTAAGAAACAAACCAACACTGAAGCGCTGCGCATAGAGAAAATATCGCAAGGCTGGCAGGTGGCCTCTAAAAATGGAATGATTGCGGAGGCTTCCAATCTCATTATTGCCAATGCCACTGACGCACAAGCTTTTACACAAACCAGTCATTGCGAGATGCAATCAGTCCGCGGACAAATTACGCTACTGCCAGCAATAGATAGCTCCAAGACCCTTAAAACCGTGATTTGTACCGATGGCTACCTAAGCCCAGCAAGACAAGGACAGCATTGCTTAGGTGCAACGTTCTCACCCAATGACGACGACACTGACATCAGAGATTCAGACCATCAAAGCAATCTGAATATGCTGAAATCACTTGCGCCAGATTGGGATAAAACAGGATATGACGTGCAATCGTTGCAAGGTCGAGCGGCAATTCGTGCCACTACAAGTGACTATCTACCACTCGCAGGGGCTATTTTAGACTTCGCCCAACTTAAAGAAAGTCAGCCGCGATACAACGCGCCACATGGCAGCCTCCCTTGGTTAGAGGACTTGTATATCAATGCTGGCCACGGCGCAAAAGGCTTAGTTAACGCTCCACTATGTGCCGAAATCATCGCCAGTCTTATTTGCAAAGAGCCAGCACCTGTCGACTGCACACTTTTATCTGCCTTAGATCCCAACCGCTTTGCTTTGCGCAAACTAGGCTTAAAGCGCTTAGCGCAAACGATACAAAGCAATTAGCGTAAAATCTTGGTCATGGATATTCAATCAACCTATCGCACTGCATTACTACATCACCAGCAAGGGCAATTAGCCCAAGCTGAAGCGCTTTATCGCAAGGTGTTGGAAGCATCTCCGAAGCATGCGAATACTTTGCATTACTTAGGTGTGATTTATCACCAAAACAAACAACATGATTTGGCGATTAAGACTATTGCAGAAGCGCTTTTTATCGAGCCAAACAATTCTGATTTTTTAAGCAACCAAGCGCTAGCACTTAAAGCTGCTGGACGTTTGGAAGAAGCAATTAAGAACTTACAGCACGCATTAAGTCTTGCCCCTGATGATTTAGAAATCGTCTACAACCTTGGCAACGCTTATGCGGAACACCATCAATACGAAGGCGCAGCGACATGCTATCGCCGCATTCTTCATGACTACCCGCAAGATGAGGACTTCAAACAGGCGCTATGCCATGCTCTGCAGGGCTTAGGAAATGAACACCAACAGACTGGACAATACGCCAAAGCTGAATCTGCATATCAAGAAGCAATACGTATCATTAGCAACGATGCTGCTCTTTATTACAACCTAGGTAATGCGCAGCGAGAACTCGGCAAGCCTGCTGATGCAGCGCAGGCTTATCTCAAAGCAATTCAACACAGCCCCAAGGATGCTGATGCCTATAACAATTTAGGCAATGTTCAGCGTGAGCTTGGCGATTTAGCCGCGGCTATCGCCTCTTACCAAAAGGCTTTAGACATCAACCCCAAGCTTTATCACGCCAAAGTGCATTTGGTGCATCAAAAACAGCACATTTGTGATTGGAATAACTTAGATAAAGAAATTAGCGAAATACGCGACTGGGTTAAGAATGTGCCTGAAGCACAAATCTCCCCTTTTGCTTTTTTAGCCCTGCAGCAAACAACAGCGCAAGAACAAAAAAAATGCGCCAATAACTGGCTTAGAAACCGCTATTTATCAGCATTTAAGCAAGGCAAGGAATTAGCTTTCAAATATCAGAATAACCATCAAGGTCACCATAAAAAGCTACGTATCGGCTATTTATCCGCTGATTTTAGATTGCATCCGCTCGCATCATTGATTTCTGAATTAATCGAGCTACACGACAGAAGCGCTTTTGAAATTTACGCGTATTCTTACGGGGTCAACGACAAAACTATTGAGCGTAAGCGCCTTGAAGAAGCTTTTGATCATTTTGTAGACATTCGCGCCCTATCAACAGCCGATGCCGCAAGCAAGATTAATCATGACGAAGTTGATATCTTGGTGGATTTAACAGGCTTCACTCAAACAAGTCGCAGCCAAATTGTTGCGCTACGCCCCGCGCCTATTAATGTCAGCTGGCTTGGGTTCCCTGGCACCATGGGTGATTTAGAGGGTGTGCCATTGTTTGATTACATTCTTAGCGATGCTTTTATCACTCCACCAACAGAGGCAAGCGCCTATTCAGAGAAATTAGCGTTGCTACCCCACACCTATCAGCCCAACGATAAAAAGCGTCCAATAGCCAAGACAAAGACTCTCATAGAATATGGCTTGCCAGAAGATGGTTTTGTGTTCTGCTGTTTCAACCAAACGTTCAAAATACTGCCTGAAGTTTTTGATTGCTGGATGCGCCTTTTAAATCAAGTGCCCAATAGCGTTTTGTGGCTTTTGGAATGTAACCAATGGGCAAAGGCAAATTTAATTCGTGAGGCAAAAGCCATGGGCATCAACAAAGAGCGTTTAATCTTTGCGCCCCGTGTCCAGATGGCTGAACATATGGCAAGGCAACGCTGTGCAGATTTATTCTTAGACACTCTGCCTTACAACGCCCACACCACCACTAGCGACGCACTTTGGATGGGATTGCCCGTGTTAACTTGTGCTGGCGATACTTTTGCCAGTCGCGTGGCTGCAAGTTTGCTTAAGGCAGCCAATCTAGAAGAACTTATCACTGACTCATTGGAAGACTACGAAAACAAAGCATTAGCCCTTGCAAGCAAGCCAGATCAATTACATAACATTAAGGCGCGACTAACAAAGCACAATGCAGAACTACCATTATTCAACACATTGCAGTTTGCTAAGGATTTAGAGTCTCGATATCAGGACATGTGGGACAATTACACCAAACCTTAAGTCTGATGATTAGTCGCCGCAAACAGGGCCGCAACAACAATCAAAGCGCCACCAAACCACTCTCGCGCAGACAAAGTCTCATTGGTTAAGAAATAAGAAGCGATAGCAGAAACCACCAACTCAAACATAAACAAAACTGATGCTTTGGTAACAGGAATATGAGTAATGCCATACTGCACAAGAAAAGTCGCGGCCATGAGTAAAAATGCGATACACATTATCACCAGCACTTGCGATAAATGCATGCCCATCGGATTGGGAAATGGTGCGTCTTGAAACACAATAAATATCAGCGACATTAATAGCACGCCTATCCATACCGCCATGGATTTAGCTGTAATGCTTAAGTTTGACGAATGTCTTGTAATAACATTCGTCATCGCAAAGCCAACACCTGAGGATAATGCAAGCCACTCAGCTTTGTTGTTTGGCAAAGGCAATGCATCATCCTGCCAAAACATAATAAATGCGCCTATGAGTGACAAAACAATGACCGCAAGCCCACGCTTGTTAGTGGGTTCTTTTAGCCAAAAATGGGCCATGACGAGCGTCCAAAGTGGAGACAGGTAAAAAAGCAACATTACACGCATGACTTCGCCATCAATAATCGCCAATACATAACTTAAGTTAGTCCAACCAGCGATGATGGCAAGCCAAATAATACTTTTAGGTTGATTAAGCGCTGCACGCCATTGTTTATGCAAAACCATTGCGAAAAGGCCTACGGCTATCAAGTAAGTATAAAAACTAGAGGCTACGCCTGAAAGACCAGCCTCTTGCATGATGCGGTAGGGATACCAAATTACGCCCCAGCATACGGCGCCAAACAAAAGACCAAATACGGCAAATTGACTTTGATGTTTTTCTAATAATGTATGACTCAACATAAACTTTCTAAAACAATGGAATTGCTGCTTGAGTGTTTAAGCGGGATGCCGCTTCATTTATAATGCCTGCATGAACTCAAATCTAAGCAAGTTACAGCCTTACCCATTTCAACGCTTACGCGACTTATTTAGCGGCATTAAACCGAACGCCGCTTACAAGGCGGTCAACCTATCGATAGGTGAGCCTAAGCATGATACACCAGCGCTCATCAAACAGGCGCTGATTGACAACCTAAGCGGCTTGGCTACTTACCCAACCACCGCTGGCGTGCCAGAGCTTAGGCAAGCGATTGCAAATTGGGCAACGCGACGTTATGGCATCCCGCTTCTCAATGCCGAAAAAGAGATTGTGCCTGTGAATGGCAGCCGCGAAGCTTTGTTTGCGTTCGCACAAGCCGTAATAAACACCAAAAAAGTAGCAAATCCAATTGTGATTTGCCCTAATCCGTTCTACCAAATTTATGAAGGCGCCGCCTTTTTAGCTGGTGCAGAGCCTTACTTCCTAAACACCCTACCTGAAAATCAACACGCCATGGATTTTGATAGCGTACCTGTTGAAATTTGGAATCGTACACAGTTAATTTATGTATGCTCCCCTGGCAACCCATCTGGCAAGGTGATGAGTCTGGACCAGTGGAAAAAGATATTTGAACTATCTGACTTATATGGCTTTGTGATTGCGGCAGATGAATGCTATTCCGAGATTTATTTTGATGAAGCAACCAAGCCTTTAGGTGCGTTAGAAGCCGCTAAAAAACTAGGTCGCGACTATTTACGCCTAGTCGTATTTAGCTCACTCTCTAAACGCTCTAACGTGCCTGGCATGCGTTCAGGCTTTGTTGCGGGTGACGCTATCATTCTTGAGCGATTCTTGCTTTACCGCACCTACCATGGCTGTGCAATGAGCCCTTCCGTGCAAGCGGCTAGTATCGCAGCTTGGAATGATGAAGTTCATGTGATTGAAAATCGCAGACTTTACGCAGAAAAGTTTAAGACAGTTACACCGATGCTAGAAAATACTTTGGGGGTTGAGATGCCTGATGCGGCTTTCTATCTTTGGGCAAAAACAGATATGCCAGATACGGAAGCGGCGATTCGTTTATATCGTGACTTCAATGTGACTGTATTACCCGGTAGCTTTTTAGCGCGTGAAGCACATGGCTTCAACCCTGGAAAACACTTTATTCGATTAGCTTTAGTGGCGAGCTTAGATGAGTGTATTGAGGCTGCAAATCGCATTAAAAACCTCATGTAAAAGTTTACAATTAGTTTTTAATAAATTGATTAATTTCATTAAATACTAAATCGTACATTTGCGGGTTTAGACAGTCCACTTCAAAAGTATCATCCATGCCGCGTAGCCAAGTAAGCTGACGTTTCGCTAATTGGCGAGTGGCAAAAATCCCTCTGTCACGGAGCTCAGCTTCATCATACTGCCCGGCCAAATGCTCTAATACTTGGCGATAACCCACGCAGCGCATAGAAGACAACTCGGGCGTTAGTTTGGAATATTGCTTTAACAAAGCTTTTACTTCATCCAAAAAACCTTGCTTCAACATATCGTCAAACCGAATCGCAATACGGCTATGCAACACACTTCGATCAGAAGGCACCAAAGCCACTTTGAGCAAACGATAAGGCAAATTATCGCCGC
>CAIVUE010000136.1 GCA_903909015.1 uncultured Methylophilaceae bacterium
ACTAGCACATCTTGGCGACGCGCCTTATGTTCCAACTCCTCAATTTGTGCAATCAAATGACGATTAGCCTCAAAGAACGGCGCACGGGTATCAAACTCCATATTAGCCAAAGCTTCTCGCACGAAAATCTCCCGAGACTCCTTTGGGTCAATCGGCCCGTAATGCACCCGCCGCTTTGGAATAATGGTGAGGCCATACAAGCTCACTCGCTCCCATGCGGATACCTGTGAGAGCTTTCTATCCCATCGCGGGTCACTGTAATGACTTTGCGTGAGATTACGTGCTAGCGGCTCTATCCAATCAGGATCGATCTTAGCAACGCAGCGTGCATAGAGCTTACTTGTCTCCATCAATTCCGCAGACATGACCCATTTAGGACGCGTCCTTTTAAGCGCGGAGCCTGGCGCCACGCTGAATCGAATCGCACGAGCACCGAGGTAGGTATCAGCCTCACCATCTTTAAATCCAATATTTCCAAGCAAGCCCGAGAGTAAAGCACGATGAATTTGATCATAATTCTTATCTAAGTCCGCCTCTTCCAGGTTGGGTTTTAGGTCGAGCTCTTCAGCAATTTCACGAATTTGACCATGCAGCTCTCGCCATTCTTTTAGACGTAAAAATGAGAGGAAATTTTGATGACATTTTCCTAATAAATCTTTATTAGATTTTTTGGTTTTAAGCGCCTCATCATAAAAATTCCAAAGCTTTAGAAAGCCTAAGAAATCTGAACGCTCATCCGCAAACTTCGCGTGAGCTTGGTCCGCAGCTTCACGCTTATCCATGGGCCGTTCTCTAGGATCTTGAATACTGAGCGCACTCGCTATAATCAAGATCTCCCGTAAAACACCTTCTTGCTTGGCCGCTAAAATCATTCGACCCACACGTGGATCTAGAGGTAAACGGGCAAGCTGTTTACCAAGCTCTGTAATTTCACGATTAGCATCTACCGCACCCAGCTCCTGGAGGAGTAAATATCCATCCGCGACTAATCGAGATGAAGGGGCTTCGATAAAAGGAAAGTGACTAATATCGCCAAGACGTAATGCGGCCATTCTCAGAATGACGGAGGCCAAGGAGCTACGCAAAATTTCTGGGTCGGTAAAAGCAGGACGGCTATTAAAGTCTTGCTCGTCATAAAGTCGCACACAAATACCGTTTGAGACGCGACCACATCGTCCTGCACGTTGCTTGGCAGCGGCTTGGCTAATTTTCTCAATCTGCAACTGCTCTACTTTTGCACGGCTACTATAACGATTGACCCTAGCCAAGCCAGCATCAATCACATACTTAATGCCTGGGACAGTGAGGGAAGTTTCAGCGACGTTCGTTGCCAACACGATCCGCCGCGTCCCTGTGGTGCGGAAGATTTTTTGTTGGTCTTCAATCGAAAGTCTGGCAAATAATGGTAGGACTTCAATATGTCTTAATTTGGCTGAACGGCCTTGATACTTTCTTAAATGATCTGCCGTATCACGTATCTCACGCTCGCCTGGCAAGAACACTAAAATATCGCCATCCCCTTGACGCAGTATGTCGTCAGCAGCATCTAAAATGGCTTCTTCGATTGCCTCTTCCGCATCATCCTCTTCAAGCCAGCGCGCCTCAGTCTTACCTTTTCGCTTAATCCCGTAGAGCGTATCGTCATCATCACCGATCTCTTCTTCGAGCGTTCGCGATGAATACCCAGCTTTACCCAGTGGACGGTAACGAATTTCAACGGGATAGGTGCGGCCAGAGACTTCAATGACGGGCGCCCCATCAAAGTGTTTAGAGAATCGATCCGCATCAATGGTGGCTGAGGTGACAATCACTTTTAAGTCAGGCCGTTTTAAGAGGAGCTGCTTAAGGTAACCAAGCAAGAAATCAATATTGAGACTCCGCTCATGGGCCTCATCGATAATGATGGTGTCATAAGCATTGAGGAAATGGTCGCCCTGCGTCTCGGCAAGCAAAATGCCGTCCGTCATTAATTTGATATAGCTGGATTCCGAAAGCTTGTCGTTAAAACGTACCTTGTAACCAACGACCTCGCCTAAGGGGGACTTAAGCTCTTGGGCAATGCGACTGGCCACTGAGCGGGCAGCAATTCGGCGTGGTTGTGTATGGCCAATCAAACCACTCACACCGCGACCAAGCTCTAAACAAATTTTAGGGAGTTGCGTCGTCTTACCTGAGCCAGTTTCGCCACAGACAATCACCACCTGATTCTTTGCGATTGCTGCCTTAATTTCTTCTTTACGCGCCGTGACAGGTAAATCTAAAGCATATTCTGGCTTGGGTAATGCAGTTAAGCGTGCTTGATACTTTTGATGTGAGGCTGAAATCTTTTGTACAACTTCAGCCAATAGCCTATCGATTTTTTGTTTGGACTTAGTGTCAGGCGTTTTTTGTATCGCTTTTTGTAAATCAAGCACATCCCGTATCTTACGGCGAAGGCCATGACGATCAGCCAGCATGCATGTGGCAAGGGCTTGATTAAGCTGAGCGAGCGAGTTTTCTGCAGTATTCATGAGCGATTCAAAGACACTTAAGCGAAGCGTGTATGCAACTCTTCCAAATTAAGTGTTTCAAGAATTTGAGCTAAACGTTCTTGCGCATTTTTGCGGGGGCTGTTTTGATAACGGGCAATAATCAATTCATTCTTCATAGAATGCTCCCATCCGACAAGCTCAGTCACCGTCACCTGGTAGCCGTGTGCCTCCAATTGAAGACAGCGCAAGACATTGGTAATTTGACTACCAAACTCACGTGTGTGGATAGGATGTCGCCAAATTTCAGAAAGTGGCGTTTTGCTGAAGGACTCATTTTTATGCTTGCGCAGCACCTCAGCCACCTCGGCCTGACAGCAAGGCACAAGTACCATAAACTTTGCATGCTTTTCTAGCCCGAAACGAATGGCGTCATCAGTCGCAGTATTACAAGCATGCAGGGCTGTAACGATTTCGATTTGTTCGGGCAATAAGGGCGAGGTCATGGACTCTTCTACGCTTAGATGGTGAAAGTCCATGCGCTCAAAATGCAGTTGCTCTGCCAACTCTTTAGATTTCAGTACTAGTTCCTCACGGGTTTCTATCCCAACCACACGGCCTGTTTCATACTGCTTCATGAACAAATCATAAAGAATAAAACCCAAATAGGATTTGCCTGCGCCGTGATCCACCAATGTGATGTCATCTTTTTCTGCCATTAACTCGGTAAGCAAGGGCTCAATGAAGTGATAAAGGTGATATACCTGCTTAAGCTTGCGGCGCGTGTCCTGATTGAGCTTGCCATCACGCGTTAAGATATGCAGCGCCTTCAGCAACTCAATAGATTGATGTGGCTTTATTTCGGGGATTAAAGTCATGGGGATATTTTAACTGATGCCGCATCCTTTGAATAATAAAACGCGGGGTCAACGCCGAATGATAAAATACGTCTTCTGATGGCTGCAATCACAAGAATGCGTGCCTCAGAATAGACAAATGGCACGGCAAGATATCAGAAGTAAACTCCGTGTTGATTTTAAAGTGAGGATTTATGGCAATTCAATGGTATCCAGGGCACATGACCCAAGCACGAAAAAAAGCCGAAGAGACAATGGAGTTTACCGACATTGTGATCGAGGTGTTGGATGCTCGCGTCCCTGAAGCTAGCCATAACCCAATGATTGACGAAATGCGTTTGTTTCGCCAACGCCCTCAACTAAAAATTCTCAATAAAACTGATCTAGCTGATCCTGCGGTGACGCAGGCATGGCTCAACTATTACAACAAACAACCTAACGTTAAGGCCGTCGCAATTTCATGTAAGAAGCCTGGGGACGCCGCCAGAATTCCTAAGTTATGTGCCGCCCTTGCGCCACATCGAGACTCCCCTATCAAGCCGCTTCGCATGATGATCATGGGCATCCCTAACGTGGGGAAATCCACTTTCATGAATGCCCTGCTCAATCGACGTGTGGCCAAGGTGGGGGATGAGCCTGCTGTCACTAAATCACAACAACGCTTCGAGCTCAGTCCACTCATGAGCATCACCGACACCCCCGGTATGATGTGGCCAAAAATCCAATATGAGTCAGATGGTTTCATGCTGGCTGCCAGCCACGCCATCGGTCGTAATGCAGTGATTGACGAAGATGTCGCCACCTTTCTTGCGAACAACCTACTCAAACGCTACCCCGATTTATTAGCGGCGAGATACAAAATTGATGTCAGTCAAATGGATGGGATTGATCTGCTTGAGGCGATCGCCAAGCGACGCTCTTACAAGTTAAAAGCAGGCGAATGGGACATGGAAAAGACTGCAGTAACGTTCTTAACGGAGTACCGTGCTGGCACCATAGGTCGCATTAGCCTTGAAACACCAGCGAGCCGTCAAGAGATTATGGATGCAACTAAAAAGGTAGTGTTGGAAACGGATCTCGAAGAGAAACCCGAAGAAGAATAGTTTTATTTCTTAACAAGCTGCTTGCTAAATTCCACATCCAGCTTGCTCACACGCTTAACAATTTGCGGACCAAAACCATTCACAAACACGACGAAGTCCTCCATCGTCATTGACTCACAGAGCTTGGTTGATAACCCATTCTCACCTGACAGTGAAAGCCAAAACAAGCCCTTGCCATTGGTTCCCATTGAGTACTTTTGGTCACCTCGTTTATTTAAGCGTTCTACGGCGCTGCTTGCTTTAGTCGATCGCATTGTCTTCCTTAGAGATTAATCGCATGCTTATACCGCATGCCAAGCTTTGATGATGACGGCCTGACCAAGCACTTGCATCTGCGCTTGTTTAATATCCACGACATTCCAGACAGTCGCCTGCTCAATTAAAAATCGGCTGCCATCCTGAGCGATTCGAATCCCAGAATAATTCTCAACAAATCCATGGGTTTCAACTTGGTGCAAGAGTGCTGAACGCGCTTCGCGTAACCTAGGCTCGGCAGAGTACCTTGATGGTAAGCCAATAAGCGCTTCTGGTGTCATCTTAAATAGCGCCAAGGCTTGATGATTTGCATAATTAAACACTGGGTCATCTCCAGCCTGATGCGAGGCAATGGCAAGCGGTGCATTCATTAAAGCATGCACCGCATTGTCAGTGCACCTTATCAACGCTTCACCTGTCCAATGATAATAACTACTGATCAATAAGTCTGTATGGCGTGCTAAAAAACCAGCTTCTCGGTAGTTCTCTAAAAAAAGATTGTTTTGCATGGCGCAAACTATGCCACGATTTGATAGCTAATGTCAGCCTTAAAAGTTAAAATTGCGAGCCTAAAAGCAAACGCAACCGTCTTTCTCAACACTTAAAGTTCCAATGTTAAACACCCTTAACGCACCACAGCGCGAAGCCGTAAAATATCTAGGTGGTCCTCTGCTCGTTCTTGCTGGGGCCGGGAGTGGAAAAACACGTGTGATCACCCAGAAGATTGCGTATCTGATTCAAGAATGTGGTTTCGCCCCTAAAGAAATTGCGGCGATCACCTTCACCAACAAAGCCGCTCGCGAGATGCAAGAACGCGTGAGCCAACTCCTAACTGGGGTCAATGCAAAAGGGCTTACCATTGCCACCTTTCACTCACTCGGCATGCAAATATTGCGCCAAGAGGCTGAAGTGCTGGGCTACAAGAAACAATTCTCAGTTATTGATTCCTCTGACAGCTATAAAATCTTGTCAGATATCCTTGCGACCACCGATAAACAGTTGTTACGCAAAACGCAGTGGCAAATCTCTGCCTGGAAGAATGCCTTCCTAACCCCAGATCAAGTCAAGGTCACTGCGGATGATGATTTAACCGTCGCCGCTGCCAAGATCTATCAACTCTATCAACAAACCATCAAGGCTTATCAGGCGGTCGACTTTGACGACCTCATCAAGTTGCCTGTCGAATTGTTTGAACAGCATCCGGACGTGCTCAATAAATGGCAACATAAGCTGAAGTATTTACTGATCGATGAGTATCAGGATACGAATGCCTGCCAATACAAATTGGTCAAACTACTCACGGGCGTTGAAGGAAACTTCACGGCAGTGGGAGATGATGACCAAGCCATTTACGGCTGGCGCGGAGCAGACGTCGAAAACCTTCGCCAACTGACCCAAGATTTCTCGCGCTTAAAAGTCATCAAGCTAGAGCAAAACTATCGCTCCACTGTGCGTATTTTGCGTGCTGCCAACCAGGTCATTTCGAACAACCCGAAGCTGTTTGAGAAAAAACTTTGGAGTGAGCTTGGCACGGGAGATCTAATCCAGGTCAGTGCAGCGAGGGATGACGAACACGAGGCTGAATCCGTTGTGATGAAGCTCATGGCGCATAAATTTGAAAATCGAACCCGCTATACTGATTACGCTATTTTGTACCGTGGCAATCATCAGGCCCGTATTTTTGAACAACACCTCCGTAATCACAAAATTCCTTACACTATATCCGGCGGCCAGTCTTTTTTTGATAAAGCAGAAATCAAGGATCTGGTCAGTTACTTAAGACTCATTGCAAACGAGGACGATGATCCTGCCTTCATTCGCGCTGCAACCACCCCAAAAAAAGGGATTGGAAACACAACGCTTGAGCGGCTCGGTGAATACGCAAAGCAACATAAAACCTCATTATTTGAAGCCGCATTTGAGGGCGATTTCCAACGCGAATTAGGTGGCCGACAGCTAGATGATCTATTAACTTTCTGCCAATACATTAACAAGCTAAAGGCAAGAGCAAGTAAGGATCCTGCAGGGGAAGTCCTCAACGACCTCCTAAAGGGCATCAATTACGAAGCCTTCCTATACGACTCAGAAGAGCCTCGCGCAGCCGAGTCTAAATGGAAAAATGTACTGGAATTTGTCAGTTGGCTCACTAGGAAAGGGGAGGAAGATGGGGACAATGAAACGCGAGACTTACTGAGCTTAACGCAAATGGTTGCGCTCATGAGCATGCTGGAAGGTCGAGAGGATGGTGAACCTGATGCGGTTAAGCTATCCACACTGCATGCCGCTAAAGGCTTGGAGTTTGGTCACGTCTTTTTAATTGGTGTGGAGGAAGGGATATTGCCCCACCGTGAAAGCGTAGATAACGATAAAATCGAGGAAGAACGACGCTTAATGTACGTGGGCATCACACGTGCACAAAAGTCTCTCAATATCTCCTGGTGCAAAAAACGAAAACGCGCAGGCGAAACAGAGATTTGTGAGCCTAGCCGTTTTATTGAAGAGCTCCCCAAGGACGACATCCGCCACTTTGGTAGCCCTAGTGCGGATAATGCATCAAATAAAGAACATGGTAAAGAACGTATGGCGCAAATTCGTGCCATGCTTGGCCAAAACACAAATTAGAAAGTACGCATGCCACACATCACCCTTGATAACGCTTCACTTGCCTTTGGTCACCACGCCCTTCTCGACCACGCATCGTTCCAACTGGATCCTGGAGAACGGGTTGGTTTGATTGGTCGCAATGGCGCAGGTAAATCAAGCCTGCTTAAGGCAATTGCTGGTGAGATTAAATTAGATGATGGCAACATATGGCGCGCTTCTTCGGTGAGGATTGTGTATGTGCCACAGGAACCTATTTTAGATCCTAAGCACACTGTATTCGAAGCAGTTGCAGAAGGCTTGGGGGATATGCAGCAGATCCTGGTGAACTACCATGCCGTTACCCACAGCATGGGGGATGCAGATGCTGATATCGAAAAACTCATGGGGCGCATGCAAGACTTGCAACACGAGCTGGATGCTAAAGATGGCTGGGGCATGCAAGCGAAGGTAGAAATGGTACTGAGTCGCTTGAGTCTCGACGCTGACGCGTCAGTCGCCTCACTCTCTGGTGGATGGCGCAAACGCGTAGCCCTAGGACGTGCACTCGTTGCTGACCCTGAAGTCTTATTGTTAGATGAACCAACCAACCACTTAGACCTGGAAGCTATTCAATGGCTAGAGGAACTACTGTTAAATTTCAACGGGGGCGTGCTTTTCATCACCCACGATAGACGTTTCTTAAATCGACTCGCCACAAGAATTGTGGAACTAGATCGCGGCAAGCTCACAGACTTCGTGGGCAATTATGAGAATTACCTTGTCAAAAAAGAAGAGCTTCTAGCAGTAGAAGCCACACATGCTGCTAAATTTGATA
>CAIVUE010000137.1 GCA_903909015.1 uncultured Methylophilaceae bacterium
ACCTGCGTGGTGGATCCGCCCGCGACGGCGACGGGCGTGTTGGCCACGCGCATACCGTTCGAGGAACCGTCGCAGGTGATGAACACCGACGTGCCGACGGGCCTTGGGCAATCATGGGCGCCGATCATATTTTGATTGCCGCAAAATCCTTCTCTCACTTTGCTTTCAATATGAATACCATTGTAGATGGGACTTTTGTAAGCATTGGTGAAGTTTCTAGATCATACCTTCTTGAGTATTTGGGGATTCGCTTACCAGAAGTTTTTCTACTCGGAATTTTAAGTGCGGTTGTTATCTTATTGACATCCATGCTTCACAATACGAAGCAAATAAAACCTTTCTTAACAAAAAAATTACCTGAAATCTCACTAACAATTGGTATATTATTTCCACTCCTTTTTGTTCTCTACGACCGCCCTGCTCTATATAACGGCGTTCGACATTTCACATTTATTATTCCTCCACTTGCAGTATTAGCCGGCATTGGATTATCTAAAGCATGGGATGGACTATCTAATTATCCTAGATGGCAATTAAGCTTTTCCTTTGTGGCAATAGCTTTAACACTAAATACCAGCTACATATTGTTTGAATTACGCCCTTATGAATACGTTTACTACAACCACTTTGCTGGAAAAAACCTTCAACAGGCAGAACACCATTGGGAAGCAGACTATTGGTCTAGCAGCTTAATAGATGCTACCAAATTGCTAGAAAACTATCTTAATGCCGAACAAAAAAACTGGCCTTCCGATCATCAAGGCCCATATTATGTAGCTGTTTGCGCCGAAGCTTTCCAAGGTCGTGCTTATTTAGATGAACGATTTAACATCACTGAAAACTGGGTTCGTGCGGATTTCTTTATTTCGAGCACACACATGAATTGCGATAAAGTGTTAAAGGGTAATATTATTGGCACTGTAGAGCGCCTGGGAGCGCCTCTTGCTGTAGTAAAAGACCGTCGGGACTTATTAGGTGAAGATAGACGCCCTCACGCTGCACCCCGAGATTAATTTAAAGAACGGAATATCTGTGACTAATAGAGCAAACGCTAATCCACACATCACCGTCATCGTACCTGCATACAATGAGGCTGCCGCAATTTCAAGCACTGTCTCGAATATTGCGCATCACTTACAACAATTAAGCCCAAACTGGGATGTGGTAGTAATAGATGATGGTAGCCGCGATAAAACAGCAGAGGTCGTTCGCTCATTACCAATCGAGCTTAACGCAACACTAGTTCGGTTCTCACGAAACTTCGGTAAAGAGTATGCAATAACAGCGGGCCTGGAAAATGCAGCCGGCGATATCGTGATATGCATGGATGCTGATGGTCAACACTCATCAGAGTTGTTAATTGAGATGCTAGATAAATGGCGTGAAGGCTACGACATGGTTTACGCAGTGCGCCAGGATCGAGAAGTAGAATCACAGTTTAAACGATGGGGTTCAAAGATTTTTTACGGTGCAATGAGCCTAGGCGGACAAATCAATATTCCTCCTGACGCTGGTGACTTCCGTTTAATGGACAGACAAGTTGTGAATGCTTTATTGTCACTCCCCGAACGTAATCGCTTTATGAAAGGCATTTATGCTTGGGTTGGATACAAATCCATTGGGATTCCCTACACACCACTTCCTCGCACACATGGGGAAAGTGCATATTCAAAACTAAAGCTAATCCAACTCGCTTGGACAGGAATCACTAGCTTCTCCGTCATGCCATTAAGACTAGCGAGTGCCGTAGGTGCATCTTTAGCTTTGCTAGCTTTTTTATATGGCATCTATGTTGTAATCGACCGTTTATTCTTCGCTGAATCAGTTCCTGGTTGGCCAACCGTAGTAGCTAGCATGATGTTTTTTGCAGGGGTACAACTTTTATTTATCGGAATTTTAGGTGAGTACCTTGCACGAATTTATGATGAAGTTAAGGGTCGTCCGTCATACATTGTGGCAGAGGTAACCAAGCCTAATAATGAAAAGCCTGTTTCGAGACCTCGTGCATCTAGTAAGAAAGTGCCTAAAACTGCTGAGCAAGATTTATTTCTCTAATGTTCCTAGGTCATAAACGATCGATCTCTTGGTTCGCCATTATTGGGGCTGTTGCAGCGCTCACACATTACATTATTGCGGTGAGCTTAGAATGCAGCGGAACCCTAATTGCATCCAGTGCCAACATTGCTGGTTTTATCGTAGCTTTTCCCGTGAGTTATTTTGGACATCGAAAATTTAGCTTCGCAGATCAGGATTCGAACCACTGGCAGTCTCTACCACGCTTTATGTCTGTTGCTTTGCTTGGGTTTTTAGCGAACCAGACTTTAGTTCTAAGCGCCATTCAATATACCAAACTGCCATTTTGGTTCTCGCTTGGCGTAGTTATGGTTTTTGTTGCGATGAGCACTTATCTTTTAAGTAAGTTTTGGGCTTTCAAAGGTACAAATTGAAGTTAATTTTGTGTGCAGATGAT
Organism: uncultured Methylophilaceae bacterium; assembly: GCA_903909015.1. GTDB lineage: Bacteria > Pseudomonadota > Gammaproteobacteria > Burkholderiales > Methylophilaceae > Methylopumilus_A. The sequence continues at coordinate 2,471 of CAIVUE010000137.1, forward strand.
TTCGCCCAAAGCGAGGCAATCGATACAGCGATTATCGAACTAATTGAAAAAAATCGATTAACCGCAGCTTCTTGTATGACATTAAGCCCACGCTGGGCTGAATCTGGGAAAAAATTAACCGCGAGTATTAGAAAAAAAGCCAGCATAGGCCTTCATCTAGACTTTACCCATTTTGGTGATGCGATAAGCCATCTAAAACTCATATTATTAAGTTTTAGTCACCAACTTTCAAAATCGCGCATTAAGCACATGATCCATCATCAACTAGATGCTTTTGAGGCCACAATTGGCACAGCCCCTGATTATGTAGATGGGCATCAACATGTGCATCAACTTCCGCAAATTAGGGATGCTTTATTTGAAGTGTTATTAGAGCGTTACCCTAATAACTTGCCCTGGTTGAGAGTTGCAAAACCACCCATAAGCGATGGTCTTAAAGGACTCATTATTCGGATACTTGGATCGAATGCTTTTGAGCGAAAAGCAAAAGCGTTGGGGTTTGCCTATTCAGGCTGCCTTTTGGGTGTGTATGGTTTTAATGGCTCAAGTGAAGATTACCTGAAGCGTTTTAAATGCTGGCTTGCAAACATTAACAAGCATAACGCGACACCTGTGTTGATGTGTCATCCAGCCTTACAAATGTCTCACAATGAAGAAGATCTAATATATCCGGCTAGAGTTAGAGAGTTTGGTGTTTTAGCAAGCGATGAACTCACTCGAGACTTTGATGCTTTAAACTTAGTAAAAAGTCCGATTGATTAACTTTGCGCTGGAACAATTAAAGGCAATTTTTTAATTTTTTTTGTTAGTTTTGTCATCTTAACCGGCTTCTGCATCACACAATATTCAGAACCATAATCGCCACCATTTTCATCTGGCTCGTAATAATGATTGCTGTATGCCCAGCGTGTGCTAGATATTTTTTGAATATCCGCTATTCCTGTGCTGAAGTCAGCATTAGAACCACCGGAAATATTGAACGTCAAAGCAATCTTGTAACCATTTGCAATGGCTTGGCCTTTGTAGACTAAAGCATTTTCTGTTTCTGTATTGAAATCATAAATGCCAAAACTACCGTGACTGCTAATGCGATTTAACTTTAAAGTAGAAACTACTTCATACTCACCTACTTTGTTGTTAGTGCCCTTACATGAATATACACCGCTGAAATTTGGCCCAACATACTGCTCTCTAGCCTCAACACCGCTCACAAAAAGAATTATATTAATACCAACAAAAATCAAAGTGAACAATACGGATTTTTTCATGCGTTTTTCTTAAGATTATTTAACAATGACGTTATTGTATCTTGATGCAGACTTGCTTTGTAGAGATACTGAGTTATCTTTCGATAATTTCTGTTTTTACTTTGTTTTTGAGGGTGGGCTAGATTATCATAAGCGCTTCGCTTTCAAGCTCAACACCGCTTGAATTAAGCGGTATATGCGTGATTTTTTCACAGGATTTTATGACGACTCCAGGTCCCTCACCCTCACAGCAAAATATTTGGCGCTTCACGGCCTTTAATCTTTTTTTATTGCTCGCCCTTTCGCTATGGATCTGGCAACAAAATCAGCCTATTCAATTGCCCGAGCCAAATCTAGGGGTGGATGGTAAATTACAATGTGTTTCATACTCCCCTTTTTACAACGAAGGACAAACACCACTCAATATCAATACATTCATTAGTCACGAACAAATTGATAGAGACTTAGCGAAGCTATCAATGCATTTCGCTTGCGTACGTATTTATTCTGTTGGGCAAGGTATGGACTACGTGCCAGAAGCAGCCTCAAAATTAGGCTTGAAAGTTTATGTCGGCGCTTGGATAGGTTGGATTAAAAAACTAAACGAAAAAGAGTTGAAACTCGCGATTGAAGTAGCCAACAAATATCCTGAAACAGTAAAAGCGCTGGTGGTTGGGAATGAAGTCTTATTAAGGGGGGAACAATCTGAAGCTTCAATGAAGGCTTACATCGAAAGGGCAAAAGCTGAGACACATGTACCAGTCACATACGCTGATGTTTGGGAGTTTTGGCGTAAGCATCCGGCGCTTGAGGGCTCTGTAGATTTTGTGACTGTTCATATCCTGCCTTATTGGGAAGATCAGCCACAACCGATTGAACGGGCTGTTGATCATACCCAAAACGTCATGAACTTGTTGGCCCGCACATTTAGCAAACCAATACTCATTGGAGAGACCGGTTGGCCGTCGATTGGTCGTCAGCGCGAAGGTGCTCAACCGAGCCAGCTCAACCAAGCGCTATATATACGTAGTTTTTTAAAGATTGCAGATGAAAAAAAATGGAATTACAACCTCATTGAGGCCGTTGATCAGCCCTGGAAACGCGGCTTAGAAGGAACTGTTGGTGGCTATTGGGGTATCTTTAACGCAAGTTTTGAGCCTAAATTTCCTTTCACAGGGAATGTTGCAGAAAGGCATGACGGCATATTTGCCATCTATGCGGGGGTTACAGGCTTAGCGCTATTTTTAGGATGGTCATTCGTAATAAATATCCGCTCAAAATACCATTTAATTAGCATAGCGTCACTAGGTGCTCTTGCCGGCATTTCTGGGTTTTTGCAATTAGAATACTTGCTTGCTGCTTGTCGCTCAAAAAATGAATGGCTTGCACTTGGCAGCATTGCATTGTTAGGTCTAACCACATTATTCAGCATCCCTGCTTATGCATTTAATGCAAACAAGATAGCAAAAAAAATTGTTCAAATTTCTTTGACTATAATTCTACTAGCAGCTCTATGCTCAAACTATTTATTAATAACAGATGGCCGTTATCGAGACTTTGCAATTGCATTATACGTATTACCGGTTTTACAAATCTCTCTTGGCTTATGGCTGTTAAAACAGATTCCAAGACCATCCTTATTCATTTATAAAGTTTTAGCAACAGTTCTTGCCGCCACCAGTGCATTCTGTTTATATAAAGAACCTACAAACCTTTTAGCAATCATTTGGTTAATACTATGCGTACTCATAGCATCGGCTAACTGGCCAATAAGAAAAATATCTACAATTTAATTTATTAGAAACCCCCTATCCTTTATGCCTCCTTTTTTTAAGCGATATATCAAACCGTTTTTGTTTGCGAGTTTGATCGCTCTCATTCACTTTGGGATCTGGAGTGCTTCAAATCGAGCACTGCCTGTGATGAATGCACCACCTGTCGTTAATGGATTTGCTTACAGTGGCTTCCAAATAAACCAAAGCCCTCTTGATAAAGAATATCCAAGTACGGCCGAATTAGTTCAAGATTTAAAGATACTGAGACCTCTAACCAACCGAATCCGTATATATGGTGCGCTTGAAAATAGTGAAGTGACAGCGCTCGCTTCCAACTTAGGTTTTGAAGTAACGGCAGGCGCTTGGATAAGCGGTGATTTGAATGCTAATCGTCGAGAAGTCGACGCTCTAAAAGAAAAAATTAAAAACTACCCTCATATTGAACGTGCGATTGTCGGCAATGAATCATTATTACGTAACGACTTGTCACCAGAAGATTTGTTTAGTTATCTAGATGAAGTCAGAAAATCAAGCAACCTGCCCATTTCAACCGCAGAACCTTGGCATGTGTGGTTAAAAAATCCAGAGCTAGTCAAGCATGTTGACTACATCGCAGTTCATTTGTTGCCATACCATGAAGGTGTCCCTGTAGAAAAGGCGGTTGATTATTCATTGAAGCGCTACGCTGAACTAATGAATGCATATCCTCGTAAAAAGATTGTCATCACTGAAATTGGCTGGCCTAGTCATGGACCAACATTAGGAGCCGCCATCGCTTCCGATGTAAATCAAGCACGTTTTGTTCGTGAATTTTTAGCCAAAACAGCTCATAAAAATTACGACTATTATCTAATGGAAGCATTTGACCAACCATGGAAGCAAAAGCTTGAAGGCTGGGCTGGCGCGTATTGGGGCATGTTTGATGCAGAACGTAATGAGAAATATTCCCTTCAAGGGGCAGTTCCTAAAGATGACCGATGGGAAGAAAAGGCCCTATGGGGAAGCTTGCTAGGATTCATTCCGATTTTATTTATAGCATATCGATTTAGACACTGGCGTGGAGGCGCGCGTTTCTCGATGGCTATTTTGCTCCAGGCTTGCATTACAACGCTTGTGGTTGCTTGGAACCTTCCTGGAGATTATTACTATACCCTACGAGATTTTATAGTCCTGATCGCTCTCATCATCGGAATGGGCCTTACTTCTGCGGTGCTAATGATTTACGGTGTGGAATTTAGTGAGGTCATGTTTAAGAAAAAATGGAATCGCGCCTACAAACGTGCGATACCAGTCCCTGCTGATCAAGAGCTTTTCGTATCTATTCACCTTGCTTGTTATAATGAACCTCCAGCAATGGTTATAGCGACGATTGAAAGTCTAGCTAAACTCAATTACACAAATTTCGAAGTAATTGTCGTCGACAACAATACTAAAGATGAAGCCAAATGGAAGCCAATTGAGGCATACATGTCAAAAATGCCCGACAACTTCCATTTTTATCATTTACCGCAATGGCCCGGATTTAAAGCCGGTGCCCTCAACTTTGCCCTCGACAAAACAAATAAAAAAACCCAAGTAGTGGGTGTAGTTGATGCTGACTACGAAGTAACGCCAGATTGGCTTTCTAATTTGGTACCTCATTTTACAGATTCAAAGGTTGGTGTAGTTCAGGCCCCTCAAGCGCACAGGGATTGGGAAAACAATTTCTTTCGTCGTATGTGTAATTGGGAGTTTGAGGGCTTTTTTCGTATCGGTATGCATCATAGGCATGAACGCAATGCTTTGATCCAGCATGGAACAATGACCTTAGTTCGTCATAAACCTCTAGTCGATTTTGGAAAGTGGTCCGAGTGGTGCATATGCGAGGATACAGAACTAGGCTTGCGACTGTTAGAAAATGGCTATGAACTTCGCTATATCGACGATACATTTGGACGTGGACTTACACCATCGGACTTTAAGGCATTAAAGTCTCAACGTTTTAGATGGGCATTTGGGGCAATGCAAATCTTGAAACACCACTTACCGAAATTAATTGGAGATTCAACGCTTACGTTTGGTCAGCGCTATCATTTCCTAACTGGCTGGTTCGGTTGGTTGGGAGATGCATTGCAACTTATTTTCACTGTAGGATCTATTGCCTGGACCATCGCGATGCTCTTGTTCCCTACAGCATTCAGTCTACCTGTCTCGATTATGATCACACCAATCCTATGCTTTTTAGCAATAAAAGCAGCCCTTGGACCTGTGCTCTATCGTAAAACAATGAATTGCAGTTGGAAAGATATCTTTGGAGCATCTCTCGCAAGTTTAGGCTTATCTCACGCAATCGCCCGCGGTGTAATGATGGGCATCATCAAAAAAGATGGAGTATTTAAGGTCACTGCAAAAGGGAAAGTTATTAGCTCTAAATTACAGATTCTAAATCCAATTATTGAGGAGGTTGCCCTGCTTGGGATGTTAATCATCTGTAGTTTTGCGATGCTTCTTACAAGAGGCTTTACTAACATAGATGCGCAATTATGGGTCTCCATGCTGACTATGCAATCTTTACCATATGCAAGCGCGCTCGCTTGCCAACTGATTGCTCAGCAACCTGATAAGCCTGTTAAAAATTAAGATTTAAATTTAGCAAGCCAGGCGGCACCAACAATACCAGCTTGGTCACCAGTAGATGATACCTCTAATTGAATGCATCCCCGCAAGACTGGAATGAGGTCCGCATTTAATTGCTTATTAAAACTATCAATCATCAATGGCCAGGCTTGACTCACGCCGCCGCCAATCACGACTCTTTTTACATCAACAACCTTTACGATATGCGCTAATGCCTGCGCTAATGATTTAGCAGCAATATCATAAGCACTCTTAGCATTTAGATCTCCTCGCTTTGCAAGTTCGGCAATTTCATTCGCCGCTAAATGCTCACCAGATAAATCTTCATAGCTTTTAGTAATCCCTGTCGCTGAGGCATATTGCTCCATGCAACCATAATTACCACAGCCGCACAATCGTCCATTTTGGGTGGTAATAATATGCCCAACCTCCATTGCAAAACCATGCTCGCCGGCAAAAGGTTTCCCTGATTCAATTAATCCGCCACCAACGCCTGTGCCAAGGCCCATATAAATGAGACCTTCACCTGAGGGAATATTCATTAATTGGAATTCACCAAAAGCTGCAGCTAAAGCATCATTTTCAACAATGACTGGGCGCCTGATTGCTTTAGTTAAATCACCAGCCAAGTCCACGTTTAGTAAGCCTGGCAAATTGGGTGATTGAGCGACATATCCATTCTTGGGATCAATAAAGCCAGGAAAACCAATGCCTATTGAGGACACTTCTGGATACTGGGATAAAACTTTATTCAGAATTTCGCTCGTGATCCTGACAATTTCTTTCCACGCAACGTCGGCTTGATGTGTTTTACATATTTTTGAAAAATCGGCATTTACACGCTGCTCATAGATAATATCTAAACCATTCACTACACCAACACGGAAGTTAGTTCCACCGATATCGACACCAATTTGCAGCAATCCCATCATTATCCCTCTATGGCTGAAGGATTGCGTTTGTTTTGCAAAATCAGATGTTCTAAAACTTCGACCATTTGATTGTCTAATTGTGACCAGTCAAAATGCCATGACCAATTACCTTCTGTCGTACCTGGAATGTTCATGCGATGTTCGCTATTAAGTTTTAAGACATCCTGCATTGGAACTATCGCTAATATTGCATTAGATGCTAGCGCCATTTGAATCAACACCAAGGGCATTTCAACTTCCTCACCTGTGAGGTAATCATGAACCTTTAAATATTGGTGAAAGGTTTCTAACTGATCTTCTTTCAAGCTCTCATACCACCCCAAGCTAGTGTCGTTATCATGCGTGCCGGTGTACACAACACTATTCTCAGTAATTTTTTCCGGTAAATATGGATTCTCGGGACTCCCATCAAATGCAAATTGAAGAATTTTCATACCAGGCAGGTCAAACTTTTCGCGCAGCGCATTTACTTCATCAGTAATAATACCTAAATCTTCAGCAACCAAGGTGATCAATGGCAAATGCTTAATGATTGAATCAATCAATGCATCACCTGGCGCTAATGCCCACTCACCATTAATCGCTGTAGGCTCATCAACGGGGATCTCCCAAGCAGCTTCAAGGCCTCTAAAATGGTCGATGCGTACCATATCGAATAATGCATTCTGAGTACGCATGCGCGCTAACCACCACTTAAAACCATCCGCCTGCATAAGGGGCCAGTTGTAATGAGGATTACCCCAACGCTGACCTGTTTCTGAGAAGTAATCAGGCGGAACGCCAGCGACCACCGTCATATTTAAATCAGCATCTAATTTAAACATTTCAGGCTGGGCCCATACGTCTGCACTGTCATAAGAGATAAAAATTGGAATGTCACCAAACAAGGCGATATTTTTATTGTTAGCGTATTCCTTAAGCGCATGCCATTGCTCAAAAAAGATAAATTGCTTAAATTTTTCTAAAGCTATTTCATATGCAAAGTCCAACTGCGCTTGTTTTATAGCTGATGGCTGCCTCAATTTGATATTATTTGGCCAATCGTGCCAAGAAACATTTTGATGATGTTTCCGCAAAGCGATGAATAAAGCAAAATCATCCAACCAATGGGCTTGCTGTCTTTTAAACCGCATAAAATCAGCTTGGGCACTGGGTAAATTAATCCTATTAAAATTGTCAAAAGCTAAGGAAATTAATGATGACTTATCAGCAAGCGAATCAAGATCATTCTGTGATAGCCAGCCTTGTCCTTTTATAACTTCAAGACTAATCAGATCTGAGTTTCCAGCGTGCGCTGACAAACACTGATAGGGAGATCCGTCAGCATGCGTCATATTAAGTGGTAATGTTTGCCAAACAGTTGCACCTATACTGGATAGAAAATCGACAAAACTGAATGCATCTTGCCCTAAATCTGAATGAGGTAAGGATGTAATGTGCAATAAGACGCCAGCCCGTCTTTGCTTTAATACGTGAGGAATAAAGCCCAATCTATTCCCCTTCTTGGCCACGCCGCATTGTGCCTCCAACATCGGGCTCACCACCACCTACACTGATTGGCTGGCTGAGTGATTTCGGCGGCTGTAGCTTTAGTAATCGATATAAATTGCTTAAGTTACGGCGATATAGACGATCAAAGCTATCTACACTCACAGATGAATTGTAATCACCAAACCACCAAAACCAATCGGAACCTTCGCAAATAGACAATTGATGCTCACAGGCCGCTATTTCATTTGCATTTAAAATACCAGCCTGCATTACTTGGTCATATTGCTTCTTGGCATCACACAACAAATCCCACCCAAGGTTTTTATCTGGCGATCCTATCCAAGTACTAAAACTGCCATAAACCCAACTACCAGCAGCTACTTGCGGTAAATTTTCTAAAGGTGACTTGGTTGAAGCAACAATGTCACTAAATGTCGTCATTTTAATATTAGGATGTACTGCCAAAGCCTCATAAAGCTCACTTAAGAAATAAAATGCATTGTACGGATAGTACTCCCAAGCATTTTCACCATCTAAAATCACACTTACAACTTTACTCAGTGGTGAATCATTTTCTTCATAGATAGCTTCGAGTGAGCCAATAAAGTCTCTCACGGCCTCACTCGCATGGAGTTTGGAATATTCAAAACCGATTTTGTCTGAGAGATTGTCATCCCTGAAGAAACATATGATTTCATTCTTGCCATTGCTCACA
>CAIVUE010000138.1 GCA_903909015.1 uncultured Methylophilaceae bacterium
ATCGGTGATTTTTTGAATTTCATCTTGTGCACGACGCTCATCATCCTCACTGATTTCCTTGTCTTTTATAAGCTTCTTCAAAGCATCATTAGCATCACGACGAATATTACGAACAGCAACTTTGGCATTTTCCCCTTCAGTGCGCACCACCTTAATCAAATCTCTCCTGCGCTCTTCAGTCAGCATAGGCATGGGCACACGAATTAAATCCCCATTTGTTGCTGGATTAAGACCTAGATCAGCATCACGAATAGCCTTTTCAACCTTGCCAATCATAGGCTTTTCATATGGCTGTACGTTAATTGTACGTGCATCTCCTAAAGTGATGTTTGCCACTTGGTTAACAGCCACCATTGAGCCATAGTATTCGACCATAACGTGATCTAGTAGCCCTGTATGAGCTCGCCCAGTCCTAACTTTACCTAAATCATTTTTAAGCGCTTCTAACGACTTCTGCATCTTTTGCTCTGCATTTGATCTAATCTCGGCTAACATTTTTCTCTCCTTGCTAATAACTTTTATGGATCAATATTAAAGGCTGTTATTTGATACTTAAGTATTCAATACTTTAGTGCCTTCATCATCACCCATTACAACGCGCTTTAATGCGCCCTGCTTAAATATACTAAAAACTGAAATTGGTAAGTTTTGGTCACGACAGAGCGTAAGTGCTGTAGCGTCCATTACCTTTAGATTCTTTGTGATTGCCTCATCAAATGAGACTGTTGTGTAGCGCATCGCATCAGGATTTGTTTTTGGATCGTCAGTGTAAACACCATCAACCTTTGTCGCTTTGATCACAATCTCTGCACTAATTTCAAGGCCGCGTAATGCTGCTGCTGTGTCTGTTGTAAAGAAAGGATTGCCAGTGCCTGCTCCAAAGATGACAACACGGCCTTCTTCCAAATAACGAATAGCTTTACCACGAATATAAGGCTCTGCAACCTGCTCTATATTAAGCGCTGACTGAACACGACTCACTAAGCCTATATGCTTCATCGCATCCTGGAGCGCTAGGGCATTCATCACGGTTGCAAGCATTCCCATGTAATCAGCAGTGGCTCTATCCATACCTTCTGCTGCAGGCGCAACACCCCGGAAAATGTTACCACCACCAATAACTACCGCCACTTGCACACCTAAATCAACGACTTCTTTAACCTCACCAACAATACGACTAATGGTGGCGCGATTGATGCCATAGGCATCATCACCCATAAGGGCCTCGCCAGAAAGTTTTAATAAGATACGTTTGTATTTAGGCACTTGTGCAGACACGGTATAAAACTCCTGTTCAATTGTGCAAAACGATGATGCCAAGCTCTCCTTGGATATCATCGTTTTGCGAGTTTACAACATTGTGCAGCTAAAAATCTGCTGCACAATTATTTTTTACAGCTTAGCAGCAGCAGCTACTTCTGCAGCAAAATCTGTCACGACTTTCTCGATGCCTTCGCCCACTGTGTACATGGTGAAAGAAGCAACTGAAGCGCCTTTAGATTTTAACAACTGCTCAATAGTAACTTTGTCATCTTTAACAAAGTTTTGACTAAGCAATGTGACTTCTTTTAAGAATTTCTGCACAGTACCGTCAGCAATTTTCTCAAGCATCGCATCTGGCTTACCAGCTTCTTTTGCCTTTTCAATTGCAACACGACGTTCTGCTTCGATTAATGCAGCATCCACACCACTAGCATCTAGTGATTTAGGTTTTGCAGCCGCAATATGCATTGCAATATCTTTTGCTAGAACATCATCACCACCAACAACATCAACAATTACGCCGATTTTGCTACCGTGAACATAGGAAGCCAATTTGCCTTGCGCAGCTAAACGAACAAAACGACGAGGCGTGATGTTCTCACCAATTTTACCAACCAATTGTGTACGCACATCCTCTGCAGTACTGCCATTCATTGACAAAGCTGCAACCGCTTCAATATTAGCCGGATTGCTTTTCTCAACCACTGAAGCTAGTTCACGAACATAAGCCAAGAAATCATCATTCTTTGCACAGAAGTCAGTTTCAGAGTTAACTTCAATCATTGCGCCAGTTTTGCCATCAGCACTGATGCTAACACCAACTGTCCCTTCAGCAGCAACACGGCCAGCAGCCTTGCTTGCTTTGTTGCCAAAACGTACACGAAGAATCTCTTCAGCACGAGCCATATCTCCGTCAGCTTCAGACAACGCTTTTTTACAATCCATCATAGGAGCGTCAGTACGCTCACGTAATTCTTTTACCATTGATGCGGTAATTTCAGCCATTTAAAACTCCTCAAATTTAATCTTGGCTTAAGGATAAAAATCACTTAAAAGCCACTATTTCAAAAGTATTAGGTATAAAAAAAGGGGCCTCAGCCCCTTTTTTATGGGTATTACTCTGCCGTAGCTTCAACAACAGTTTCTTCGTCTGCAGATTTAACAATCTCAGCGATGAATTGGTTGCGACCTTCCAACACAGCATCCGCAATACCACGAGCGTACAAGCGAATTGCGCGGCTTGAGTCGTCGTTGCCAGGAATAATGTAGGTAATGCCATCTGGTGAATTATTAGTATCAACTACACCGATAACTGGAATACCAAGCTTAGCTGCTTCTGTTACAGCACCGCTTTCGTGACCAACGTCAACGATAAAAATTGCATCAGGCAAACCGCCCATTTCTTTAATGCCGCCAATAGAACGTGAAAGTTTCTCAACTTCACGTTTGTAACCTAAGGCCTCTTTTTTTCCAAACTTTTCCAAGCTTCCATCTTGCAGCATTGTTTCGTAGTCTGTTAAACGCTTAATAGATTGCTTAACTGTTTTGAAGTTTGTCAGCATTCCACCTAACCAACGATGATTAACATATGCACAATTTGAACGAACAGCTTCTTCTTGCATAATGTCACGGGCTTGACGTTTAGTACCAACGAACAAGATACGTCCCTTGTTTGCTGAAAGTTGACGCACATATTTCAGAGCATCTTCAAACAAAGGTAGTGTTTTTTCTAGGTTAACAATATGGATTTTGTTGCGATCACCAAAAATGAACGGTGCCATTTTTGGGTTCCAATAACGGGTTTGATGGCCGAAGTGAACTCCAGCTTCCAACATTTCACGCATAGTAACGGACATATAAGTCTCCAGTAAGGGTTATAGCTCACATGCTCCCAAAAACATTCGCTAAAGCGAACACCCTGTACGAGGAACATGATGTATTTAAAAAAATTTCTTAATGCAAAAAGTGCAAAAATTAATTAATTAAGCTAAGTAGTTAATAAAAATAATTAAAGCCTGCAAAATGCAAGATTTAATCATTATCGCTTTGCTGATTGATTGCCAGCTAAACGGGTGCATTATGCTACCATAAGCACATCTCCGAACTCAAGGAAAACCTTAGCCTGAATGGCTTTTAAGTTAGAACTATGGCAATCACGATTAAAAACGAACAAGACATTGAAAAAATGCGCACTGCGGGCAAGCTTGCTTCTGAAGTGTTAGATTTTATTACTCCCTATGTAAAACCAGGGATAACAACAGGCGAATTAGACAAGTTATGTCATGATTACATGGTGAACGATCAAAAAACTATACCCGCTCCTCTTAACTACGCACCTCCCGGCCATGTGCCGTATCCAAAATCTATCTGCACCTCGGTAAACCATCAAATTTGCCATGGTGTTCCTGGTGAAAAAGTACTGAAAAATGGAGACGTTGTTAATCTTGACATCACTGTCATCAAAGATGGCTATCACGGCGACACAAGCCGTATGTTTTATGTAGGAGAGCCTTCAATCCAAGCCAAACGTTTATGCGAGGTGACGTACGAGTGTATGTGGCTCGGAATCTCGAAAGTTAAGCCTGGCTCTACCTTGGGTGATATTGGTTACGCCATACAGTCTTACGCAGAAAAGAATGGATTTAGTGTTGTACAAGAGTTTTGCGGCCATGGTATAGGTAAAAAATTCCACGAAGATCCCCAGGTGCTTCATTATGGAAAAGCAGGTACAGGGCTTAAATTGCAAGCTGGGATGATTTTCACTATTGAACCTATGATTAATGCCGGAAAGCGTTTTATCAAACAACTAGGCGATGGCTGGACAATCGTAACAAAAGACCACAGCCTTTCAGCTCAATTCGAGCACACTATTTTAGTGACGCCAACAGGCTACGAAGTGCTCACGGTATCCGAGGGTGCGCCTCCAGCGCCAAACTTTATTACTATCTAAATTAGCTTGATGCATAAGAATCAAACTTCCAGCCTTGCAGAAAATCACGCGAAAGTATGGCGTGAGAACTTAAAGCGCGATCAAGCCTTGCTGCGCGATGAATATTTTCAACAGAAAAACTCCCATAAACTATTAAAACAACAATCTAAGCTGGTTGATGCAGTACTACAGCAGATTTGGCTAAAGTTTAACTTATGTGAATTAGCAAGCCTTGTTGCAGTTGGCGGCTATGGCCGAGGTGAGTTATTCCCCTACTCCGATGTTGACTTGCTAATTTTATTACCCAACAAACCTGACACCGAACTTAATGCACGCATAGAACGTGTGGTTGGACTCTTCTGGGACATTGGCTTAGCAGTCGGACATAGTGTTCGAAATTTAGATGAATGCATTACTGAAGCAAAAAAAGATGTAACGATTCAAACGAATCTACTTGAATCACGATTAGTTATCGGACATCCCTCATTGTTTGCAAGCTTTCAAGCGCAGATATCAAGCGCAATGGATGTCGGTGCTTTTTTCAAAGCTAAGATTCACGAGCAAGATCAACGTTATGCGCGCTTTGATGATACGGCTTATAACCTTGAGCCTAATATAAAAGAAAGTCCTGGTGGACTGCGCGATTTGCAGGTTGTGCTATGGATTTTACGCAGTTTAAATCTTGGCGGCGACTGGAAGTCATTGGTTAAACGCGGCCTCATTAGCCAGTCTGAATTAAGACAAATTTCCAAGCATGAACAGCACTTACAAATGCTTCGCATTCGTTTGCATTACATGGCCAAACGAAGAGAAGACAGGCTCATTTTCGACTTACAAAACGAACTCGCTGAAGATTTAGGTTTTGTTAACACAAAACGACACCGTGCCAGTGAACAGTTGATGCGTGATTATTACAAGAGTGCAAAAGCAGTCAGCCTATTTAATGAGGTACTACTTAAGCTACTTAAAGAATTAGCCTTACCTGAGGCGATGCAAATTAAGCCTATTAATGCTCGATTTGAATCATACAACGGCCTTCTAAGTGCAAAATCCAATACCCTCCTTCAACGAAACCCCTCATGTATTTTTGAGATGTTTTTATTACTTCAGCGCCATCCTGAGTTAACTGGGTTTAGTGCCACTTTGCTTCGTACTTTACAACGTGTAAAAAACTTGGTTAACAGAGACTTTAGGCAAGACCCAAAAAACAAATCGCTCTTTATTGAAATACTCAGACAGCCTAATGGGGTTAGCGAAACGTTCAAACGCATGAACCGTTACGGCGTACTTGGCAATTACATTCCAGCATTTGGTGGCATTGTTGGGCAAATGCAACACGACTTATTCCACGTTTACACGGTCGATGAACATATTCTTCATGTACTTACTAATTTAGAGCGTTTTTCAATTAAGACTTTCAGTCATGAATTTCCACTCTGCAGCAAACTCTTTGTGGCATTTGAATCTCCACATTTGCTCTATTTGGGCGCACTTTTTCATGACATAGCCAAGGGACGTGGTGGTGACCATTCTCAACTTGGCACATCTGATGCAAAGCGTTTTTGCAAGATCCACGGCTTAAGTAAGAAAGATGGGGAATTGGTCGCGTGGATGGTATCTATGCATCTTACAATGTCCAGCACAGCTCAAAAATCCGACTTATCTAATCCCAAAGTCATCGAAAACTTTTCCTTATCTATGAAGGATGAGCGCCATTTAACTGCGCTTTACATGCTAACCGTTGCAGATATTCGTGGCACAAGCCCTAAAGTTTGGAATGCATGGAAAGCAAAACTGCTTGAAACCCTCTTTTTGAGTGCGCAACGCTTACTAAATGGGAATTATGGTGGCACGATTGATGAGCTCATAGCTCGCAAATCTCAAGCGCAAGCTACACTAAGGCATTACAGCATTTTGGAACCCTCTTACCAACAGTTGTGGAACAACCTCGGTGAACAATACTTCCTTAGGAATACAAGCCAGGAAATTGCCTGGCATAGCCGACTTCTGTTAGCGCACATCAACACATCAGAACCTATAGTAAGGGCAAGATTAAGTCCTGCTGGAGATGGCATTCAAGTCATGATTTACACGCCGGACCGTGATGACTTGTTTGCATGCATTTGTAGTTTCTTTGAACGTATTGGCTACACTATCCTAGAAGCAAAAATTCACACCTCAAAAAATGCCTATGCTTTAGATAGCTTTTTAGTTTTAGATCAAAGTGATAAGTCTGTTAGTTACCGTGATTTATTGAATTATATTGAATATGAATTAAGCAATAGTTTGCGTGCCAATGCCCCACCAACAGCTCCAATTAAAGGCAGGTTAAGCAGGCAAGTTAAACATATGCCAATTTCATCCAATATAGCAATAGAAAGCATTCCTGACACTAACAACCATAAGCTAGAGATTGTTTCCGGTGATCGCCCAGGATTGCTGTCGATCATTGCGAATACTTTTTTAGCGCACGAAGTACATATTCAAACAGCTAAAATCAATACACTTGGAAAACGTGCTGAGGATGTATTTTTAATCTCGGGCAAAGATGGCGAAAAATTAGATGAAAAAACAATCAATGCGCTAGGATCAACGCTTATTGAGAACTTTAGTTAGTCTCACCTCTAAATAAAAGCCAACAACTCTGCTGGATGATTAATTGTAAAATCTGCGCCCCAAGTGAGGGGCTTTTCCGTGACGTCTATATAGCCCCACAAAGCAACAACCGTTTTCATAGAAGCGGCTCTACCCGCCTCAATATCCCGCTGTGCATCACCAATGTAAAAACAATCTTTAGCGTTAGCAGACGTTTGCTCACAAGCTAAAAATAGGGTATCAGGCGCAGGCTTTGGTAATGGCGCATCGTCTCCACATACCAAACAATCCATAGGGGTGCTTAAGCACATGGATTTAATCAATGGCGCGGCAAAGCGTCTTGGCTTATTGGTAACTACGCCCCATTTAATACCGATTTGACGAAGCTTTGCAAGCAACTCACCTACACCATCGAATAGAACTGGTGAGCGAGTAAAGACTTGTTCGTAAAGATCTAGATATTCTAAACGCATAGCTTCAAACGTATCATCTTCCGGCCTCAAATTAAAACCGATGCCTACCAACCCCTTTGATCCATGTGAAGCAAAAGGACGAATTACATCCATAGGAAGATGGGGTAAACCATGGCGTTCACGTTGCAAATTAAGAGCAAAGCCTAGGTCTGGTGCGGTATCAACAAGCGTACCATCGAGGTCAAATAAGATCATATTAAGATTTCTGGGTGTGGATGAGGTAGTTAACCGATACATCATCACCTAATGAATAATGATCAGTTAAGGGGTTGTATCCCATACCTCTGAGTTTATTCACATTCAATCCTGAATCACGTGACCAAGATGAGAGCTCTGAAGGCTTGATAAATTTTTGATACTCGTGCGTGCCTTTTGGTAGCATGTTAAGAAGATATTCAGCACCAATGACTGCAAATAGATAGGCTTTCGGATTGCGATTGATTGTCGAAAAAAATACCGAACCACCAGGCTTTGTCAATTGTGCGCAAGCATGAATAATAGACTCCGGGTCAGGGACATGCTCTAACATCTCCATACACGTCACCACATCGAAACTTTCCGGTTGCTGAATGGCTAGCTCTTCCACTGAAATCAAACGATAATCTACTTTTGAGGACGATTCAAGTTGGTGAAGCTTAGCGACTTTAAGTGCTTTTTCACCTAAATCTATGCCTGTAACATCTGCGCCCCTTTCAGCCATGGACTCAGACAAAATACCTCCACCACAACCAACATCTAAAATGCGCTTGTCTTTTAATCCCACCAGGTCATCAATAAAATTTAAGCGCAAGGGATTGATTGCATGCAATGGCTTAAATTCACTAGTTTTATCCCACCAGCGGTGCGCAAGGCTTGCGAATTTCTCAAGTTCTGCAGGATCTACGTTTAGGCTTTGTGTTGATTCAATTTCGATTGCCATAGCAATACAATATCCTTTAATTCATTAGGTTCAATATTAGCAAAAAGCCCTGCTTGTTGACCTGTGCGTTCGAAGCGCAAATCGCCCGCCACCCAAACATGGCTAACATGTTCGCGCCCACATACATATATCAGATGTGATAGAGGGTCAAAACAGGGTAAAGTTTCCACTTCCGTAATGCGGACAGCTGTTAAATCTGCAAATTTCCCGACTTCAATCGAACCAATCTGATGCTCGAGACCCAATGCACTTGCCCCATTGATAGTTGCCATCTCCAAGGCTTTCATCGATGGAATGGATGTCGCGTCTTCGCTCGTTGCCTTAGCGAGCAAAGCAGCCATTCGCATCTCAGAAAAAACATCTTGTCGATTATTGCTTGCTGCGCCATCCGTACCTAATCCAACGTTGACCCCAGCCTGTAATAACTTAGTAATGGGGGCAATACCGCTTGCTAACTTTGCGTTGGAGCTTGGGCAATGGGCCACATGGCTTCTATAAGAACGCAACAATTCTAAATCTTCATCATTGATTTGGACGCAATGCGCGGCCGTAAGATTGGGGCCTAAAAGTCCTAAATTTGCCATGCGCTTAATAGGCCTGACACCATACTTCTCGACACTCTCAGCGATCTCTGCCTTGGTTTCGTGCAAGTGTGTATGGATAGCCAATCCTAACTGTTCAGCGTATGTAATAACCTTTTCAAAAGTCGAATCTTCAACTGTATAAGGTGCATGAGGTGCCAAGCTTGCAGACAGCAAAGGGTTCCCACGCCAAGCATCGCGAATGAGCAAACCTTTTTCAATATAATCATCGGCGTTATTGGCATAATTAGTTGGAAACTCTAAAACCACTAAACCAAGCTGAGCGCGCATACCAGCTTGCAGTGAGGCCTCAGCTGTCGCTTGAGGGTAAAAATACATATCATTAAAACAAGTCACACCGCCAGAGAGCATTTCAGCACAGCCGAATAAGGCGCTATCACGCACAAATTTCTCAGAGACAATTTTTTGCTCAGCGGGCCAAATGTGATTGTGCAACCATGGCATTAAAGCAATATCGTCTGCCAACCCTCTCATTAGCGTCATCCCAACATGAGCATGTAAATTAATTAAACCAGGGATAAGAACTTGATCATTGAGTACAACTGTCTTTTTCGGGGCGTAAAGCGCTCTCGCTGATGCAATTGGGGTAATCTCAACAATACTTCCTTGATGAACAACAACGGCTGTGTGCTCCAAGATTTGGTTGCGAGGGATAACCGGGATTAACCATCGAGCTTCTATAATTAAATCTACATTTTTTTGGCTGTTATCAGTCATATTTCTCACATAAGAAACCACCACAGAGGGTGACTTAAATTAAAGCATATTAAAGTTAATTTACAAGGGCTTTCACGCGCATTGCAACCTGTTTTAATGCAACATATTTTTGATATTGTGAATTTTATTGATATCTAAGCCCAAAACACGTTGGTTTTCATGGCATAGAGCCCCACGAAAGCCTAAGTAAGAAGGTTTCGCGCCAGATAGCTGTTTTATATGCGTTGCCTGAATAGAGCCAGCAAGCCCAGTGACAAGACCCAGTTCTTTTGCGACAAATGCAAATTTATTGATCTTATGACTATCAAGGTGGTTTAGCAAATGACCACCGTTTTTGTTTGCTGTATCTAGCATTACGCCATAAAAACCCGCTTGGGCGATAACAGGCAATATATCCATACTAGGACTTTCATCAGCAAATAGCACTGCGATAAGTTTACTTTTTGTTGCTAATGGCTTTAAAGCCTCTAGACATTCAGCATGTTGAAAATGCCCAAAAAATCCAATCTTGACAATATCAACGCCCGTCTCAACCATTGCTTTTGAGAGGTCCAGAACCAACTCGGGCTTCATAGGCAAGTCGCCAATAGTTGCACTTACCAAGCTACGACGATCAATCACGCGAACAATATCTTCAATCAAGCTACGTTTTAACGCCCCTAGTGCGCCTTCGGCTGGGTTTTTGAGGTCAATCATATCAACACCAGCATCAAGAACAATTAATGCCTCTTCAACGCTTGTGACACTTGCCAACATCTTGATTGGCGATTGCAGATTAAGCAAAGTTATCTCCTGATAAGTTTGCTCGATGACTTTCTATTGCTTCTACTAACCAACTCCATGCTTCCAATTCTTTATATCCGGCCGTTTTTTCTATAGCAATCTGAAGATAGTCCATTTCGGATACAATTTTTTCAATTGGCAGCATATGTAAGCGACTTACTAATACACATAATTCAAGCACTGAAGCTTGTGCCCTGTTGTAGCCCTGAAATGGCTTAAGGTTGACCTCCTTAAGGACATTGAAGTATAGCAAAGGGCGCAGGGTATCTTCTTCAAACTTTTCTAGCTTTAGCGGTTGATATGTCAACGTCGATTCAAGAACCAAAGCATCACCTTCATCCACCACTTGCCAATTGCGTCTTCCAGTTAATGCGCCAGCAAATATTCTGACATCATCCGTAGTATTAATAGTTACACGACGCCCACTTAATAAATTATCCAAGCTGGTGGATGGCCTGTAAGGCGCAATTAAAACTAAACCATCACGTTCACGAATGCCAAAGGGTGCGATATGTGGGGAACCATCTTCGCACTCAGTGATTAGAATAATTTCGTTTATTTTTTCTGAAGTTTTAATGAAAGTGCTCATTACTTTTGTTTTTTTTCTTTCATTGAGGCTTCACGGTGCGCCGTTTTGCCTGACTGGTCACTTTTAAATGTATTGATGCCCCACCCCAACTCTTCATCCTGGGTGTATCGCTTCTTAAGTTGCCATGCAATTTGCGCTCTTGCGAGCTCAACACCCAAATAAAAGGCATGGGAAGCATCATCTTCAACTTTTAAGTTTGGGTAAAGCTTAAATGGGTCAATCTCGCTAAACAAGCCATTACGGTTATAGATATGAATCCCTTCATTGCTCACTTGAATTCTAAAGCTAGGATCTTTAATTTGTGATGCAAATTCAGTAATTTCTTCTTGTGTATAAGTGAATGGCCTTCGATCGTGCAAACCTAATAAACCAGCAGTGTAATCTCGAGGCAGACGATTTTCTTCTCGCGAGGCAAACATCATGCGTCTTGCTACATCCGCTTCTGCAATAGCATTCACCGCATGCGGACTAACCGATGTTGCCAAAACTGTATTGATGTTTAATTCACTAATAATGCCAAACAAGATAGCATTAATCCCTGTAGTATCGGCATCAGTAAGCTCTGTAATATTGCCTACACCCATCATAATATCTATAGCTGGGTAACGTTTTCGTAGTTTTTGATAGCGAACAATTGATTCTGTAAATCCAAAAGGAATGGGATCAAGAATCGGATCTGCAATAAATGGTTTTCCAATTCTTGTCATTCCTTCGATTGCTCGATATAACGATGGTAAGCTGCCTGATTTTGCTGGGATTAGTATGGGAATTGCATCTACTTCTTCTGCAATCCACAACGTATGCTCTGTCAGACTAAGCAAATAATCTGCTCCTAATCGACCAGCGAGCAACAAATCATCAGCATTTAATGAATCCACGCTTACTTTGAAGCCTACTGATTTAAGCGCTTTAATGGCATCCGCTAGATGAGGGAAAGGCGTGTTTGGTAAACAGCCCAAATCTATTACATCGGCACCCTGTTGTTGAAAATTCTGAGCACGTTCCAAAATAGCATCTAGACTCAATTGCGGCGCATCAACGATTTCAGCAAAGATTTTGACGTCATATTTTGATAAATCAGGATTACTGCCTCCACGACCAAAGTACTGAGGTAGATCTTTCAAATCCAAGGGGCCACGGGCTACAGGAATACCATACTTATCTTCAAGCATAGTTAGATCACCGCAGCAAAGGCCCGGCACAATGACCTTGCTCGCGTCTCCCACATCAGGCAAACGCCTCGCGATAAGTTCTGGGGTCATCAACGCTGCGACCGATACGCCGATTTGAGTAATGCGATATTTAAATGGCGCTGGCTGCATGCTTGCTAAAACTTGATGCAAGCTCTTTTCAGCCAACTTACCTGTCAAAAAGAGGAGGCTTTCAGACATGCTAATCTTGATTGGATGGCCTTGTCGAGTTGCTGCATATCCTCAACCACTGTAGTTTCTTCGAATGTTTTAAGTTTGGCTGTGTTTTCGAGATCGATACGACGCGGATAAACCTTAACTATATTGTCACGGGGCGCCTCAGAATCAATCTCAGCATCAGTATCACATGCAAACACAATACTGGGGACGCGGCACTTACCTGCTTGTGCAAATATATTAGTAACTAGGTTGTCTGAGATACCATATACCATTTTGGCTACTGTATTTGAG
The DNA here is from genome assembly GCA_903909015.1 of uncultured Methylophilaceae bacterium. Classification (GTDB taxonomy): domain Bacteria; phylum Pseudomonadota; class Gammaproteobacteria; order Burkholderiales; family Methylophilaceae; genus Methylopumilus_A. Next base: position 12,532 of record CAIVUE010000138.1, read on the forward strand.
GTTGTCGGTGCAATGACAACCGTGTGATAAGCCCCATGATAAAAGAGCTCAACTGGTACTGAGCTTGCTGTTTTATCTTGATAGACTTTTCCAGCGCGGTGCTTATAGCCATATTGCTGAAGAATCTCAGCGGCAGCTTTAGAAAGAAACAAGTCAACATCTTCTAGTTTGTTGAAAATATCGATACATTCACGTAGGTAATGACCTGAGCCAGTCAAAGCCCATGCTATGCGCTGTTTTTCAACAGGTTTCATTAGGCCCCAAATGGGTGGCGCAAAACGATTGTTTCATCGCGCTCTGGACCAGTTGAAACAATATCAACAGGCACCTCACAAAGCGTCTCTAGGCGTTTCAAGTAATTACGTGCATTAACTGGTAGATCTTCCCAACGATTTACACCAAATGTGTTTTCATGCCAACCTGGCAATGTCTCATAGATAGATTGACAACGTCCAACATCGTCTGCGCCGACTGGCAGCATATCAACGGTTTTACCATCGAGCATATAACCAGTACAAATACGTAACTCTGAAATACCATCAAGCACATCCAACTTAGTAATACATAAACCTGACAATCCATTGATTCGAGCGGAACGACGTAATGCAGCCGCATCAAACCATCCGCATCGACGCTTCCGCTTAGTTACTGTACCGATCTCTTGGCCTTTTACAGACATTTGAGTGCCTGGTGCACCTTCAGACTCAATATCCAATTCACTTGGGAATGGACCACCACCTACACGTGTTGTGTAAGCTTTGGTGATACCTAATACATAATGCAACATGCTTGGGCCAACGCCCGTACCAGCAGATGCTTGACCTGATACACAGTTGCTAGATGTTACGTATGGATACGTACCATGATCTACGTCCAACAAGGTACCTTGTGCGCCTTCAAACAATAGGTTTTGACCAGCCTTATTTGCTTCGTACAAAGCTGCAGAAATATCTGCAACCATTGGCTTGATGTGTTCAGCTTTCGCTAAAGCCGAATCAAGCTGTTGATTGAAATCAACAGCTTCGGCACCTAGATAATTCGTTAGGACGAAGTTGTGATAATCCAAGACATCTTTTAATTTTTCACTAAACTGCTCCGGATAGAACAAATCGTAAAGGCGTAATGCACGTCTAGCCACTTTATCTTCATAGGTTGGGCCAATGCCTTTGCCAGTTGTACCGATCTTTTTATCAGCACCACGTTTAAGTTCACGCGCCACATCTAATCGCACGTGGTAATCCAATATTAATGGGCACCCTGGACTAACTTTTAAACGATTTTTAACTTCCAAGCCACCATCTTCAAGTTCTTTAATTTCTTTTAGAAGATGGCCCGCATCCAATACAACGCCATTACCGATATAGCAATTCACACCCGTGCGAACAATACCAGATGGAACTAAGTTGAGCTTGTAAACGCGTTGCGCGTTTCCTTGTCCTACTACCAATGTATGTCCTGCATTATGGCCACCTTGAAAGCGCACTACGCCTTGAGCGTGATCAGTCAACCAATCAACGATTTTACCTTTACCTTCATCACCCCATTGCGTGCCGATAACAACAACATTTTTAGCCATAATCTACCTAGTAATTTTTTAAGTGCTTTTTATATTTTTACTGCTATTTTCTTTAAAACTTTAAGCCGAACGTTATATGGTAACTACTTTCCATTGCCCTGCTTCATTAACTAACCCTCTATCGCAATCAAGCTCTTGCTTGTATTCATCGTGACCGGGCAACTCCTGAACTACTTTCTCACCAGATTCTCTTAATTCACTGATTTTATTAAATAAAGACTTGTCATTTCCGTATGGCGCAAGAATACCTTTTTTTATACATAACGCAGGAAGCGTTGTAATCAAACCACGAAGGTCCATGCTGAAACCTGTAGCAGAGCGGGCACGACCAAAGGCTTGACCCACTTCATCATAACGACCACCAAACGCTAAGGGGCCGGAGCAGCCCTTAGCGTAGGCTGCAAACACCATGCCGCTATGATAATGATAGCCTCGTAGTTCAGCAAAATCGAAGCTTAAACTAACGTCTAAATCCTCAAGGGCTGACGCCACTTGCAGCAAGTCCCTCAGAGCATTAGTAATCTCAGTTGTTTTTGGCAATTCTTTTGCCGCTATTGCAAGGACAGTAGAATCACCATTAAGCTCAGTCAAACGACACAGAGCTTGTCGCGTGACAGCATCAAGGTGCTTAGTAAGCGCCCTAACTTCAGTTTGATCTTTACTTTGCAGCGCTTGATAAATCGATTGTTTTAATGACTCACTTGCGTCTACTTTACTCATTAAGCTTTCGAATATTCCCACATGACTAAAGTCAATTTGCAACCCCTTTATACCAGCGGCTTTAAGGGTTTTGACCATTAATCTTTGAATTTCAATATCAGCCTCAATCCCTGAGTGGCCAAACAATTCAGCCCCTAATTGCATAGGCTGACGTGTATGCGCCAAACCATCAGGATTAGTTCGTAATACACTACCCGCATAACAAAGGCGTGTAACTCCTTGGTTGTTGAGCATATGAGCATCAATACGTGCAGCTTGGGGAGTGATATCAGCACGAATGCCCATCAAACGACCTGTCAATTGATCAACCACCTTAAAGGTTGCTATATCTAAATCATGAGCTACACCTGTAATCAATGATTCCAGATACTCCATCATTGGAGGTATTACTAGCTGATAACCATGCACATCCAATAGATCAAGTAATGACCTACGCAAAGACTCGATCTGTGATGCTTCAGCAGGAAGTACGTCTTCAATATATTCAGGCAGTAGCCAATTACGCATAAAAACTCAAATCAATTAACGTTTAGCGCCAGAATTGCGCATGTATTTCAAGAAGTCTGAACTAGGTTCAAGCACCATTACATCACTTTTGCTTTTAAAGCTATTACGGTATGCCTCTAAGCTACGGTAAAAAGCATAGAACTCTGGATTTTTACCATATGCTGCAGAATAAATTCCAGCAGCAGTTGCATCGCCTTCACCTTTGGTACGCTGAGCTTCTTTAAAAGCTTCAGCCACAATTACTTCACGCTGCCTATCAGCATCAGCACGTATTTTTTCTGCTGCTGCAGAACCCTCAGAACGTAATTGATTAGCGACACCTTTACGCTCTGCTTCCATTCGGTCATACACAGAATTACTGACATTCTCAGGCAAATCAACACGCTTAATACGAACATCTAAAACTTGAATGCCGATTTGACGTGAATCACGGTCAGCCCGTTGACGAAGGATTTCCATGATTTGACTTCTTTCACCCGACACTACGTCATGAATGGTTCGTTTACCAAACTCAGCCCGAAGGCCATCATTAACCGTTTGAGATAAACGCCTCTCTGCTTGAACTTCATCCCCCTTAACAGAGACGTAATATTTTTGTGGGTCAATAATGCGCCATTTCACAAAGGAATCTACCAATACATTTTTTTTCTCACTAGTAATGAAACGGTCAGGCTCCTCCCAATTTAGCGTCAAAATACGATTGTCAAAATAAACCACATTATCAACAAAGGGGACCTTAAAATACAAACCCGGATTCTTTTCAATAGCTACTACCTCACCCAAGCGTTTAACCAGCGCATATTCTCGCTGATCAACAGTGAATACCGATGCACTAATAAGCATAATAGCCAAAAGCAAACCAATAACAACTAAACCTATATTTTTCATATCAAACCTTCATCCTTATCGACTATCGCGATCACGGCTTCGTGAATTATCACGTGCTCGCGAATCTGCATTCACGTCAACTGTTGGCGCCGCAGGAGCAACTGTAGTTGGTTGAACAGTGGTTACCGGAGAAGCTGATGGTGTATTTGCGCCTGTAGCAGAAAGCAACTTATCTAATGGCAAATAAAGCAGGCTGTTTCCATTCTTTTGATCAACAATAACCTTGCTGACACTAGACATAATCTGCTCTTGAGTATCCAGATACATGCGCTGCCGCGTTACGTCAGGTGCATGCTGGTATTGAACTAAAATTTGATTAAAACGACTCACATTGCCTTGAGCCTCATTTTCAACACGCATTTTATAACCTGCCGCTTCTTGAAGAAGCCTAGAAGCTGTGCCTCGTGCTTTAGGGATCACATCGTTCGCGTAGGCCTGACCTTCATTCTTTTGACGCTCCAAGTCTTGCTTTGCCTTAACAGCATCTTCGAAAGCAGCTTGAACTTGTTCAGGAGGTTGTGCGTTTTGCATTGTCACACTTACGACGTTAATGCCTGTTTTGTAGCGATCCAAGACCTCTTGCATAAGCTTTTTAGTATTAATCGCAACCTCATCACGGCCCTCGTATAAAGCAAAATCTAATTTACTTTTACCAACGACTTCACGAATTGCAGTTTCAGCAATACCTCGCATCGCTTCTTCAGCGCTACGGTTGTTAAACAATGCATCTTCAACATTTTTGAGGTTGTATTGAACCGCAAACTGCAAATCAATAATGTTTTCATCATCAGTGAGCATCAATGACTCGTGCAACTCCTTGCTTCGACCAGCGCCACCTTCAGCAGATCGATAACCAATCTCAATGGTTCTAACCTGCTCCATATTAACAACTGTTACGGATTCAACAGGAAATGGCATGTGCCAACGTGGGCCTGGCATGGTTGTCTCAACGTGCTTACCGAAACGCAATACGACACCACGCGATCCTTGGTCAACGATGTAAAATCCCGTCGCGATCCAAACTAATAAGATCAAACCTAAAACGGGAAGTATCGCAATAGCCGGCTTGTTATCTGGTGAACCGTTTGGCTCAGGACTTTTACCAAACAAGGCTTTAATTTTGCGATTAAACTGTCGCATCACCTCATCCAAATCAGGCGGGCCTTCATTGTTGCGATTGCCCCAACCAGGATCATTTGCCATTCAAAGACTCCAATAAATAAATCACTCAAATATACGCAGCTTCTGAAGTGCGATATTCATATAGCCTTTGCTGGTGCTCTTTTAGGGCTTGCTCTAAATATTGCAATCCATCACCAGTTTTAGCTGAAATTAGTATTTTACAAATTCTACCATATTCATCACGCTCTAAGCCTGCCTCCAACCCTGCGCGATCAATTTGATTCATGACCAATATTTGTGACACATCATGAGCGCCAATTTCAAATAACACTTTATTCACTTGCGCGATTTGCTCATCCCTATTCGTACTTGCTGTATCAACAATATGAAGCAATAAATCTGCCTGCACAGCTTCCTCAAGCGTTGCGCCAAAAGCCTCAACCAAAGCATGTGGTAAGTGTTTAATAAAACCAACAGTGTCGGAAATAACCATAGGTCCGGCATCAGGCATGTAAAGCTTACGTGAAGTGGTGTCCAAGGTGGCGAACAATTGATCAGCTGCAAGCACTTTAGACTGGGTTAATCGATTGAATAAAGTGGACTTACCTGCATTGGTATAGCCCACCAAGGAAACAGACATTACCTGAGAACGCTTGCGTGACCGACGTTGCATGCCTC
>CAIVUE010000139.1 GCA_903909015.1 uncultured Methylophilaceae bacterium
AGTCAGGTCATGCTGTTGTGGCAAAGTTATTACCTAAAGCTGATCCAGTCCATAAAGTGACGATTATGCCGCGTGGATGGGCACTTGGATTGACGTGGCAATTGCCGGAATTTGATCGTATCAGTAATTATCGTGACAAGATGTTAGAAGAGATTTCCATTCTTTTCGGTGGCCGTATTGCTGAAGAAATTTTTATGCATCAAATGTCAACGGGGGCTTCCAATGACTTTGAACGTGCCACCAAGTTAGCACGTGATATGGTGACGCGTTACGGGATGTCTGACGCACTTGGGACCATGGTCTATGCTGGAAGTGAGCAAGATTCTTTCTTCGGGAGCATGTCATCGAAAACGGTTTCTGAAGCGACACAACAAAAAGTGGATTCTGAAATTCGCCGAATCTTAGATGAGCAATATGGGATTGCGCGAAAATTGTTAGAAGACAACCGCGACAAGGTGGAAGCGATGACAGCTGCTTTGCTTGAATGGGAAACCATCGACGCTGAGCAAATCAATGACATTATGGCAGGGCAGCCTCCACGTGCACCTAAGCCAAGTCAAGCGAGCAATAAAGCAAATCGCGGTGATAATGGCACCACAGGCAATCAGCCAACGGTCGCACCTCAGCCTGCTGCTAAAAACTAATTGTAAAAGCATGTTAAGCCAACCGGTGTATTGGGTAAAAATCCAGTGGCCTCGGTTGGCTTTTTCTTGATGAATTTTCTCTGCGGTAGATTCCAACTTGATCTGAGTTCCCCTCGCGTGATGGGGATAGTGAACGTCACGCCTGACTCGTTCTCAGATGGTGGAAAATTCAATCGCACCGATAAAGCCATTGCCCATGCGATGCAGTTGGTCGAAGAAGGCGCAGACATCCTTGACATTGGTGGCGAATCTACTCGTCCTGGCGCAACTCCAGTGCCCTTAGAAGAAGAGCTTAAACGTGTGCTGCCTGTGATTGAAGGCTTATTGCAAGCAGGGGTTCCTCTCTCAATTGATACTTACAAGCCTGAAGTGATGCGTGCAGCCATTGATGCAGGCGTGGACATGGTCAATGATGTACGTGCCTTGCAGGAGGCGCATGCTTTAGAAGTCGTGGCTCGAAGTCAGGTCGGCGTTTGTTTAATGCATATGCAAGGACTGCCACAAACCATGCAATTAGATCCGCAATATGGGGATGTGGTGCTAGAAGTCACTGAGTTCTTAAGTGCTCGGTTGCAACTGATAGAGATGGCTGGCATTAGTCGCGATCGCATTTTGTTAGATCCCGGGTTTGGCTTTGGCAAACGAACCGCGCATAATCTCACCTTGCTTAATCATTTATCAAGCTTACAATCATTAGGGTTGCCTTTATTGGTTGGACTTTCTCGTAAGTCTGTATTGGGCCAAGTGGTTGGATTAAATGTGGATGAACGCTTACATGCAAGTATTGCTGCATCGGTCTTGTCTGTGATCAAGGGTGCGAATATTGTTCGGGTTCATGATGTGAAACCAACGGTGGACGCGCTTAAGGTGGTTTCTGCTGTGATGCATCACTAAAAATAATTAAAGATATTAACTATGGGTAAAAAATATTTCGGGACTGATGGCATTCGTGGGCGAGTAGGCAAAACGCCTATCACGCCTGAATTTGTGATGCGTTTAGGTTATGCCGCTGGGCGTGTATTAGCAAATGCTGATGGTTATCTATCCAAGGATAAACGGCCCACTGTTCTGATTGGAAAAGATACGCGCATTTCAGGTTATATGTTGGAATCCGCCTTACAGGCTGGCCTATGTGCTGCTGGGGTGAACGTTCGCTTAACTGGACCAATGCCAACGCCAGCGATTGCTTATTTAACCCGCGCCTTAAGAGCGCAAGCAGGGATTGTGATATCAGCCTCCCATAATCCTTTTGAAGATAATGGGATCAAATTTTTCTCAAGTTTAGGGACTAAACTTCCTGACGAAGTTGAGCATCAAATTGAAGCTGAGCTAGATAAAGCGATGGAGGTTATGCCTTCGGCCGCATTGGGGCAAGTTAAGCGGATTGATGATGCGGCAGGCCGTTATGTCGAGTTTTGTAAAAGTACCTTCCCCAACGATTTAGATTTACGTGGCCTAAAGATTGTTCTTGATTGTGCGAATGGGGCGACCTATCACGTTGCACCTCCAGTATTCCATGAGCTGGGTGCAAAAGTCATTACGATTGCGAACCATCCTGATGGTTTAAATATTAATGCGGATTGTGGTACAACGCATCCAAAAGACTTATGCAAAGCAGTGGTTGAACATCAAGCGGATTTGGGCATTGCTTTTGATGGAGATGGTGACCGTGTAATGATGGTTGACTCTGCGGGCAATCTACTCGATGGCGATCAGCTTCTCTATATTATTGCTGAGCATCGTCACCAACAAGGCACGCTTTTGGGCGGTGTTGCAGGGACTTTGATGACCAACTTAGCGCTGGAACATCAATTTAAGAAAATGCAGATTGCCTTTGAGCGCGCTAAAGTAGGGGATCGATATGTGCGTGAATTATTGGTCAAGAATCATTGGCAATTGGGTGGCGAGAATTCAGGCCATATCCTTTGCTTAGATAAACATACTAGTGGCGATGGCATCATTGCAGCGTTGCAAGTATTAGCAGCGCTTAATGCCCAAAAGAAAACCTTATTAGAAGCTGGCCAAGCCTTAATGTTGTATCCGCAAGTGCTCGTGAATGTGCCGGTCAAGCAGCGCATTGATTTGGCAAAAAACGAGGCTGTTCAACGCGCCGTTGATAAAGCGGAACATACTTTAAATGGTAACGGGCGCATTTTACTGCGAGCTTCTGGAACGGAGCTAAAATTGCGGGTCATGGTTGAAGGGGTTGATGGCCCATTGGTCCGTCAATTGGCCGATGAAATTGCTGAGGTCGTTGCCAAAGAGACCAAGTAGTCATTTAAATAAAAAAGCAGCCAAAAGGCTGCTTTTTTATGGCGCACCTATTTTTGCCAAGTGTCCTTTAATGTGACCGTTCGATTAAAGACGGGCTTATTAGATACACTGTCCTTAACATCAGCGATAAAGTATCCGTGTCGCTCAAACTGGAAGCTATCGCTTGGCCTGGCATCTTTTAAACTCAATTCCAACTGTGCGGTGATCGTGGTCACAGAATTCGGATTGATGTCTTCTAAATAGTCACGGTCACCACTTCCTGGATGGGCTTCTTTAAATAAACGGTCATACATCCGAATTTCTGCCGCATAAGCATGCGATGCTGAGACCCAATGGATGTTGCCCTTTACTTTGACGCTATCTGAGCCAGGCGTACCAGATTTAGTATCAGGTAAGTATTCACAATGGACGGTGGTGACACGGCCATTATCATCTTTTTCGAAGCCTGTACATTTGACCACATAACCATAGCGCAATCGAACGAGGCCATCTGGCACTAAGCGGAAGAAGCCTTTGCTAGGTTCTTCCATGAAGTCTTCTCGTTCAATCCACAATTCCTGACTGAGTTGGATTGTGCGCTTTCCTAACTCTGGCTTGAGAGGATGATTGGGGGCAAAGCAATCTTCAGATTGACCTGCTGGATAGTTATCAATCACTAATTTAATGGGATCAAGAACCGCAATGCGGCGCTCTGCCGATAAGTTAAGGGTTTCACGCATGCAGTCTTCTAAGATGGTGTACTCAATCCAAGAATCGGATTTCGATACACCAATTCGGTCTGCAAAAAGACGGAAGCCTTCTGGCGTATAGCCACGTCGACGAGCCCCAGCGAGTGTCGGCAAGCGCGGATCATCCCAACCAGAAACGTGTTGGTTTTCCACCAAGTCAATCAGTTTACGTTTTGAAAGTACCACGTAAGTCAGATTTAGGCGGGCAAATTCATATTGTTTTGGAAGTGGATGCGCGAGCATGCCAGCTTCTGCTAAACGTTCTAGTACCCAGTCATAGAATGGACGTTGATCTTCAAATTCCAGTGTGCAGATTGAATGGGTGATGCCTTCAAAGGCATCTTCCAATGGGTGTGCAAAAGTGTACATCGGATAGATGCACCATTGATCACCTGTATTGTGATGATGGGCGCGTTTAATCCGGTAAATCGCTGGGTCACGTAAATTAATGTTTGGTGATGTCATGTCAATTTTGGCACGTAATACCATGCTTCCATCGGCATGTTTGCCATCACGCATTTCACGGAATTTAGTGAGGTTCTCTTCAATCGTGCGGTTGCGCCACGGCGAGTTTTTACCAGGCTCAGTGAGCGTGCCGCGATTAACACGCATCTCTTCCGCCGATTGTTCATCAACATAGGCTTTGTCTGCGCTAATTAAGGCTTCAGCCGCTTGGTACATTAAATCAAAATAGTTACTCGCATAATACAAATGCGATTTTCCAAAAGCATCCCAACCAAAACCCAGCCATTTGACCATTTCAGTGATGCTATCAACGTATTCTTGTTCTTCTTTTTCAGGGTTAGTGTCATCAAAACGCATGTGACATACGCCTTCGTAATCACGCGCTAGACCAAAATTGAGGCAAATACTTTTTGCGTGACCTATGTGTAAATAGCCATTCGGCTCTGGCGGAAAGCGGGTGCGAATTTTAGCCGGATCTGGTTCGCCTACTGCATGGTGTGCTGCATTTCCTGGCGTGCCTGCCCAGCGACGGCTAGCGTTAGTGCCTTGCGCTAAATCGCGATCAATAATGCCGCGAATAAAGTTAGAAGCAGGTGCGATAGGTGTTTTTTCTGATGACATAGCAATGGTTGTGTATAAGTTAGTCGTTATTTTACACTGTGAGCGCCTTCGCGTGGCGTGTTCCTTCATGATGGGCCGCTTAAGCCTATGCTAAACTCTCATTCAAGATGATTAACACGCTGACATTCCCAATTTTACGCTTACTTGCAGATGGTCGCTTTCACTCAGGTGAAGCGATTGCCCAACATTTTAATGTGACGCGTACGACAGTGTGGAGCGCGATCCAAGAGGCCCAAAGTTTAGGTGTCGAGATTTTTTCTGTGCGGGGACGCGGCTATAAATTACCTGATCCGATCAAGTTTCTGAATAGCGACGAAATCTTGAATGCGATTGGACAAGAGCGGGCCTGGTTCAAACTTGAATTGCACGACACGCTTGAGTCTACGAATAGTTATTTGATGAAAAAAACCAATGTCAGTGGTGCTACGATGTTGGGTGGACAAACCATTCCCCATGCCACTTGTGTGGTGGCAGAGTTACAAACTGCAGGCAAGGGTAGGCGTGGACGCACTTGGCATGCAGGGCTGGGAGCGAGTTTAACTTTTTCTTTGTTGTGGCGGTTTCAAGTAGGGGCCTCAGCGCTTTCTGGGCTGAGCCTTGCCGTCGGTGTAGCCTTGGTGCGTGCTTTAGATGCCTTAGGTGTTCATGGTCTAAAGCTTAAATGGCCGAATGATTTGTTGGTCGAAACGGCATCTGGAAATCAAAAGTTAGCCGGTATCTTGATTGAATTGCAAGGCGACATGGATGGACCAAGCGCGGCAGTGATTGGGGTTGGTATTAATCTGCGACTACCTGATCACGTATCACGCCAGATCGATCAGGCATTTACCGACCTCTATCGCATTAAACCAGATGCTGCCAACTCTAACGTACTGCTTGGCACGCTCTTAAAACACATGGCCGATGTATTAAGTACGTTTGAACAGCATGGTTTTGAAGCGCTTCGGGAAGAGTGGATAGGCTATCATGCCTACCATCAACAAGCCGTTAAAATGTTGATGCCAGACGGTCGTGAAGTGCATGGAGAGGTCACTGGGGTGGCATTAGATGGTATTTTGCTCGTGAATACGCCGCAAGGGGAACAACGCTTTTCGGCAGGGGAAATTAGTTTGCGGGGGCTTGCATGATTTTAACGATCGATACAGGGAATACTCGGACCAAGTGGGCAATATTTGCTGCAGAAGGCACTATACAAACGACAGGGTTTTGTTTAAATGCTGACCTGGATGATTTTGAAATCCCCAGAGATTGGCAGGCATGTAAGCAAGCAATTGTGGCGAATGTGGCAGGTCAATTAATCGCACAAAAGCTTGAGGCTTTATTACTTAAAGCTAATATTCCTTTTTCTTTCGCATACGCTCAAGCTTTGAGTTGCGGGTTAAAGAACCAGTATGAGACGCCATCGCAATTAGGCGTAGATCGTTGGGCTGCGATGGTTGCCGCCTATAAGCGTTACGCCAATCAGCCAGCTTGTTTGGTGGTGAATGTCGGGACGGCGTTGACGATTGATAGTCTCTTTCAAGATACCTTCTTAGGTGGCTTGATTGTGCCAGGTTTGCATATGATGCAAAGTGCTTTGGTTCAAAAAACGGATGCGGTTAATCCAACGCATGGGCAAAGGCAGATACTACCCCGCAATACAGCCGATGCAAGCTATAGCGGAATTATCATGGCGATGGTGGGGGCAATTGTGATGCAGGCTGATCAATTAGAATCTCGTTGTCAGGATGTGCCAAGTATTGTCATGACCGGTGGCGATGCTCCATTATTATTGCCAATTTTAACGCCAATTTTTGGGGTCAAGCCGGTCTTTGTGGAAGGCTTGGTTTTAGAGGGTTTGTATTTAATGGGTAGCGAGCTCGTATGAAACGTTATTTGATTTTATTAGTGATATTGAATATTGCGATCTTCTCTTATTTTAAATGGGTGTCTTCCCCTTCAGTAAACACTCATGAAGCCTTGCCGGATTTGCATCCTGAAAAAGTCGAGTTGCTAAGCCCAGAGGATTTACAGGCTTTACCTGCTGAGCCTCCACCGCAGCCCTCAGTGGAAACATCGAAATGAGTGACCAAGCCCGTCCGCCGTCTCCACCATTTACACGTGAAACTGCAACCCAAAAAGTGCGGATGGCTGAAGATGGCTGGAATGGTCGTAATCCACAGGGCGTTTCACTTGCCTATACGATTGATAGTGCCTGGAGAAACCGGAATGAATTTTTATCTGGTCGAGCCGAGATTGTGGCGTTCTTAACCCAAAAATGGGCCAAAGAGCATGAATATCGTTTGATTAAAGAGCTCTGGGCGTTTGAAGGCAATCGAATCGCCGTGCGTTTTGCTTACGAATGGCATGATGATGTGGGTCAGTGGTGGCGCTCCTATGGGAATGAGAATTGGGAATTTAACGAGTTGGGATTGATGCAAAAGCGCTATGCGAGCATTAATGATCTAGCGATTCAGACTTCTCAACGATTATTTCATTGGTCACAAGGTAGAAGGCCCGACGAGCATCCAGGCTTAACTGAGTTAGGATTATAAGTGTGAATAAAAAAAGGAGGCTTAAAGCCTCCTTTTTTTATTTCAAGCCGATTAGCGCTTCTTGATGTACAAGTCGGTAATCGTGCCTTCTTTCATTTCTGCTGCAAAACATACGGTTTCTGAAAGGGTTGGATGGGCGTGGATGGTAAGACCAAGGTCATGCGCATCTGCGCCCATTTCAATGGCTAAAACCGCTTCAGCTAAAAGCTCACCCGCATTGACGCCAACGATCCCAGCACCAATGACGCGGTGGGTGTCTTTATCAAAGATGAGCTTGGTCGAACCTTCGGTGCGAGCAATAGATAGTGCGCGACCACTAGCGGCCCAAGGGAAGCTCGCTTTTTCAATTGCGATCCCTTTAGCTTTTGCTTCCGTTTCAGTCATGCCTGCCCATGCCACTTCTGGATCTGTATAGGCCACCGATGGAATCACCATTGCTTGGAATTCTACTTTGTGACCTGCAATGACTTCAGCCGCCACTTTGCCTTCGTGGGTCGCTTTGTGGGCTAGCATAGGTTGTCCGACGATGTCGCCAATGGCAAAAATGTGTGGCACGTTGGTGCGCATTTGCTTATCTACGTTAATAAAGCCCCGTTCATCCACCGCTACCCCAGCATGTTCAGCACCAATATTTAAGCCGTTAGGACGGCGACCAATTGACACGAGCACGCGGTCATACACTTCCACATCTTTAGGGGCGTCGGTGTTGCCGTTGACTCCTTCGAAACTCACATGAATACCATCCGCTTTAGCTTCGATATTCGCCACTTTGGTATTGAGCATGATGGCTTCAAAGCGTTTTTCCATCCGTTTTTGTAGCGGACGCACAAGGTCACGGTCGCAGCCTTGAATGAGGCCGTCAGTAAATTCAACCACGCTCACTTTTGAGCCTAGAGCGTCATAAACAGTACCCATCTCTAGACCAATAATGCCCCCGCCAATCACAAGCATGCGTTTTGGAATGTCTGCCAAGGCTAATGCGCCTGTTGAGTCCATAATGCGTTCATCAATCGGGGCGCCAGGAAATTTTGTGGCTTGTGAACCTGCAGCAATAATGGCGTTCTCAAAGCCCACTTTAGTGACTTTGCCATCGGCGCCTGTGACGGCAATTTGGTGCGGGCTGGTGAATTGACCTAATCCCTGTAACACGGTCACTTCACGTTGTTTTGCCATGGCGGCCAAGCCACCCGTGAGCTTACCCACAACTTCGTTAGCTTTCCAGGTGCGAAGCTGCGCAAGATCGACATTTGGTTTTCCAAAGGCCACGCCATGATGCGCTGTCTCTTCTGCTTCGGTGATGACTTTTGCGGTATGGAGCAAGGCTTTCGACGGGATACAACCCACGTTCAAGCAAACGCCGCCTAAGGTGGCATAGCGCTCGATGAGAACCACTTTTTTACCTAAGTCTGCGGCGCGGAAGGCGGCGGTATAGCCACCAGGCCCAGAGCCCAAGACCACGACTTCGCAACTCATATCATTGTCGCCAGTTGCCACGGAAGGGCTTGGTGCCGCAACTGTCTGTTGGGGTGCTGCAGGCGCTTCTGTTTGAGATGCGTTTACTTGTGGGGCTGCGCTTGCAATGGCTTGCTCAGCTTCTAGCACTAAAATTAACGTGCCTTTAGCGACTTTATCCCCCACTTTAATTTTGATTTCTTTAACAACCCCAGCCTCGGAGGACGGGATGTCCATGGAGGCTTTATCCGACTCAAGCGTGATGAGTGAATCTTCTTTTGCAACTGTGTCACCTACTTTGACTAAGACTTCGATGACATCAACGCTATCGAAGTTACCAATATCGGGGACAATGACTTCTACTAAATTGCTCATGCCAGCCCCTTAAAGTAACAAACGACGAACGTCGGATAACATCATGCGCAAGTGGCTCGTAAAACGTGCGCCATCTGCACCGTCAATCACGCGGTGGTCGTATGAAAGGGACATAGGCAATACAAGACGTGGTTCGAAGCTGCCAGTTTCTTTGTTATAAACTGGTTGGAATGTCGAGCGAGAAACCCCTAAAATCGCCACTTCTGGGCAATTGATAATTGGCGTAAACATCGTGCCACCAATGCCACCTAAGCTAGAAATGGTGAAGCAGCCGCCTTGCATTTCTTCGATTTTGAGTTTGCGTTCACGGGCTTTTGCAGAGAGATCCGCCAAATCACGCGCAATATCTAAGACATCTTTTTTATCTACATCACGCACGACGGGGACCACTAAGCCATCAGGCGTGTCGCATGCAAACCCCACATTGAAATAATTTTTCATGATCAAAGTATCCCCGTCAGCTGAGAGGGATGCATTGAAGTTAGGATAGGTGCGCAGTGCGTTAACAACCGCTTTCATTAAGAAGGCAAGAAGGGTGAGTTTTGCGCCACGTTTTTCTGCGTCCGCTAACATGGACTTACGAAAATCTTCCAAGTCGGTAATGTCAGCTTCATCAAATTGCGTCACATGCGGTGCGGTCACCCAGTTGCGGTGTAAGTTAGCTCCGGATAATTTTTTGATGCGTGAAAGTGGTTTGCTTTCGATTTCGCCAAATTGGCTAAAATCGATCACAGGCATTGGAAGCGTACTTAATCCACCACCCATGTTCTCAGAACGTGGTTTAGCCAGCTCACCTTTCACAAAGGCTTGAACGTCCTCTTGAACAATTCGGTTTTTTGGGCCAGTGCCGCGCACTAAGCTTAAATTCACCCCAAGTTCACGAGCAAATTTACGGACGGACGGACTGGCATGAGCAGACTTGCCATCTGCACCGACTGCGCTTGCACCAATCGGATTAGGCGTGCCTTGAGGCTGAATGACTTTTGGCACTTCAGCAACAGGTCTGCTTGGCTCAGGAATCGCAACGTGTTTCTCGTCAACTGTGACCGTTGAAACAACGGGCGTTGGGCTCGGTTTCGCCGCAGGTTTTTCTGCGGGTGCAACATCAGAAGCATCTAAGGTCAAAATCAGACCCCCTTGAGCAGCTTTGTCGCCCACTTTCATGCTGATGCTCTTAACAACGCCGCCAAATGGCGCAGGAATGTCCATTGATGCTTTGTCAGATTCTAATGTGATGAGCGAGTCATCTTTTGCAACAGTGTCACCCTCTTTGACCAACACTTCGATCACGTCAACGCTATCAAAGTTGCCAATATCTGGGACAAGAACTTCTTTAATTGCCATGCTGTTATTCCTTAAGAGAGTCTTCTCTGTGTAAGCCTTAAAGTTGGCTTAAACGGTTGTTGGATTTGGGCGATTGGCGTCGATTTTATATTTCTTAATCGCCTCAGCCGCCTTACTTGCCGGTAATTTACCTTCATCTGCTAATGCTTTTAGCGCGGCAAGTACCACATAATATCGATCCACTTCAAAGAAGCTACGGAGCGCCTCACGGCTATCACTGCGGCCATAACCATCTGTCCCTAATGACACAAAACGTTGAGGCACAAAATTACGGATTTGGTCTGCGAATGATTTCATATAGTCTGTTGATGAAATCACAGGGCCTTCAGTTTTAGCGAGGCATTCCGCAACATAGCTTAATTTTGGTTTCTTCTCTGGGTTGAGCATGTTCCAGCGCTCAGCATCTAAGCCTTCACGGCGTAACTCAGTGAAGCTCGTGACACTCCAAACATCAGGAGAAACGCCCCAATGTTTTTCGAGCAGCTCTGCTGCTGCAATGACTTCACGTAAGATCACGCCACTGCCCATCAATTGTACTTTGGGACCTTTAGCTTTTGATTTGCTGAAAGCGTACATCCCTTTTAGGATGCCAGCTTCAGAGCCCTTAGGCATTTCTGGATGACTGTAGTTTTCATTCATCAATGTGATGTAGTAGTAAACATCTTCTTGGTTTTGCACCATGCGGCGCATGCCTTCTTGAATAATGACGGCAAGTTCATAGCCAAATGTCGGATCATAAGACACGCAATTTGGGATGGTCGCTGACATCAAATGGCTATGGCCATCTTCGTGCTGCAAGCCTTCACCGTTCAATGTGGTACGGCCAGCTGTAGCACCTAAGACGAATCCACGCGCACGTGAATCGCCAGCGGCCCAAGCTAAGTCGCCAATTCGTTGGAATCCAAACATTGAGTAGAAGATGTAGAAAGGAATCATTTGCGTGCCGGTCACGCTGTAAGCAGTTGCAGCAGCAATCCATGAGGAGAATGCGCCCGCTTCATTAATGCCTTCTTCTAGAATCTGACCATCTTTAGATTCTTTATAGAACATGACTTGGTCGTTATCTTGTGGCTCATACAGTTGGCCAGCAGAAGAGTAGATCCCAAGTTGGCGGAACATCCCTTCCATACCAAAAGTCCGAGCTTCATCGGGGACGATAGGCACAATGTATTTGCCAATTTGTTTGTCACGAACGAGCGTCGATAAGATGCGGACAAACGCCATGGTTGTTGAAATTTCACGTTCACCTGTGGCCGTTAACATGTTTTCAAACGCTGAGAGTTCTGGAACGATGAGTTCATTGCCGCGACGACGACGTGCTGGCACAGAACCACCCATTGCTGCACGACGTTCTGCCATGTAAACCATTTCTGGTGAATCTGCAGAGGGTTTGTAGAACGATAAACTTTCAACTTGTTCGTCAGTAAGTGGCAGGTCAAAACGATCACGGAATGCTTTCAATGAAGCAATGTCCATGCTCTTTTGTTGGTGCGTAGTATTTTGCGCTTCACCCGCGTCGCCCATGCCATAACCTTTAACAGTCTTGGCTAGGATAACGGTTGGCTGACCTTTATGTTGTGTTGCGGCTGCATAAGCGGCATATACTTTGTGAGGGTCGTGACCGCCACGATTTAAGCGCCAGATGTCTTGGTCAGACATCGCAGCGACCATCTCTTTTAATGCAGGATATTTGCCAAAGAAGTGTTCGCGGGTATAAGCGCCACCTTTGGCTTTAAAGTTTTGGTACTCGCCATCCA
>CAIVUE010000140.1 GCA_903909015.1 uncultured Methylophilaceae bacterium
CGGTTATGACAACATCTTCCCTCGTGTAGAAGAAGAACTCCATGGAAAAAATGTTGGTGATTCTATTGAGATCTCATTAGAACCCGCCGATGCATTTGGTGACTATGATGAAACCTTGGTCCAGATGGAGCCAATCGCCGCGTTCCCAAGTAAAGATTTAAAAGTCGGCATGCAGTTCGAAGGTGAAGACGAAACTGGCGATGTGGTTTTATATACCATCACGAATATTGATGACGGAAAAGTTGTTGTAGACGGCAACCATCCTTGGGCTGGCGAACGCGTGCTATTTAAAGCAAGAGTGACTGACGTTCGTACTGCAGTTCAAGAAGAAGTAGCACATGGCCACGTTCATGGCGCTGGCGGTCACCATCACTAATATCTAACGAAAAGAAAGTCCCATGCAGGACTTTCTTCTTAACCTAAATTCAATAACTAAATCAAGCTTTTAAGTTTATATAAAGCTTCGAGCGCTTGCTTAGGGGTTAGGTCATCTGGATCTAAGGTCTCAAGCTCCCCCACCACTGGATGTAAAGGCATTTCAGCAGGCACATCCGTCACGAACATATCCGATTGAGGTCCCGCCTCCACATTCTGATTTTCAAGTTGCGTTAATTTTCGCCTTGCGGAAGCGACAACACTTTTCGGAATCCCCGCCAAGGCAGCCACCTGAAGACCATAACTTTGATTTGCAGCGCCTTCTTGAACGGTGTGTAGGAATACAATTCCGTTCCCATGCTCAGTCGCATCCAAATGAACGTTGGCAACTTGTTTAAATTCTTCAACTAATCGCGTTAATTCAAAATAATGGGTGGCAAAAAGTGTGTAACTGCGATTTCTTTCTAAGAGTTGTTTACCGCAAGCCCAAGCTAAGCTTAAACCATCAAAAGTTGAAGTCCCTCGGCCTATTTCATCTAACAATACCAGGCTATATGGCGTGGCATTATTCAAAATATTGGCTGTTTCAGTCATCTCAACCATAAAGGTAGACCGCCCACCTGCCAGATCATCCGAGGCGCCAATTCGCGTAAATATACGATCAATCTTACCTATCTTTGCAGACTTCGCAGGCACAAAGCACCCACAATGCGCCAACAATACAATTAAAGCAGTTTGTCGCATGAAGGTAGATTTACCACCCATATTGGGCCCCGTAATCAGCAGCATTTGGCGGTAGGGGGATAACACAACATCATTTGCAATAAAGGGTTGAGCAATTTGCTCAACAACTGGATGACGCCCCCCAACGATATGAATACCTTCCTCAGTCACAAATTCTGGCACAACATAATTGAGTGCGATTGCACGCTCCGCAAATGTAGCTAACACATCAAGTTGCGCGATGGCGATTGCATTAGTTTGCAACGTGTTAATTTCTTGAGCCAGCTCATCGAGCACACCTTCGTAGAGTATCTTTTCACGTGCCAGAGCGCGTTCATTGGCTGAGAGCACTTTATCTTCGAACGCTTTTAACTCAGGGGTAATAAAACGCTCTGCATTTTTTAAGGTTTGGCGACGACGGTACTCTACAGGCGCATTTTCAGCTTGCGCGCGACTGATCTCAATATAAAAGCCATGGACGCTGTTATATTCGACTTTTAAGTTTGGTAAGCCGCTTCGCTCACGTTCTTCCGCTTCATATTTCAATAAGAAGTCACCGCAATTAGCTTGCAAACCGCGTAACTCATCGAGCTCAGCGTCATATCCATCTGCAATAACGCCGCCATCACGAAGCATCGCTGATGGCTCCTGCTGGATGGCCTGTATCAGAAGCGTTAATAGTTTTTCTGGCACGGTTAAGTGCCCATAAATACGCTTAATTAAGTCCGTCTCGATGTTTGCAAGTGCCCCTTGCAATGATGGAAATTGCAGCAAACTGTCGCGCAGCCCAGACAAGTCTCTTGGCCTAGCTGTTTTAAGTGCTATCCGAGTAGTAATACGCTCAATATCCCCAACCTCGCGAAGCGAATGCCTAATCAAGGGCTCGTCTGCATTAATCAATGCAGATACGGCATCATTTCTAGAAACCACCTCATTTAAATCACGCAAAGGATGATGAAGCCAATGACGCAACATACGGGCGCCCATTGTCGTTTGGGTTGTATTAAGCAGCGAATATAAAGTCGGTGAGGTCTCACCACGTATCGTGACATCTATTTCTAAATTTCGACGAGTGGCAGCATCCAACTGAACATATTGACTGGACTGCTCAACAATCAACCCGTTGATATGGGGGAGTGTCGTCCGTTGAGTGTGTTTAACGTAATCCAGCAATGCACCAGCAGCAGCGATTGCTAGAGTTAAATCAGCACACCCATAGCCATCTAAATCATGCGTATTAAACTGCTTAGTCAGCATTTGATTGGCCGAATCTTGGTCAAACTGCCAAGGACTTAAACGTTTCTTAGTACAAGAGACGTTTTGAATGGTGACATGATCAATGTTATCCGGAAACAGTAATTCTGCCGGTGCTTTACG
>CAIVUE010000141.1 GCA_903909015.1 uncultured Methylophilaceae bacterium
CACTACTCAAATGGTAAGTTTAGTGACCATGTGGTGAAGGAATTGAGTCTTGCTAATGAGCAAAACAACTGGGTGATTCTAAGAGAATCTGTTCTATCAAAATCAGCGAATCTTGATGTTCAAAAGGATAACGTACTGGCTGATATTCCTAAAGTTAGGGAGGCGACATCCGATGAGAAATCAGAAGCGATGCCCGAAAAAATGATACAAGATTCTGCGAAAGAAGCGCTTAAGTCTGCCCCAGAAGCGAAGTCTGAGCCAGTCGCATTACCTCAAGAGGCTAAGCCTGTGTCAGTTAAATCTGAACAGCCGCCTCCGCAAGAAATTAAGCCTGAGGTAAAGGAATCAAAACCGGCGATAACTAAGCCAGGAAGCGTGAAGGATCCATTGCCGTCTGAAGATGCTCCTGGGTATTTTGAGCGTATGTTGGAAAAAATTGGATTCTGAGTTGGCTGAATATAGAAAGAATGATTTGAAATGTTAAATGTGGTGATTGCAGGATGTTCTGGTCGCATGGGGCATGCGCTTTTGGAGAGCGTGTTTTCAGACAATGACTTAAAGCTCCATGGCGCCCTTGATCGAGCAGATAGTCCTCAAATAGGACGTGATGCAGGTGAGCAATTTGGGAAAAAGACGGGAGTGCTGATTAGTCATGATGTTGATGCAGCATTGAAAGGGGCCGATGTCTTGGTCGATTTTACACGCCCAGAACCGAGCTTGATTTATTTAAATGCTTGTCAAAAAGCTGGTGTCAACATGGTGATTGGTACTACAGGCTTTAACCATGAACAAAAAGCCATGATTGCTGATGCATCTAAAGACATTGCAGTGGTGTTTGCCCCCAATATGAGTGTCGGTGTGACGCTTTTAATCAGTTTGGTTCAGGCTGCAGCTAAGGTCTTGAGCGAAGGTTACGATATTGAAGTAATCGAAGCGCACCATCGCCATAAAGTAGATGCTCCCTCAGGGACGGCATTAAGACTTGGCGAAGCAGCAGCAACCGCTTTGGGACGAAGTTTGGATGATTGTGCAATCTATGGTCGCGAAGGGGTGACTGGGGAACGTGATCCAAGCACGATTGGGTTTTCAACGGTTCGTGGTGGAGATGTCGTCGGAGATCACACCGTGCTTTTTGCAGGGATCGGCGAGCGTGTTGAGTTGACCCATAAGGCAAGCAGCCGAGCAACTTTTGCACTAGGCGCATTAAGAGCAGGTAAGTTTATGCAGGACAAGAAATCAGGCTTGTTTGATATGCAAGATGTACTTGGTTTGCGTTAATTAAACTTTGCAATAAAGCTGATTGATGGCTTGGCCTATTTCAGCTATAATTCACTTATTATGCAGCGGGACGAGCACACACTCTTCCCGCTTTGCACATCCGCCGCTTATCGGGCGATAAATATTTAAAAACAAGGGGTTATAAGTGCCGCAACACACGCCAGCCATGTTAGTACTTGCTGATGGGACAGTGTTTCGTGGTATTTCAATTGGCGCTCCCGGTCAAACTGTTGGCGAGGTGGTTTTTAATACTTCGATGACAGGCTATCAAGAAATTCTCACAGATCCATCCTATACCAAGCAAATCGTTACTTTAACTTATCCGCATATCGGCAACACTGGAGTGAATGCTGAAGATGTTGAGTCAGGACAAGTTTATGCCAGCGGTTTAATTATTCGTGATTTGCCCTTAGTTCATAGCAATTGGCGGAGTGAGCAGTCTCTTTCTGAATACTTAGTGGCTAATAATGTGGTTGCCATTGCAGACATTGACACCCGCAAACTTACCCGAATTCTTCGTGAAAAAGGGGCGCAAGCAGGCTGTATTATTGCTGGCGATATCACTGAGTCTGAAGCCTTGGCGCAAGCAAAAGCTTTTCCCGGATTGTCAGGAATGGATTTGGCAAAAGTAGTCACTGTAAAGCAATCTTATGCTTTCACTGAAGGTGAGTGGGATTTGGTTTCTGGTTATTCAAAACCAACGCAATTCAACTTCCATGTCGTCGCCTTTGACTATGGGGTTAAGCGCAATATATTGCGGATGTTAACCGCTCGTGGTTGTAAGGTCACCGTTTTGCCTGCACAAGCGACTGCAGAAGAGGCTTTGGCGTTAAAGCCGGACGGTGTGTTCTTGTCCAATGGTCCAGGAGATCCTCAGCCCTGTGATTATGCCATTAGCGCCATTAAGACCATTGTGGATGCCGGCGTGCCTACTTTTGGCATTTGTTTAGGGCATCAGTTATTAGCTTTGGCATCAGGGGCTAAAACACTCAAGATGAAGTTTGGCCATCACGGCGCTAATCATCCTGTTCAGGATATAGATGATAAGCGAGTATTCATTACTAGTCAGAATCATGGATTTGCTGTGGATGTGAATAGTTTGCCAGCGAATTTGCGAACAACCCATGTGTCATTGTTTGATGGTAGTTTGCAAGGTATTGCACGCACAGATCAACCAGCTTTTAGCTTTCAAGGTCATCCTGAAGCGAGTCCTGGGCCTACAGAAATGAGTTATTTGTTCGATCGATTTGTCGACTCTATGAAACAGCAAAAGCAATAAGAAAATTATGGCAAAACGTACAGACATAAAAAGTATTTTGATTATAGGCGCTGGGCCAATTGTCATTGGTCAAGCTTGTGAGTTTGATTACTCAGGTGCGCAGGCATGTAAGGCCCTTCGTGAAGAAGGCTATCGCGTGATCTTGGTGAACTCAAATCCAGCCACTATTATGACTGATCCGGAAATGGCGGATGCGACTTATATTGAGCCTGTAACCTGGCAAGTGGTTGAAAAAATTATCGCTAAAGAACGCCCAGATGCACTATTGCCGACCATGGGTGGGCAGACTGCGCTTAATTGTGCATTAGATTTAGATAAGCATGGTGTACTTAAGAAATACAACGTCGAGTTAATTGGTGCAAGCAAGCACGCTATTGATAAAGCAGAAGATCGACAAAAATTTAAAGAAGCCATGACTAAAATTGGTCTTGGCTCAGCGCGTTCTTCAATGGCGCATAGCTTAGAAGAGGCCTTGCAAGTTCAAGCCAGCATTGGCTATCCAGCGATTATTCGCCCATCCTTTACCATGGGTGGAAGTGGCGGTGGGATTGCTTACAATCGTGAAGAGTTTATTGCGATTTGTGAACGCGGACTTGAGGCATCACCGACTAAAGAATTGTTGATTGAAGAGTCTCTACTTGGTTGGAAAGAGTATGAGATGGAAGTGGTGCGCGACAGTCAAGATAACTGCATCATTATTTGCTCTATTGAGAACCTGGATCCGATGGGCGTTCATACAGGTGACTCAATTACGGTTGCACCTGCTCAGACGCTGACAGATAAAGAATATCAGATCATGCGTAATGCTTCGCTTGCGGTGCTACGTGAAATTGGCGTAGATACAGGTGGGTCGAACGTGCAGTTTGCCATCAACCCAACCGACGGACGCATGATCGTGATTGAGATGAACCCGCGTGTTTCTCGTTCATCTGCATTGGCTTCAAAAGCAACTGGTTTCCCTATTGCGAAAGTAGCGGCAAAATTAGCGGTTGGCTTTACCCTTGATGAGCTTAAAAATGAGATTACTGGCGGCGCAACGCCAGCTTCATTTGAGCCATCAATTGATTATGTTGTGACCAAGATTCCACGTTTTGCCTTTGAAAAATTCCCACAAGCTGATTCACGTTTAACGACGCAAATGAAGTCAGTGGGTGAAGTGATGGCGATTGGCCGCACCTTCCAAGAGTCATTCCAAAAAGCCTTGCGAGGTTTAGAAGTTGGCGTCGATGGCTTGGATGAGAAAACACTAGACTTAGATGAGATTCAAAAAGAATTAGGTGAGCCTGGTCCTGAGCGTATTTGGTATGTTGGCGATGCCTTCCGTGCTGGCATGACGGTGGCACAAGTATTTGACCACTCTAAAATTGATCAATGGTTCTTGGCGCAAATTGAAGACATCATTAAGCGTGAAAATGCATTAAATGGCCGTCACCTCGCAGACTTAGACAAAGACGCTTTATTCCAATTGAAGCGCCGTGGTTTTTCTGACCGCCGTTTAGCGAAATTGTTAGGCACTGATCAGCATGCGGTTCGTGCTTATCGTCAAGCCTTGAATGTCCGTCCAGTTTATAAGCGGGTGGATACCTGCGCCGCTGAATTTGCAACAAACACTGCCTATATGTATTCGACCTATGAGGAAGAGTGCGAGGCAAAACCTAATGATAAAAAGAAAATCATGGTGCTTGGCGGCGGACCTAACCGAATTGGTCAAGGGATTGAATTTGATTACTGCTGCGTGCATGCAGCTTTTGCGATGCGGGAAGATGGTTATGAAACCATCATGGTGAACTGTAATCCGGAGACTGTTTCAACCGATTATGACACTTCTGATCGTTTATATTTTGAGCCCCTGACGTTAGAAGATGTGCTCGAAGTGGTCGCGATTGAAAAACCGGTTGGCGTGATTGTGCAATATGGTGGTCAAACCCCACTGAAGTTGGCGCGTGATCTAGAAAAAGCTGGCGTACCAATTATCGGGACGACGCCAGATGCGATTGACCGTGCTGAGGACCGTGAGCGCTTCCGCAAATGTTGCAAGAATTAGGATTAAAACAACCGCCTAATCGCACAGCGAGAACGCCTGATGAAGCTTTACGATTAGCCCAAGAAATAGGATATCCGTTAGTGGTGAGACCTTCTTATGTGCTGGGTGGTCGCGCCATGGAAATTGTTCAAGAGCAAGCGCAGCTTGAGCGGTATATGCGCGAGGCTGTAAAGGTTTCAAATGAATCCCCAGTGCTACTTGATCGCTTCTTAAATGATGCGCTGGAAGTGGATGTGGATGCTTTATGCGATGGTGAAGAAGTCATCATTGGCGGTATTATGGAACACGTTGAGCAAGCTGGCGTCCATTCAGGCGATTCGGCCTGTTCTTTACCTCCTTACAGCTTATCTAAAAAATTACAAGATGAATTGCGCGTGCAAACCGTTCAAATGGCAAAAGCCCTTGGCGTTGTTGGTTTGATGAATGTTCAGTTCGCGATTCAAGGTGAGACGGTCTATGTGCTAGAGGTCAATCCTCGTGCTTCACGCACAGTGCCTTTTGTTTCAAAAGCATGTGGTCTGCAATTGGCTAAAATTGCAGCACGCTGCATGACTGGTCGGAAGCTAAAAGAACAAGGCGTGACCAAAGAGATTGTTCCGCCATACTTCTCTGTGAAAGAGGCGGTGTTCCCATTCATTAAATTCCCTGGTGTCGATACGATTCTTGGCCCGGAAATGAAATCGACCGGTGAAGTCATGGGGATAGGTAATACTTTTGCGGAAGCCTTTGTTAAATCCCAACTTGGCTCTGGAGATGTCCTGCCTAAAGGTGGTAAAGCGTTCATTAGTGTGCGCCGTGAAGACCGTGAACGAGTAGTTGAAATCGCGCAGGCCTTAGCTAATTTAGGCTTTGAGTTGCTTGCAACACGTGGCACAGCAAGTGCTTTAGCAGAGGCGGGTTTGACAGTGACTCCGGTCAACAAAGTGGCGGAAGGTCGTCCACATGTGGTCGATATGATTAAAAACAATGAAATCAGTTTTATTGTGAACGTCACTGAAGATAAGCGTGCGGTGCAAGACTCTTATGCGATTCGCCGTAATGCATTGCAACAAAAAGTAACTTACTACACCACTTTGGCTGGTGCTAAGGCAGCTTGCATGGGCATGGGGCATATGCAAGAGCTTGAGGTAAAATCCCTACAAGAGTTGCACAAAGCACTCACTAAGTAATAACATAGCAAATAATTAACCACGCCTATTTTTAGGTGTGGTTTTTATTTTATAGAGACCACCAATAGCGATACACGCAACAAGTAATCAAGGTAACCAACATGAATCAAATTCCAGTCACAGTAAACGGCGCAGAACTCTTAAAGCTTGAATTGCATAGACTAAGAAGTGTCGATCGCCCTGCAGTGATTGAGGCAATTTCTGAAGCGCGTGCGCAAGGGGACTTGTCTGAAAATGCAGAGTATGAGGCGGCTAAAGAAAAACAAAGTTTTATTGAAGGCCGTATTGCTGAAATTGAAGGCAAACTGTCGAATGCGATGGTTATTGATCCAAAAACCTTGAATGGGGAAGGTCGCTGCGTATTTGGCGCGACGATCGATGTCGAAGATTTAGATAACGGTGATACGGCGACTTACCAAATTGTCGGCGATGATGAAGCAGATATTAAATCTGGTAAGATTTCTATTAGCTCTCCTATCTCACGCGCCTTAATTGGAAAGACAGAGGGTGATGTGGCTGAAGTGATGGCCCCTAATGGTATTCGCTCTTATGAAGTGTTGCGCGTTCAATACATTTAAATCGCTGGAGCTTACGCAATGAATCAATGGACAGATAAGTTAGCGTTAATTTCAATCACCCTTTGGGTGGGTGCTTTGTGGGCAGTCGGTTATGTGGCAGCACCGACATTATTCTATCATCTGCCTGATCGTCAGGTGGCGGGGCAGTTGGCTGGTGAAATGTTTGCCATTGTTGCTTACATTGGGATGGCTTGCGGTTTTTATTTGATATTGAACCGGTTAATGAAATATGGTGGTGCTGCGTTGAAGCAAGCTTTTTTCTGGGCAGCCTTTTTGATGCTGTTGCTCACGTTAGCAGGTCACTTTGGAATTGCCCCCATCATTGCCCAATTAAAAGCGGATGCCCTGCCATTAGACGTCATGCATAGTGTATTTGCGGATAGATTTGAAACTTGGCATGGTGTGGCAAGTATTGCTTATGCCATCCAAAGTTTACTAGGCTTGGTATTGGTGCTTAAAACAACGCGTTGATATTAATCATTCGCGTTGAGTTGCGTTATTTTGGGATAACGATTTTGGCATCTTCATTCTGACGATAGATCACTAACTGTTTGCCAATGTGATGGACATTCGTTGCGCCAGTTTTTTCACAGATTTCTTCCAGCATAGCAACACGCGCTTCACGATCATCACCAAATACTTTTATTTTAATGAGTTCGTGGGCATTAAGACTGTTTTCAATCTCTTGCAAAACATTGGCTGTCAGACCATTATTACCAATCATCACGACTGGATTAAGTTTGTGTGCCAAGCCGCGAAGGTGGCTAATTTGTTTAGTATTCACGCAGTGTCTATCTTGTCTTGTTGTTTCGTTAAGGATCGCATTTTATCACATGAAGCCTAGGCCATGAAAAGAACCAAAACCAGTAAAGCTTGGATGCAAGAACACGTGAATGACCCTTACGTTAAGCTTGCGCAAAAAGACGGTTATCGTGCGCGTGCGGCATATAAGTTGATCGAGATTGACGATAAAGATCGATTAATCAAACCGGGCATGGTGATCGTGGATTTAGGCTCAACCCCCGGTAGCTGGTCACAAGTGGCTATTCAGCGATTAAAAGGGAATGGGCGTGTGATTGCCTTAGATTTGTTGCCCATGGTGGGTATCCCTGGAGTTGAGTTTATTCAAGGGGATTTCCGAGAGGATGCCATTCTTGAACAATTGGAAGAAATATTGGGTGGTAAGCCAATTGACCTTGTAATTTCAGATATGGCCCCCAATATAAGTGGTATAAGTTCGGTAGATCAGCCTAATGCCGTCTACTTAACAGAGCTAGCGGTAGACTTTAGTTTGAAATGGCTGAAACCAGAGGGTAATTTTTTAGTCAAAGTATTCATTGGTTCTGGATTTGAAGAAATTGTGCAAATCATGCGAGATAGCTTTGAGAAGGTAGTGACCCGCAAACCTAAAGCTTCTCGAGATCGCAGTACGGAAGTTTATCTGCTGGGATTGAAACGTAAGCCCGTTGAAAGTTAATTTAACCGTCGCTTTTGGAATACAAACTAAATTTAGTGGTAAGATTTTAACTGTGCAAATGCAGTCTTTAAAAGGATGTAATCTTGAATAACACCATCAAAAATATCGCGATATGGGTGATTGTTGCCATTATCTTGATGACGGTTTTTAACCAGTTCTCTAATAAGAATGGCTCAGAGAATCAGATTGTCTATTCCCAATTCATCAACGAAGTGAAGCAAGGTCATGTGGCTAGAGTCACAATTGAAGGTCGCGTGTTGCATGGTGAAAATACGGATGGAAAAAAATTCAACTCATATGCGCCTTATGACCCAGGCATGATGGGGGATTTGTTAAAGAACAATGTGAAGGTCGAAGCAAAGCCTGAGCAAGAACAATCATTGTTAATGAGCATTTTGATTAACTGGTTCCCAATGATTTTGTTAATTGGCGTTTGGATTTTCTTCATGCGTCAAATGCAAGGTGGCGGCAAAGGTGGGGCATTCTCATTTGGAAAGAGCAAGGCGCGTCAATTGGATGAAGCCTCTAATCAAACTACGTTTGCAGATGTCGCTGGTTGTGATGAAGCGAAAGAAGAAGTTTCTGAGCTTGTTGAGTTCTTGCGTGATCCAGGCAAATTCCAGAAGCTTGGGGGTCGCATTCCACGTGGGGTGCTCATGATTGGACCGCCAGGCACTGGTAAAACCTTGCTTGCAAAAGCGATTGCAGGTGAAGCGAAGGTGCCATTTTTTACAATTTCTGGTTCTGATTTTGTTGAAATGTTTGTGGGTGTTGGTGCAGCGCGTGTGCGTGATATGTTCGAGCAGGCGAAGAAGGCGGCACCTTGTATTATCTTTATTGATGAAATCGATGCGGTCGGTCGTCATCGCGGTGCGGGCACAGGCGGTGGGAATGATGAACGTGAACAAACCTTGAATCAAATGCTTGTTGAGATGGATGGTTTTGAACCGAATTCAGGGGTGATCGTTATTGCTGCGACTAACCGTGCAGATGTGCTTGATAAAGCCTTGCTTCGTCCAGGTCGTTTCGATCGTCAGGTGATGGTTGGGCTTCCTGACATTCGTGGCCGCGAACAAATTCTGCTGGTGCACATGCGTAAAGTGCCAATTGATCCAGATGTGAAAGCGGATATTCTTGCCCGTGGTACCCCAGGCTTTTCAGGGGCTGACCTCGCTAACCTTGTGAACGAGGCCGCTTTATTTGCAGCACGTCGCAATAAGCGTACTGTCGATATGTCTGACTTTGAAGATGCTAAAGATAAGATCTTCATGGGTCCTGAACGTACGTCGATGGTGATGCGCGAAGAAGAGCGTCG
>CAIVUE010000142.1 GCA_903909015.1 uncultured Methylophilaceae bacterium
CTTAGCCGTGATTAGCTAGGAGATGGATTTATTAGATTAACGTTTAATGGCAATCAATATTAAGCCTGAGGCTACAAGTAAAATTCCAAGCCAATCCTTAACTAATGGCTTTTCACCCAGAAACACAAAGGCAAGAATAGCCACTATCACGATGCTAAATTTGTCGATGACTAATACTTTTGATGCGTCTCCTATCTGCAATGCGCGGTAAAAGCAAAGCCAAGATGCGCCGGTAGCCATGCCTGATAAGGTCAGGAAAATCCATGTGTTTTTGCTAATGTTTAATGGATTTGTCCATTTTCCAGAGAATTGAATAAACAGTGCAAGTAAAAGAAAGATAATGGCTGTGCGAATTAAGGTCGCCAAATCAGAATCAACGGATTGAATGCCTACTTTGGCAAAAATAGTGGTGAGCGAGGCAAAAATTGCGGATAGAAATGCCCAAAAAATCCATGAATTGATCATGCTGTATTTTCAGTGCTCACAGATTTTCGAATGAGTTTGATGCACAGTGAGAAAAAACCAAGCAATACTAGACTGCCAGATAAGTCCCCAACAAACATTGCAAAACTATCAGTCAATGGTGTAACGGTCATCTTAATGATGTAAAAATAGATGTTATGGCACAGAC
Source organism: uncultured Methylophilaceae bacterium (assembly GCA_903909015.1). GTDB lineage: Bacteria > Pseudomonadota > Gammaproteobacteria > Burkholderiales > Methylophilaceae > Methylopumilus_A. Next base: position 632 of record CAIVUE010000142.1, read on the forward strand.
CGTTAAATAGTGCTGATGTAAGACTTAACACGAGCAGATGTTTTGCTGACAAGTCAGTCAGCAGGTCATCTATATTCAAAAATCGTTTGGTAAGGTTGATTGAAATATAAGGATTAATTGCTGAAATTAGGCTCAACGTGATTGTTGGAATAAAGCTAGCATTCAGGGAAAGTCCTGATATGAAGGCGCCAACAAAAAGACCAATAATCGCAACTTTCCCAAATAGTAAAGTCGCGACTAGTCTTAGACCTGCAGGAAGAAATAACCAGGAGATAAAATGAGATTGTTCGAAATGGCTAAAAATAAGCCCATTTGCCTTGAACATTAAGATCCAGGAGAGCGCTATACCAACTACGCACATAATAATCTTCATGTTAAGTACTTTTGAGTTTAAAAGGCCATTCTATTTGACTGGCCTTTTAAATCAAGATTATTTTGCGGCTTCTGTGATGAGTTGACCTAGTTTTGCGAAGTACTTATCAGTTTGTTTAGTTGCTGAGACATATTTCACTCGGTTATCAACTTCATCCACAACGAGTTCAATATAACCTTTTTGACGCAATTTCTTTAAATATCTAAATGCGGTTGAAGTAGAGATCTCTTCAGTCATATTCATTGCTTCAACTACAGTAATTTGCTTCTTGTTTGACCAATAGCTACTTAAGATATTTAAAATTCTTTCTTCTATAGGCTCTAACATTGGAAAATCTGATAGTTTTTCAACTGCCATCGAAAGATTAATAAATTTTTGGTATACATTTTTAAAATTAGACAAACTACATTCTCCATGTGATTACTTAGAATGATTTTTTTTATTGTTATACTTTTTTAAGACTTGCTTATGTTATAACTAATTCAAATTAATTTTGTAATAATTTGTAATCGAAGTGGTATCTAATTACAAGTCGGTAATTGTATTCAATTGAGAGTTTTATTAATTAGGAAATGATGATGGATTGGGCATATCTCGTTAAGATTGGAATCGCGCTCTTTGCCATTGTGAATCCTATTGGCAGTGTGCCAATATTTATTAGTGCCACAAATGGATGGAGTCAGCAGCAAAAAGCTAGAACAGCTAACGTTGTGGCATTAACAGTCTTTCTTGTGCTTGTCATTTCCGCACTCTTTGGAGACAGCATACTAAGTTTTTTCAGCATCACCATTCCCTCTTTCCAGGTCGGAGGTGGTATTTTGATTTTGTTAATTTCCATCAATATGCTTCATGCCAAACAAAGCCATTCCAATCAAACCCCAGAAGAGGCAAAAACGATGGAAGAGCAAGACGTCATTGCGATCGTCCCGCTGAGTATTCCTTTGCTTGCTGGTCCAGGTTCAATTAGTAGTATGATTATTGCCGCTCAGCAGCATGAAACGATTATGGGGCACGTTTCATTGATCATCCCAATTGCTATCGTGACAACACTTGTTTGGTTAACTTTGAAGTTGTCAGGCTATATTGCCGGGAAATTAGGTAGGATCGGTATTAATATAGTGACCCGGTTGATGGGTTTAATTCTTGCCGCGATGGCTGTTGAATTTATTGCGCATGGCGTAACTGGATTATTTCCAGCGTTAGCGTCTTAATATGTTAAAAGGTTTTTAAAGATGAGAAATTTATTTGTACTATTTTTATTATTGGCATTAGTCGGTTGCAATACGGTGACCGGCGCAGGTAAAGATCTAGAAAAAGCCTCTGAGTGGACAAAGGAAAAAATGTCGAAGTAGCGGATGTTAAAGCGATAAGGTCACTTTGACCATATTGATATCCTCTTCGCCCATTTCAAGTTTAAAGCCTAATCCTTGCATTAACTTAAGCATATTGTGATTTGAGTTTAAAACCTCACCCTCAATGCGTTTTAGTTTTTTTGATTTTGCAATTTCAATTAAAGAACGCATGAGTTTTGTGCCTAAGCCCTTACCAGTCATTTTGTCAGCCAGTACAATTGCAAACTCACAGGATTCGCCATCTGGGTTAGTTGTAAATCTTGCAATGCCTAATTCCAACGCGCTTTCTGGTTCAGTTAGTGCAATGATGGCGACTTCTTTGCTGTAATCGATTTGCGTGAATCTCACTAACATTGTCTCTGTTAACTCATGCATGCTATTCATGAATCTAAAGTATCTTGATTCCTCTGAAAGTTCTCTAACAAACTGCTGTACTAATTCTGCGTCCTCTGGGCGAATCGGACGAATGGTCATCTCGGTTCCATCGCGTAAAACGCAATGAGAAATAAGGTGAGTTGGATAGGGATGAATCGCCATATGGCTGTAAGTTTGAGTGCTAAATTCTCTATGCGTAATCATCACCCGAGCATCGACGGTAATCGCACCATGCTCATCCACGATGAGTGGATTGATATCCATTTCTTTTAGCGCTGGTAATTCGCAAACCATTTCAGACACGCGTAGTAAGATTTCTTCTAACGCGGCCATATCAATTGCAGGTTTGCCACGGAATGGCCCAAGCATTGCAGCAATATGTGTATTTTCGATTAAATCTTTCACTAGGAAATGATTAAGCGGGGGTAGTGCGATCGCTCGATCATGCATGACTTCAACAGCGATACCACCAGAACCAAAGGTAATCACTGGACCAAATATGGGGTCGGTACTAACGCCAATCATGAGTTCACGCCCATTTGGTTTTACACTCATTGGTTCTACAGCAATGCCGTCAATGATGGCTTCTGGCTTGTGAATGCGCGCAGCCGCAATGATTTTTTCAAAAGCATCTTGCACTTCTTGCGCGTTGGTAATGTTGAGAATAACGCCGCCGATATCACTTTTATGCGTGATCTCTTTAGAGTTTACTTTCATCACGATCGGAAAGCCTAAATGCTCAGCAATTAAGACGGCTTCTTTTTTACTATGTGCAATCATGGTCCTTGCCACCGGAATATGAAAAGCTTCCAGCAGAGCTTTTGATTCCATCTCACTTAATATATTGCGTCGTTCTTTTAGTGCCTTATTAACAATGCTATTGGCATTTTTAATATTCGGTTCAATATGACTGAAGAGTGGCCCTGGCATCTGCATGAGTAGGCGCTGATTACGATAGTAATCAGAAAGATGTGCAAACACTTCAACCGCTGGTTCCGGGGTTCTGAAGTATGGCTTTTTAGCCTGAGCGAATGTTTTTCTAGCTTCAGCTACCTGGGTTTCACCCATCCAGCAAGCAAGTAACGGTTTACGACTCTTTTCTGATAGTTGAATCACTTCCAGTGCTGATTCAAGTGGCCTTGTCATTGCTTGCGGAGTGAGGATCACCAAAACACCATCAACATTGGCGTCTTCAAGGCAAGCTTTTACAGCATGATGGTAACGATCATTTAAGGCGTCCCCAATAATATCCACTGGGTTTGAATGCGACCAGTTGGAGGGGAGGTGTGCGTTAAGATAATTAATCGTACCTTCAGATAATGCCGCAATATTGAGTCCCAGATCTGACGCGCGGTCAGCTGCCATGACGCCAGGGCCACCACCATTGGTTACAATGGCTAGACGGTTTCCCGTTGGATGAAATCCACAAGATAGCGCTTTGGCAGCAGTAAATAATTGACTGATGCTTTGTACTCTTACAACCCCTGCACGTTTGACGGCGGCATCAAAGACGTCATCAGCGCCTACCAAAGAGGCCGTATGTGACATAGCCGCTTTTGATCCTGATGCATGTCGGCCCACTTTAACTAAAATAATTGGTTTTATTCGCGCTGCCGAACGCAGTGCGCTCATAAAAGCTCTAGCGTTGCGAATGCCCTCAATGTAAAGCAAGATGCTTTGGGTTTCGTAATCTGAAACTAAGTAATCGAGAATTTCACCGAAATCAACGTCGGTAGATGAGCCCATTGATACTACGCTAGAAAATCCAACATCATTGTTCTGAGCCCAGTCTAAAATGGCTGTGCAAAGCGCGCCTGATTGAGAAACAAAAGCAATATTGCCCTTATTGGTGCTCCCCTTGTTAAAAGTTGCATTGAGACCAATAGATGGACGCATGATGCCAAGACAATTTGGACCAATAAGGCGGATGTTGTAGCGTTTTGCATTTTCTAATAGTTTTTGTTCTAAAGCAGCACCAGCCTCGCCAGTCTCGCTAAATCCAGCGGTGATAATAATCGCGGCTTTAACCCCATGTAGCCCACAACATTCAATGATGTCTGGTACTGTGTGAGGGGGCGTTGCGATGACAGCTAATTCAACGGGCGCATTAATTTCTGTAATCGTTTTGTAAGCTTTTTTTCCCTGTATCTCTGGCTCTTTGAGATTGATAGGGAAGAGGGCGCCATTAAATTGACTAGTGAGTAGGTTGTTGAAAACAATATAACCGATTGAGTCAATACGATTACTTGCGCCAAAAACAGCGACGGATTTTGGAGAGAATAGAGTGTTGAGATAGTGCTTATTCATTTTGTTCGCTATTCTGACATGCTATGATAATTTTGATTAATTTATTGATGTAAATTTTGATGCAGACCGCTTATATTACCCATCCCATGTGTCTTAAACATGACAATGGCCCTGATCATCCAGAGTCGCCAGCGCGATTGCATGCTATCGAGGATCAATTAATTGCTTCCAGACTATTTGATTATCTGGCTCAGTATGAGGCGCAGCAAGCAACTATAGCGCAAGTATCTATGGTGCATGATCCAGATTACATACATGAACTCGCGCAAAAGATCCCCAGTGGTGGCTTGGTCCATTTAGATAATGATCTCACTCTTAATCCATATTCATTTGAAGCAGCGCTTTATGCTGCGGGGTCTGTCGTTCAGGGCGTGGACTTAGTCATGAAAGGTGAAGTTGCAAATGCATTTTGCAACATACGTCCACCAGGGCATCATGCTGAACGAAATCGCGGGATGGGCTTTTCCTTATTTAATAATGTGGCAGTTGGCGCTGCTTATGCCCTTGAGCATTATGGATTAACCCGTATCGCAATTCTTGACTTCGATGTGCATCATGGAAATGGAACCGACGATATCTTTCATGATGATAGTCGGATCTTATTTTGCTCCTCTTTCCAGCATCCACTTTATCCATATTGCGGCCTAGAAACAGCTAATGAACATATCATCAACGTGCCATTGGCCGCTGGCACAAGTGGAGACGAATTCAGAGAGGCTGTTGCCAAAACTTGGTTGCCAGCCTTGCATGACTTCAAGCCGCAACTAATATTGATTTCTGCGGGCTTTGACGCCCATCGTGAAGATGATATGGCAAGACTCGGATTAAAAGAATCTGATTATGCCTGGGTCACTGAATTAGCTAAGGATGTTGCTATTCAATATGCAGAAGGAAGAATCGTTTCAGTACTTGAAGGGGGTTACGCGCTTAGTGCATTAGGGAGAAGCGCATTAGCGCATATTAAAGTGCTCAGTGGACTCTAAACTAAAAGTTTAAGTCGACGGATTTCATGTCCAATTCCACAGAGCCTTGAATTCCCTGTGCTGTATGCCTTGGTGTTATGGCTACTTTATTTTCTAAGGAATAGAACGTGATCAAATTAAATCTTATAGCTTTTTATATCTTGACCATTTTCTCCTCAACCGCATTTGCTCATACCTTACCCTCACCCGAAAAACTCGAAGATTTAATTAACAATAGGCCATCATCAATCAAAGTCTATGAGCCGCATATGAGTAAGGCTATGCATCCTATTGAGGTCGAGTACGTAGGCTTTCCTGCAGAAGTTGTATTATCAAAAGTGTTCGGTCCAGCTTGGGGAAGTGTAGACGGGGATTATGAGTTTCGTGCTCTAGATGGATACGCATCAAGGGTTTCTCCGAGTTTAATTAAAAAATATCATCCTTATTTGGTTTTTCAAAGAAAGGATGGTCGCGCATTTAAAGTTGAGAATGTGCATCAGCATCAAAAGGATATATCCTTGGGGCCTTACTATCTTGTTTGGGATAACGCCAAGCACAAGGAATTATTACAAGAGGGCTCCTACGGTTGGCCATATCAAATTAATGAAATTGTAATTAGCCATACCATTCCCGAGGCTTTGGTTCCCAATAAAAAGGATAAGGACGCGTTTATTAAGGAAATTAAGCTTACGCAGAAATACTGTCTGACTTGCCATCAACTGAATGGTTTGGGAGGAAGTAAATACCCAAATGATTTGTCTGAAAGTGCTAAAAAGATGGGTGAATCAGAATTTATTGAATGGGTGACATCGCCTGATAAAGTAAAAGAAAACTCAACGATGCCTGCTATTAATAAGAGGCTTCCCGAAAAAGAGCGACATGAGATTGCTTTGGAGATTTATCATTATTTGATGGCATTTTAGGGTTTGCAGACCCCATCATTGATGACCATTAAACGATATTAATAATTGAGTTAATTAGCAGTGATAAAACGATGGCCAATTTTTACTTGGTCATCGCTAATTAAAGTGTTACTTCTTTACAATTGCCGCAATGCCGCCAGTGTAATAGGGGGCTGAGAAAAGCACTTTTCTTGATCGATCCGCTGTGATGGTAATGCA
>CAIVUE010000143.1 GCA_903909015.1 uncultured Methylophilaceae bacterium
AGTGCTTTTGGTGTTGCTGAGTTGCCACTTGATGCACCAGTAGAGATCGAACTCACTGTTGAGGTGAAGTAAACCTAACTTTTGCTTTGCGTGTCTTTGTATTTTATATACAGGACTGAAACTCCAACGCCTGCGCTATTTGCGATGACATCACGTATGTCTGAAACGCGCCCAGGGATCCAAATCTGAGCAGTTTCAATTGTAAGTGTCGTTAAAAGCCCTATTAAAAATAGGATTTCTGGCTTTAGATTTCTCCAGACCAGCCGCAGTAAAAAGGGTAGTGGCGCCAGCATGAGGAAATTTCCTAACCACTGCAAGCTCCCCCCGTAGTACAAAACTTTATGAGCAAAATTCGTGACGATTGAGCCAGTTTTAGCAATTAAAGATTTTGAATGTGGGTTTACTAAATCAGGTCGGGGCATAAATACAGCTAGTATGAAAATGGCTATATAAAGAGACAGGATAAAGCCTGTGACTTTAAATTTACTTTTCACATTCAAATCATAACCCCTTGAACTCACACTCACCCTAGACTAGTGAAATGATGCCCACAGAAAGCACAGTGCCTAAAATTGCTGTTGTATGTAGATACAACCAGGCGCGTTCTGTCATCTCATCCGCTGTGCTTGCTAGATATTTCCCAGATGCGAAGATTTCATCGGCTGGCATAGATGCTGTAGATGGCAGCCCTATTCCTGAGTCAATTATTGAGATAGCAAATAACTGGGGGATAAAACTTCCCTACCTTACTTCGATCTCGACATCTTCTGTTGTAGCAGATTTACAAGAGGCTGATTTTATTGTGGTGGCCGAAAATGAATTTATCCCAATCCTGACTGAGCTTGGAATAAGTGATCAAAAAGTAAAGAGTATGCAAGATGAAATTTTTGCCCACGCCTTTATCCCATTTGATCCTGTTGACTACCATGACAACGTCGTCTCAGTTGAGATTGCCAAAGCGGTCATGACCACGCTCCAGCAAGTTCGCTCAAAGGGTTTCTTCCCTTTTAAAAACGAGGTAGAAGTATTTATCCCCTTTAGCTTCGAAGACTTTGAAAATGGGATTAAGCGTATGTGGGATTATGCGCAGGAGAAAAACGCCAATTTATTATTTGCCGATTTCAGGGCCCCACATTTTTCAATGGTGCAGAATTTGTCGGTTCCAATCCGAGAAATGATTAAATCAACTAAAAATGGAGTTTTGGAAGTTACTTTGACTGCTAAGCCCGCAGACACGCCATATGTCATTTCTACTCGCTACGAGCTAGATAATGTTGAAAAATTTGTGTTAAGTTCAAATTTCGAAGATTGCATCTCTCAATTAGCCGATGAACGCCCTCTTTTGATTATTACCGGACCTGCAGAAATTGAAGGAAGGCAGTTTGCCGAGCCCTTCCTCATTGCCTCTCATGCAACGAAGAGCTCCCCCCTTACTATTTAAAAATTTGTACTAGAAATTCAGAAATAGAAATGAGTGCTGGTACCCTTAGATCACCCTTCGTACCGCCCCTCGGGGCGGGAACTATCGCGAATTTGGGAGTAGCACTTGGATCTGAAAGATTATTACAACCTCATCCTCAAAAACCTACCCCTGGTTTTAATCTGTACTTTTTTAGGAATTGGCGCTGCTGCTGGAATCACATATACGCAAACACCTATTTATCAATCTAATGTTCAGCTCTTCGTTTCTACTCCTGCCTCAGCACTGGATATTTCAGCCTTAGCTCAAGGATCGAGTTTTACCCAACAGCGAGTTATCTCCTATGCCCAGATCATTAATGGCCCTGCAACTCTCAAACCAGTTATTAAGCAACTAAATCTGCCTTACACAGTACAAAAGCTAGCTAGTGAAATTTCATCAACCGCTCCTTTGAACACTGTTTTAATTAACGTCACAGTCTCAGACCCAGATCCATATCGAGCTAGCGCGATTGCCAACGCAATTGGCGCTCAATTTGGAACCACGGTGCAAGCTTTAGAATCTCAGGCAAATGCTTCAAACATTGCCGTATCAATCGTTAAAAGCGCTATACCTGCCTCGACTCCTTCATCACCAAAGAAATCAGTCAATTTGCTTTTAGGGCTAATTTTAGGTTTTGGTTTAGGAATTGGATTGGGAGTACTTCGTCAAATATTTGATAACACAGTGAAGAACCAAGAGCACCTTCATGGGCTATCTTTATTAGCAGCGATTAATTACGACGAGGAGGCTGAGACCAAGCCCCTCATTACCGACATTGGTCGCTATGCACTTCGTACCGAATCTTTCCGAACTTTGAGAACCAATCTTCAATTCATCGACCCAGAGAACCCTCTCCAGATTATTACCTTTACATCTTGCGTTCCAGGAGAAGGGAAGACCACTTCAGCTCTGAATATCAGCATTGCCCTTGCACAGGCGGGCCATAAGACCTTATTTATTGAAGCCGACTTACGTAGACCGCGCTCTGCAAAATATCTCAAGATTGAGAAGGAAAATATTGGATTAACGGATATCTTGGCTGGCAGGCTGCCTGCAGTAACACCACCAAACATCAAGAAGCTTGTCACGATCTGGGGCGAGCATCATTTACATTTCTTACCTTCTGGCAAAATTCCTCCAAACCCAGCCGAGCTACTGAACTCACTCAAACTTGGTGAATTCTTCGAAATTTTGCGAGGCATGTATGAGTTTGTCATTATTGATTCACCACCACTACTGCCGGTAACAGATGCGGCAATTTTGGCTGCTCAAAGTGATGGAACGGTATTAGTTGTAAAAGCCGGGGATACACGCACAGGACAATTCAAGGGAGCTATCGAAGCGCTTAACGCCGTAGGAGCAAAGATTGCGGGGGCGGTCATAAATATGATCCCACAGGATTCCCGTGACTCAGAAGATTACGGATACAGATATGGAAGAGCTTACGGATACCGTCGCGGCTATCGCGGCTATCGCGGCTATCGCGGCTATCGCGGCTATCGCGGCTATCGCGGCTATCGCGGCTATCGCGGCTAT
>CAIVUE010000144.1 GCA_903909015.1 uncultured Methylophilaceae bacterium
CGTTAACATTGAAGCTTCATCAGACAGGATGTCACCAAAAATATTACCTGTCACCATCACATCGAATTGTTTGGGCGCACGAATCAATTGCATTGCAGCGTTATCCACGTACATATGACTCAACTCAACCTCAGGGTACTCTTTTGAAATTTCAATCATGACTTGACGCCATAATTCCGTGGTCTCAAGCACGTTAGCTTTATCCACTGAGCAGACTTTTTTATTGCGCTTCATTGCAATATTAAAGGCCACATGTCCGATACGACGAATCTCAGACTCTGAGTAACGCATGGTATTAATGCCTTCACGCTCACCATTCGGTAACGTTGAAATTCCACGCGGTTGGCCAAAGTAAATATCACCCGTTAATTCACGCACAATCATGATATCTAACCCAGCTACCACCTCAGGCTTTAGAGTTGAGGCTGATGCCAATTCCGGATAAAGCAATGCTGGCCGCAAATTTGCGAACAAGTTGAGCTCTTTTCGAATGCGGAGCAAACCACGCTCAGGACGCATATCTCTTGGCAATGTATCGTACTTCCAATCGCCAACTGCTCCTAACAAAACTGCATCGGATTCTTTTGCTAATTTTAGCGTATCTGCAGGAAGTGGGTCGCCAGCAGCCTCATAGCCAGCCCCGCCAATGGGAGCTTCTTTCATTTCTATACCAATATTTAAGGCATTTAAAACCTTGACAGCCTGAGCAACAATTTCTGGTCCTATGCCATCACCTGGCAGAACTGCAATCTTCATCTAAATTCCTAACAAATACTTATATATAATTGAAAAATATAATTAATTAAACAACCACGGCTGTTTGATTTTGTGCTGAGTTTCGAATGCTTTAATTGCATCTTGATGCTGCATCGTCAAACCGATATCGTCCAAGCCATTCAATAAACAATGTTTACGAAAAGCGTCCACGTCAAACTGATAGGATTGACCACTTGGTGTGATTACTGTTTGTGCACTCAAATCAATATTAAGGATATAACCCTCTGTCGCTTCTGTTTCTTTAAATAACGTATCCACATCATCCACAGACAAAACGATAGGCAACATGCCATTTTTAAAACAGTTGTTGAAGAAAATATCAGCAAAACTAGGCGCAATGATGACTCTAAAACCAAAATCTTCAAGCGCCCAAGGGGCATGTTCACGACTAGAACCACAACCAAAGTTTTCACGTGCCAAAAGTACTGATGCCCCTTGGTAACGTGATTGATTTAATACGAAATCAGGATTAATTTTACGCTTGCTGTTGTCCATGCCTGGCTCACCATGATCTAAATAGCGCCATTCATCAAAAGCATTCGGTCCAAATCCACTGCGTTTAATCGACTTTAAAAACTGTTTAGGAATAATGGCGTCTGTATCGACGTTCGCTCGATCGAGCGGAACCACTAATCCATTTAATTGGTTAAATGCTTGCATATCATTAATTCTCGTTAGTTAAGCAAAAGTGCGGACATCTACAAAATGTCCCGCAATCGCTGCTGCTGCTGCCATCTCAGGGCTTACCAGGTGCGTCCTGCCGCCTAATCCTTGTCGGCCTTCAAAGTTACGATTAGAGGTTGATGCACAACGCTCGCCAGACTCTAATCGATCAGCATTCATCGCCAAGCACATTGAACACCCCGGCTCACGCCATTCAAAACCTGCATCTTTGAATACTTGATCTAAGCCTTCAGCTTCAGCTTGTGCTTTGACTAATCCAGAACCCGGCACAACCAATGCCAACTTCACATTGGCTGCAATTTTTTTGCCCTTAGCCACATGTGCTGCTGCACGCAAATCTTCAATCCGTGAGTTCGTGCATGATCCAATAAAGACTTTATCAATACTGATCGCATTTATGGCGGTATTCGCCTCTAAGCCCATATATTGAAGTGCCCGCTCCATGCTACCTTTTCTGGTTGCATCAGATTCTTTTGCTGGATCTGGCACGAAGCCATCTATCCCGACCACCATTTCAGGGGACGTTCCCCAGGTCACTTGCGGTTGAATATCTTCTGCATTTAATGTAACGGTTGAATCAAACGTTGCACCTACATCACTGACTAATGTTCGCCAAAAAGAGACTGCAGCATCCCACTGATCCGGTTTTGGGGCATAAGGGCGACCTTTAACGTAATCGATGGTCTTTTCATCCACAGCCACCATACCAGCACGCGCGCCTGCCTCAATTGCCATATTGCATAGCGTCATACGCCCTTCCATGGTCAATTCACGAATTGCACTTCCGCCAAACTCAATGGCATAACCCGTTCCACCTGCAGTACCAACCTTCCCGATAATCGCCAAAGCAACATCTTTAGCAGTAACCCCATGGCCTAACTTGCCATCAACACGGACCAACATAGATTTTGATTTTTTTTGCACTAAACATTGGGTGGCCATGACATGCTCGACTTCAGA
>CAIVUE010000145.1 GCA_903909015.1 uncultured Methylophilaceae bacterium
ACTTGCCCCAATGATGATTCAAAATATCTTTAACATCATTACTGAAATCAACAAAACAGGAACAACAATTCTTCTTGTAGAAAAAAAAGCCCAGCAAGCACTTCAGCGCGCTAACCGCGCATATGTTCTAGAGACTGGAAAAGTTGTTAAAGAAGCAAAAGCAAGTGACTTGCTCAATGACCCTGCTGTTCGCGCTGCATATCTTGGAACAGGCGCTGACGCCCACTAAGTTATTTATCTTCAAGAATTAGGCTGGTGATTCGTGCACTGCACGAGCGCTGGCCTTTTTCGTTTGTTATTACGATGTCATAAGTGGCAAGTGTTCGACCTAATGAAACTGGTGTTGCTACGCCGGTGATTTTTCCACTTAGTGCAGCTTTATGATGTGTCACATTTATATCAACACCAACTGTGAGCCTTCCAGGTCCTGCATGGAGCCATGCACCGATTGATCCAAGTAATTCAGCCAATACGCAGTTAGCGCCGCCATGGAGTCTTCCAAATGCTTGAGTATTACCTTCAACGGGCATCGTGCCCACAATTCGCTCCGGGGTTGCTTCTAGTATCTCGATACCCATCTTCTTATCTAGGGCACCTAAACCACGCTCTTGGAGTAATTTCATGTAATCAGTCATACCCAGATCTTAACCTTGGAAGGTGCCCCTCACCATAGAATCACCTCGATGAAACGCATATTGCTCATTGATGGCCACTCGATGGCATATCGGGCATTTCATGCGCTGCCTGTTGAGAATTTTCAAAGCAGTAAAGGCCAACCCACAAATGCAATTTATGGCTTTGCCTCGATGATTGTTAATTTGATTGCTTCAGAGGCACCGACACACATTGCTGTGGCATTCGACGTTTCTCGCAAGACATTTAGAAGTGAACTTTTTCCTGAATACAAATCAACACGATCTGCAACCCCAGATGAATTTCGCTCCCAGATGAGCTATCTCTATGAATTAGTAACTGCTATGAAAATCCAGCGCTTGGCGATTGAAGGCTTTGAAGCTGATGATATTTTGGCAACACTTTCTACAGAGGCTGAAAAAGAAGGCTTTGAAGTTTTGATCTGCAGTGGTGATCGTGATTCATTCCAATTAGTCACTAAAAACATCACAGTCCTTTATCCAAAAAAAGGTGTCACTGAAATGAACAGAATGACACCCTCTGCTGTTCAAGAGAAGTATGGACTTACCCCCAAGCAGTATCCAGATTTTGCCGCGCTACGAGGTGACCCTAGTGACAACCTTCCATCTGTCCCAGGCGTGGGGGAGAAGACAGCAACAAAGTGGATTCAAGATTTTGGTTCCTTACAAAAACTCATTGATGGAGCAGGGCAAATCCCTGGCAAAGTTGGTGAGTCTTTGCGATCACATATTGATGCCATCATTCTTAATCGTGAACTGACACAACTCAAGCATGATGTTCATCTAGATGCTTCGATGAGTGATCTCATCTGGGATGGTCCAGATATGAAAGAAGTTGACTCACTTCTTGATGAACTTGAGATTAAAGCGCTCAAAACTAAAATTCACGGCCTTGTTGGGGAAGCTCCAAAGGAGAAGAGTGAGCCTTCTTCTATACAATCTATAGATGTTTCAATAATTAGTAATAATGAACTTAAAAAGAAACTCGAAGGTCGGGCTGATCCGATTGCTCTTTATACCGAGAGTGGTTTTGGTGCGCAGGAGTGGTCGGTAGCCCTTACGTCAGAAGAGATATATTTATCATCGGATCCCGCGGAGAAGTGGCTACTGGATTCTCCAATTCCAAAATGGGTACATGGTGGCAAAGAACTGCTTTGGAAGAATCTAATAAGCTCCATCGCATTTGATACCGAGCTTGCTGCATACCTCATTAACCCAGGTGGCAGGAACCTGGAACTTACCGATCTTTCAGAGCGTTTCCTGGGTGTTTCAGTTGGCGCAGCAAGTGATGATCTATTTTCAACCTTCAATGCTTCACTTGCCGGTGTAATTATGAGGCTAGTTCCAGTTTTGAAAGAACAAATAAATGAGCGCGAATTGGGCAAACTCTTAGTTGAGCTTGAAATGCCGACCATGTTTGAGTTGGCAGATTTGGAAAGAGTAGGAATTGCAGTAGATGAGACGAAGCTTAAATCGCTTAAATCCCTCTTTCAAACAGAGGTAGAAAATGAAACTAAGGCCGCTCATAAAGCTGCAGGTCATGAGTTTAATGTGGCATCTCCCAAGCAGTTGCAAGTTGTTCTCTTTGATGAGTTAAAACTACCTAAGACAAAGAAGATAAAGACCGGGTTCACTACGGATGCTGAAAGCTTGCAGGCGCTCTTTGAAAAGACCGCCCACCCACTACTTAATAATCTGCTGCGAATACGCGAGACAAGTAAGTTACTTACAACGGTAGAGGGCCTCCTTTCGGCAGTTGCTTCAGACGGGCGCATTCATACAACCTTCCAGCAGACCATCACGGCTACGGGAAGACTTTCGTCCACGGATCCAAATCTTCAGAATATTCCTGTTCGCACAGAGGAAGGACGCAGGATTCGTGATTGTTTTGTCGCCCAAGATCCATATAAGCAATTACTCACCGCTGACTACAGCCAGATTGAAATGCGCATTATGGCCCATCTTTCAAAAGACGTAGGTCTTACTGCTGCATTTAAAAGTGGGGAAGATCTTCACAGCACTGTTGCCGCGCAAGTATTTGGTGTGGATGCAAGCAAAGTTGACCCAGAGATGCGCAGGCAAATCAAAGCCATGTCGTATGGCCTTGCGTACGGACTTTCTGCATATGGACTCGCGCAGCAACTCAATCTTTCTCCTGGTGAAGCACAGGCGCTGATGTATCAATACTTCGAACGTTTTGGTGGTATCCAAGATTATTTAAAGAGCGTCGTCATTGAAGCAAGAGAAAAGGGCTATACCGAAACCATTCTTGGAAGACGTAGGTACCTTCCAGATTTAAATAGCGATAATAGGCAACGACGTGAAGTTGCTGAACGCATGGCTCTTAATGCACCAATCCAGGGTTCTGCTGCAGATATTATTAAGGTCGCGATGCTTAAAGTAGCGCAAGGAATTAAGTCAGAAGGCCTTAAGTCAAGATTGCTACTACAAGTTCACGATGAATTGATATTTGAAATTTATCCAGGTGAAGAGAAGCAATTAGAGTCTTTAGTTTGTAAAGAGATGGAGGGTGCCGTTGAACTCTCACTTCCACTAGCGGTCAATGTTGGTATTGGTGAGAGTTGGGATTTAGCTGCTCACTGAGGAATAGCCTGGCTTTAGTCGGCTGCGACCCAGATGAATCACAGCAAGCCCTAACCCAAACATTACGGTTGTAATAAAAAAAGCTGTATGTGGTGATTGTCGCTCTGAAACATAGCCGCCGAAAGATTGTCCAATCGCAGTAAAGCTCCCCTCAATAGTCCATATCCAACCTAAGGCGGTTACAGCGCTTCCTGGAGGTCTAATGAACTCGAGCATTTCAAGATAAAAGACTTGTTCTGCTCCGCTAATAAATCCAAATAATGAAGATGCTAATAAGAGCGACCAGCCAGGGTTAGAAAATATAAATGGAATGGTTGTTAAGAACCAGAAAAGATAGATGACTCTAAAGCCTTTGACAGGAAGAACGTGCTTCCCAAATACCCCTGCCATCAAACTTCCAAGAATGGAAAGTGTTGCGCCAATGCCAAATGCCAGACCTGCAAAGCGAGGCATGTTATGAAGGGAAGAAATCGCAGGAATACCAATTTGGTTTGTGCCGGTTCCAAATCCAATAAGGACTGCTTC
>CAIVUE010000146.1 GCA_903909015.1 uncultured Methylophilaceae bacterium
AAAGTCACAGCTGACGTTCAAAATGCAGTTTTAGATTACACCGAAGGATGGCCAAAGATTGAGGGCGTCAATCTCAAAATGTTGTTCGAGGGAAAGCGGATGGAACTTAATGCAAATGCTGGTCACTTGCTAGGTAACGAAATTAAAAATGCCAAAATCACCATTCCAGATTTAGAAATCGATGAAACCGTTTTAGATTTAGTGGGTGAAACTCACGGCACTGTTCCTGAAGCTGTTAAATTTATTAATGCGAGTCCAATTCTTAAGCTGGCAAATGGGTTTACCGAAAACCTGAAAACATCTGGAGAAGGAAAACTCAACCTCAATCTGCACATTCCATTGATGCACAGTGAGAACACTAAAGTAAAAGGTACCTACGTTATTACCAATGGCAGCATGGTGAGTGACAGCATTCCTGAGCTTTCTAAAACAAATGGAATTACAGACTTCACTGAGTCTTCAATTAATGCAAACAATATCGCCACTTGGGTTTATGGTGCCCCGGCACAATTTAATGTCAGCACGGATAAAAATCATGTGATCCAAATTTCAGCAAAAGGACACCTCACAGACCTAGGTCTAAAAAAGGCATTCCCAAGTCAAATGCCAACCTCAATCAGCGGTGGTGCTGATTGGGTCGCAAAAGCACAAATTACCAATCAAAAACCCGAAGTCACCATCCGTAGCAATCTCATCGGTTTAACTTCAAACCTCCCTAGCCCATTAGCTAAGGAAGCTAATGACAACATTCCACTGTTAATCGAAAGCAAAACAATCAGCGATACCCAAGATGTCATCAAAGTTACATTAGGTAATGCCATCAATGCCAAATTCACCCGCACAAACCAAAATGGTCAAAAAAGAATTGAGTACGGGGATATTGGCATCAATATGGAACCGCAAGTCAGCAATCAAAAGGGATTTTCATTGCATGGGAAATTTGATGATTTAGATATTGATGATTGGTTAGATCAATTCGACCGCTCAGCCACTAATAACTCCCAAAATGCATTCCCACTTGATCGTATTGAACTAGCTGTTGGTCATTTTGATTTATTCGATCACCGACTAAATGGAATGAAGCTGAGTGCAAAAGGTACAGAAAACGCTTGGATCATGAATATCAAAAGCAATGAAATTACTGGGGATATGAAATGGATTAAAGAAGGCAATGGAAAGCTCCTTGCCAATTTAAATTCATTAACAATTCCACCATTAAAACCAGATGCCAATAAAAATCCAAATAGCACAGCAAAACAACTAAATTTCAAATACCCTGCGCTCGACATTACGGCTGAGAACTTTGAAATTGGTACCAAAAAACTGGGTAGACTAGAACTACAAGCACAGGAACAATTAGGAAACTGGGGAATTGAGAAATTGCGCCTGACTACTCCAGATGGCGTGATGAACGCTAATGGTGAATGGCGAAATTGGAAACGTAATCCCAATACAAAAATACGATTTGATTGGCAAATTAGCAACATGGGGAAAGCGCTCAATCGTCTTAATTTTGGAGACGTTGTTAAGGATGGATCAGCAGAAGTTACAGGACAACTTAGATGGTCCGGAAGCCCGCATGAGTTTGATATACCCAATCTAACAGGCAACATTCATCTAGAGGCAAAAAAAGGTCAGATTTTACAAGTTGAACCTGGTGTTGGTCGCTTATTCAGCGTTCTTAGCCTACAGAATCTGCCAAGACGACTGACCTTAGACTTTAAGGATCTTTTCAGCAGTGGTTTTACATTCGATAAAATTAATGCTGATGTCAATATTGACCGTGGCATCATGTATAGCGATAACTTCAAAATGCAAGGCCCAACAGCGAAGGTAGAAATAAAAGGGGAAACCGACCTTACTAAAGAGACTCAACATCTCTACGTTAAGGTTAAGCCTTACATTAGCGACACATTATCGTTAGCTGCTTTTGCAGGTGGTCCAGCCGTTGGGGCAGCAGCTTACATCGCTCAAAAAATTCTAAAAGATCCACTTAATAAGATTGCCGAAACACAATATGAAATCGTGGGCACATGGAGTGATCCGCAAGAGCTTGAAAAAGACAAAAAAGAGAACCCTGGAAACACTTCTCCTTTACCACTTGGCAAATGAAATTAATGTTCTTAACGACTTAATTAGTACAGATAACAGTTTCCTAATTTTGCAATAAAGACTTCTTCGGAATAACGACATGGCAATTAAATCACGTGAAAATAATCATCGCAGCAAAGCATCGCCCAGCACGCCTGGCATTGTTAAGATAGCTGGGATACAAATGGCTTCAGGCCCCAATGTATCTGCTAATCTGAGTGAGGCAGAGCGATTAATTAAGATTGCCGCTGATCAAGGTGCAAAAATGGTTGTGCTTCCAGAGTACTTTGCCATTATGGGAATCAAAGATACTGACAAAGTTAAAGCGGCAGAAAAAGAAGGTGATGGCCAAATTCAACGTTTCCTGTCTACCACAGCAAAGAAACGGGACGTTTGGATTATAGGCGGATCAATTCCATTAGAGTCAGAAGTAAAAAACAAGATCTACAACGCATGCATGGTTTACGACAACAAAGGAAAGCTTGTTGCACGATATAACAAGATTCATTTATTTGGTTTGAATCTTGGAAACGAGAAATACCATGAAGAAACCACTATTACTCCAGGAAATGAAGTGGTTACGGTAGATAGTCCATTTGGGAAAATTGGCTTATCCATTTGTTACGATCTCCGCTTCCCAGAGCTCTATAGGGCAATGGGGGAAGTGGATTTAATTGTAGTACCATCCGCATTTACTGAAACCACAGGCAAAGCCCATTGGGAAACGCTTGTCCGAGCTAGAGCGATTGAGAATCAATGCTATGTTATTGCAGCAGGGCAAGGAGGCTATCACTCATCTGGTCGTGAAACTCACGGCGACAGCATGATCGTTGACCCTTGGGGCGTCGTTTTAGACCGATTACCACGTGGTTCCGGTGTTGTCATGGCTTCTATGAGCCTAGATTATCAAGCTGGATTACGTAAAAGCTTACCTGCGCTATCACATAGAACTATTTTCAAATAACGCCTCACTCACCTATGCAATCTAGAAAGAATCTGCATGAATCCTGATATTAAGAACATCGACCAAGCTGATCATTTCAGCACAGCTACTGAAGCCCTTCTTGATCCATCGAGCTTGGATGTGAACGCTCTCCAATCAGTGTTGGGCAATATCATGACGCACAAGGTTGATTATGCAGACCTTTATTTTCAATATAGTCGTTCTGAGAGCTGGGGCCTTGAAGAAGGCCAAGTTAAATCTGGAAATTTTAGCATCGACCAAGGCGTTGGCGTGCGTGCAGTGAGTGGTGAAAAAACCGCTTTTGCCTATTCGGACGACATCAACCTAACCGCCCTTCAACAAGCTGCAGATGTAACAAAAGCAATTGCTGATGCTGGCGCAGATAGTTTTGATCACAATAAAAAGGGCATCGTCCATCAGATCGAAGCCCCTCATCTATACGTGCCACATGATCCAATTGCCTCACTAAGCGCCGAATCAAAAGTTAAGCTTCTTGAACGTCTAGAAACCTATGCTAGAAAAATAGATCCTCGTATTACTCAGGTCACCGCTTCGATCGCTGGCGAATATGAGGTAGTAATGGTGGCACGACATGATGGGGTAATGGCTGCAGATGTGCGACCACTGGTGAGACTATCGATCAATGTAATTGCAGAAAGTAATGGTAGGCGAGAACAAGGATCTGCTGGTGGAGGTGGCCGGTTCGATTATGCTTATTTCACAGATGATGTACTCAAAGACTACGCAGAAAAAGCCGTGCATCAAGCATTAGTTAATCTAGATGCACGCCCTGCTCCTGCTGGGAACATGACTGTCGTTCTTGGTGCAGGCTGGCCTGGAATCTTATTACACGAAGCCATCGGTCATGGTTTAGAGGGTGACTTTAACCGCAAAGGAAGCTCAGCCTTTTCAGGAAAAATCGGACAACGTGTCGCAGCAAAAGGCGTTACGGTAGTTGATGATGGGACGATTAGTAATCGTCGAGGATCATTAACCTTGGACGACGAAGGCAACCCAACGCAGCGAACCGTCCTCATTGAAGATGGCATTCTAAGAGGCTACCTGCAGGATAGCTTGAACAGTAGACTGATGGGAATGCCGCTCACAGGAAATGCACGTCGTGAATCCTACGCACATATTCCAATGCCAAGAATGACCAATACATATATGCTCAATGGCAATATGCCCCCAGAAGAAATTATTAAATCAGTCAAAAAAGGTTTGTATGCCGCGAATTTTGGCGGTGGGCAAGTTGACATTACAAGCGGAAAGTTCGTCTTCAGCGCCGCTGAAGCCTACATGATTGAAGATGGAAAAATTACCTATCCAGTCAAGGGGGCAACATTAATTGGCAATGGACCTGATGTGCTCACTAGAGTATCCATGATAGGCAATGATATGGAATTGGATAGCGGCGTAGGCACTTGCGGAAAAGAGGGTCAGAGCGTACCGGTAGGCGTGGGACAGCCAACACTGAAGATAGATGGCCTCACTGTTGGTGGCACTGCATAGTTTTTATGATTTAGGTTTGGCAAAAAACATAAACTGTGTTTTACTTTGCGTTTATGAAGTGACAAAATCAAAGATATCAAGGTTTTACCTTTTAACTTAGAGGAACAAAGATGGCTACGAACGACACAAAAGCAGCGCCAAAAGCTACAACAACTAAACCAGCAGCTAAAAAACCTGTTGCTGCTAAAAAGCCAGCTGCTAAGAAACCTGCAGCACCAAAAACAGTCGCTGCTAAAAAGCCAGCCGCTGTTAAAGCAGTAGCGCCTAAAGCTGCTCCGGCTAAAAAGCCAGCTGCTAAGAAACCTGCAGCACCAAAAACAGTCGCTACTAAAAAGCCAGCCGCTGTTAAAGCAGCAACACCTGTGAAACCAACTGTACCTCAAGTTGCTCCTACAGCTCCAAGTGCTCCAAAAGCACAAGAAACTGGCTTGTTAGGAAAAATTGCTGGCTTTTTCAAAAAAATATTTGGTTAATCCAGGCCTGCCAGCTAGCGTCTAGTGGGGACTGAGATTCAATCGTGAATTGCAGTACGAATATTCTTAAAAGTTTTTAATCTTTAACTTGAAAGGAATGATAATGGTAGCAACCAAAACCACAAAAACGACAGCGAGCAAAGCAGCGCCTAAAAAAGCTGCTGTGCCGAAGACGACTGCAACGGCAAAAAAAACCGTCGCAAAAAAAGCACCTGCCGTTAAAAAGGCAGTTGTAAAAAAAACCAAGCCAAGCGCTGAAGCGATTTATAAAATGACTGAAGTGGCAGCTTACTACATTGCCCTAAAAAATGGCTTTGCTGGGAATCCATCAGATTATTGGATTACAGCTGAAGCACAAATTAGCGCGATCTATAAGTAATTGCCTAGGTCACGCTTCTCGTGACCTTTAAAAGTGCTTATTAATAGCCGTAGTCAAGCGACTACGGCTATAATAGATCTCTATTCTTAATCTCCATGGCATGACTTCATGCAGTTTTCCTTAGCCATTCCGGCACAAGGTAGCACCAAAAAAATTGAACCAACGTGCGCTGGCTTAGACAGTGCAAAATTCGCACAATTAGCTCTCGATCTCAAGTCCAAAGCAAACAAAACACCCCTAGCAATCATTACATCTAACGCATTCGATGCACAGCGACTGCTAGAAGAAATTCCTTGGTTTGAACCAAGCTTAGTAGTCAACCTATTGCCTGATTGGGAAACGCTACCTTACGACCATTTTTCACCGCATCCCGATCTAATTTCTGAGCGTTTATCAACGCTCTATCAAATTAGCCAAAATAATTGTGATGTTGTGATCGTTCCTGCGGGCACTGCCCTCATCCAATTGCCGCCTATGGCTTATTTGGCAGCGAATAGCTTTATGCTAAAAAAGGGACAAAAACTGGATCTAGAAGCATTAAGAAAACAATGTGCAGAAGCTGGATATCATCACGTGAGCCAGGTCATGAGTCCTGGTGAGTTTAGTGTACGCGGTGGGTTAGTAGATCTGTTTCCAATGGGTAGCACACTACCATTTCGTCTAGATTTATTTGACGATGAAATTGAAACTATTCGAACCTTTGATGCCGACACTCAGCGAAGCTTATATCCTGTTCCTGAAATTCGCTTGTTACCAGCACGTGAGTTTCCATTGGATGAAAAAGGTATTGCCCTTTTTAGGCAAAATTTTCGTGAAGTTTTTGAAGGTGATCCTTCACGCAGTCGAATTTATAAAGATGTTAGCAAGGGTGTAGCGAGCGGTGGCATTGAATGGTACTTACCTTTATTCTTCGAAAAAACAGCAACATTACTTGATTATTTACCTGAGCAAACAGTGCTTTGCCTTCACGGCAATCTAGATCATGCTGCGCAAAGCTTTTGGTTTGAGGCGCAATCGCGTTATCGCTTACTAGCGCATGACGTTGAACGCCCTATTCTCACTCCTGAGAGATTGCTCATTAAAACGGACGAGTTTTTTAATCAAACACAACGCTATCCTAGAATCACGCTTAGCACACAAGATGTCATTACTGATTTACCAGAGTTAGATATTGAACGTCGTGCAGAGCAGCCACTTCACAAACTATCCACATACATCAAAGGCTTTAAGGGGCGTATTCTAATTGCAGCAGAAAGCTTAGGACGCCGGGAAACTATTGCTCAGCTTCTGACTAATCAAAACATCAATCCTGATTTATGTGAGCACTGGGAAGATTTTATAACTGGTACTAACAAGCTCATGCTGGGCGTCACATCGCTTCATAGTGGATTCCAACATGAAAATGTAGCCATCATTACAGAGGCTGAACTCTACGCAGCCACCGTTCGTCAACAAAGGCGACGTGAGAAAGAAAAATCACGAAGTACTGAAGGCATGCTTAAGGATCTTTCCGAACTCAGGGAGAATGATCCAGTCGTGCATGAACAACATGGCGTAGGGCGATACCGTGGTTTAATCAATTTAGATTTTGGTGAAGGTGAAACAGAGTTCTTACTCCTGGAATATGCAGGTGATGACAAGCTATATGTACCAGTCTCTCAGCTATTTCTGATTTCACGCTATTCTGGCGGGCCTCCAGAATCTTCACCACTTCATCGTCTAGGCTCTGGTAATTGGGAGAAGGCTAAGAAAAAAGCCCTCAAACAAATTCGTGACACTGCAGCAGAATTACTTAACCTTTATGCACAACGTGCTGCTCGTAAAGGGCATGCATTTACCCTCAGTCTTCATGATTATGAAACTTTTGCAGAAGGCTTTCCTTTCGAAGAAACACCGGATCAGCTCTCAGCAATTGAAGCAGTCATTAGCGATATGCAATCTGGCCGACCGATGGATCGATTGGTGTGTGGTGATGTTGGGTTTGGTAAAACAGAAGTTGCACTTCGTGCAGCATTTGTTGCAGTGATGGGTGGCCGTCAAGTCGCTGTATTAGTCCCGACAACCCTACTTGCCGAACAGCATTACCAAAACTTCAGTGATCGCTTTGCAGAGTGGCCAATTAAAGTCGCTGAGATTTCACGTTTCCGGACGGCAAAAGAACAAGCCGAAGCACTTAAAGGTCTAGCGGATGGCAGTATAGATATCATCATCGGTACACACCGTTTAATCTCCAAAGATGTGAAATTCAACAATTTGGGCTTAGTCATCCTTGATGAGGAACATCGCTTTGGCGTAAGGCAAAAAGAACAACTCAAAGCCATGCGTGCAGAGGTTGATGTTCTGACCCTAACTGCGACGCCAATCCCTCGAACTTTAAGCATGGCAATGGAAGGCTTACGTGAATTTAGCGTGATTACAACCCCGCCACAAAAACGTTTGTCCATTAAAACCTTCGCCACTGATTATTCTGAAGGAATTATTCGCGAAGCAGCGATGCGAGAGTTTAAGCGTGGGGGGCAAGTTTATTTTCTTCACAATGAAGTCGATACGATTCATTCTATGCGAGAAAAGCTTGAGCGAATTCTCCCGGAAGCCCGCATCAGTATTGCGCATGGGCAATTACGTGAGCGTGAGCTAGAACAGGTGATGCGTGACTTTTATCATCAGCG
Organism: uncultured Methylophilaceae bacterium; assembly: GCA_903909015.1. Taxonomy (GTDB): domain Bacteria; phylum Pseudomonadota; class Gammaproteobacteria; order Burkholderiales; family Methylophilaceae; genus Methylopumilus_A. The sequence goes on from CAIVUE010000146.1 coordinate 8,089, forward strand.
TTCAAATCTACTGCTCTGTACTACCATTATTGAAACCGGCATTGATGTGCCAACGGCAAATACCATTATTATGAACCGTGCAGATATGTTCGGCTTGGCTCAGCTCCACCAACTGCGTGGTCGCGTGGGTCGTTCGCACCATCAAGCCTACGCATACCTATTAACTGATCCCAATCGTACCATCACGCCCCAAGCACAAAAGAGATTGGACGCGATTCAACTCCTTGAAGATCTTGGTGCTGGCTTCCATCTAGCGATGCACGATTTAGAGATTCGTGGCGCTGGTGAATTACTTGGCGACTCACAAAGCGGCGAGATGCAAGAAATTGGGTTCCACTTATATTCAGAAATGCTCTCGCATGCGGTGAAACGGCTGAAAGAAGGAAAAGAACCAGACCTCTCATCACCATTAGGGGTAACTACCGAGATTAATTTACATACCCCTGCGCTACTGACAAATGATTATTGCCCTGACGTGCACGAACGTTTAGTACTTTATAAACGACTTGCCAATTGTACGAACGATGATGAACTAGACACGATGCAAGAAGAACTGATTGATCGCTTTGGTTTATTGCCAGAACAGGGCGAAGCCTTAATGGCATGTCATCGATTAAGAGTAGCGGCTAAACCACTAGGCATCATTAAAATAGATGCCAGTGATAGCGCAATTCAATTGCAATTTAGCCAGCAAACTGAATTAGATCCAACCAAATTAATTGCGCTATTACAGCGTGATCGACGTTGTCGAATGAATGGTCCTGACAAACTTAGGATTACCGTTGCTTATGATGATATCGTTCACCGCGCTGACTTCACTAAAAACATCATGAGAGAGTTTCTTTAAATGATAGAAAAAATTGTTGGGTTACTGGCAGCTTGGATTATGGGTGTCATTTCGAACATGGGATATGGGGGTATTGTTTTGTTAATGGGGATTGAATCAGCATGCATTCCCC
>CAIVUE010000147.1 GCA_903909015.1 uncultured Methylophilaceae bacterium
ACTACAGCACCTTCTAAGCCAACATATTTGCGCCAGAAATCTGGGTGAGCAGCTTCAACAGCCACACGTTTTACGCCTGGAGTTAACACGCTGTCACGATAGGCTTTATCTTGACGGTCAAATACGTTTGTTGATGGCATTGAAACCACGCGTACTTTAGTACCCGCAGCATTCAATTCGGCAGCAGCCTTAATTGCTAAATCAAGTTCAGAACCGTTAGCAATGATAATTGCATCAGCCTTACCAGCAACATCAGAGAACACATAACCACCCTTACGGATTAGGTCGAAGTGCGCTGTGTCATGTTTGATACCAGGTACATTTTGACGGCTCAATACCAAGCTTGATGGGCCATCATGACGCTCAACTGCTGAAACCCAAGCCACTGCAGTTTCTGTTGAGTCAGCTGGACGCCATACATCCATACGAGGAATGTAACGAAGACCAGATGTGTTTTCCACTGGTTGGTGCGTTGGACCATCTTCACCTTGACCGATAGAGTCATGTGTGAGGACAGCAATCGTACGTTGTTTCATCAACGCAGCCATACGCAATGCGCTCTTAGCATAGTCAGAGAACATGTGGAATGTTCCGCCAAATGGCAACAAACCACCATGTAATGCCATACCATTCATGATTGCAAACATACCAAATTCACGCACACCGTAAGAGATGTAATTACCAGGCTTCTTAGCGTCAACATGTGTGAAGCTGCTGCATGATGTTAAGTTAGAACCAGTCAAATCAGCTGAACCGCCCAAGAACTCAGGCAATGTTGGAGCCAAAGCAGCGATCACATTTTGTGATGCTTTACGCGTTGCAATTGTTTCTGCTTTTTCATTTGTAGCCGCAATCAATGCATCAGATGCTTGTTTCCAGTTAGCTGGCAAATCACCAGCCATACGGCGTTTGAATTCAGCAGCTTCTGCAGGGAAGGCTTTAGCGTAAGCATCAAACTTAGCATTCCAGTCCGCTTCTAATTTAGCACCTTTAGCTTTTTGATCCCAACCAGCATAAACGTCTGCAGGGATTTCAAATGGTGGATAGTTCCAACCAATGTTTGCACGTGTTGCTGCAACTTCTTCTTCACCAAGTGCTGAACCATGGCAATCATGGCTACCAGATTTGTTTGGTGAACCCATACCAATAACAGTTTTACAGCAAATCAATGATGGCTTGTCTGTAACAGCTTTTGCTTTCTTAAGCGCAGCATCAATAGCATCAGAGTCATGACCATCTACAGATTGAACATGCCAGCCATATGACTCGAAACGTTTAGCTGTATCGTCTGTGTACCAACCTTCAATGTGACCATCAATAGAAATACCATTGTCGTCCCAGAAAGCAACTAATTTGCCAAGACCCCATGTGCCAGCCAATGCGCAAGCTTCGTGAGATACGCCTTCCATCATACAGCCGTCACCTAAGAAACAGTATGTGTAATGATCAACGATATCGTGACCTGGTTTGTTAAATTGGTGAGCCATTAATTTTTCAGCCATCGCGAAACCAACAGCGTTGGTGATACCTTGGCCTAAAGGACCGGTCGTAGTCTCGATACCTGGTGCATAGCTATATTCTGGATGGCCAGCACATTTAGAATGCAATTGACGGAATGTCTTAATTTCATCCATAGGCAAATCGTAGCCAGTCAAATGCAACAATGAATAAATCAACATTGAGCCGTGGCCGTTAGACAAAATGAAACGATCGCGATCAGCCCAATTTGGATTCGTTGGGTTGTGACGCATATTATGGTTCCATAATACTTCAGCGATTTCAGCCATACCCATAGGTGCACCTGGGTGGCCAGAGTTAGCTTTTTGCACTGCATCCATAGACAAAGCACGGATAGCGTTTGCTAAATCTTTACGAGTTGCCATTTCTTTCTCCCTATCAATCAATCTATATAAAGCGTAAAAAGTGCCAGCGTGTTTATTGAATTTAAGATATCCCAAAATTCACCTAAACAAGCCTGGCACTGAAATTCTTCAAGCCTCTCCCTCAAATTCATGAATATCGAGGCTACTAAGTTTAAGGCAGCGTGATATTTACTTATTAGTTTTACGGGAGCTTAGACCCGAATTATTGCTTAATAAGGCATTTTGAGCAATACCATTAATCTCTAAATGGTTGCAAAAACAAGATTCTTAAGCAAAGTTTTATTTCCATTTAATCGAACATCCTATACTTGCAATTTGATCTCTCGGGCCTTTGCCTGTTTTTGCTACCAAGGTCATCGCTTCTAATAAATCTTTTGTAGCATCAGGCTTAGGCTTCGAATCACGGCCTTGATTGTCAAATCGACCACGATACTGCAATTCCATTTTCGCATTAAATCCAAAAAAATCTGGCGTACAAACAGCGCCATATTCCTTTGCAATTATTTGTGATTCATCAAAAAGATAAGGGAAACCAAAATTAAATGTTTGTGAGAGTTCTTTCATCTTTTCAAATGAATCCTGCGGATAATTCACTACATCATTAGATGAAATGGCGACTGCATTGATCCCCATAGTTTTAAGCATTGCCAAATCAGACACTAGGCGCGTTAGAATCGCTTGCACATAAGGACAATGGTTACAAATAAACATCACCAACAAGCCTTTCTCACCTGCAATTTCGCTCAAGGTCCAATTGCGCCCATCCACCCCAGGCAAGTCGAACTGAGGTGCTTGCCATCCAAAATCACAGACAGGTGGATTCAAACTTACCATCTTGGTGTTTCCTTCAATTAAAATACAACTTAGATTTTAACACTTCGGCCGAATACTTATGTCTACTCCACGTTTTTACTGTGACCCATCAATCTCAGACAAGCTTGCGCTTGGGGCCCAAATTAAACTTCCAGAGAATGCAGCAATCCATGCGACTCGTGCATTACGACTTGAAATCGGTGATATAGCAATATTGTTCAATGGAGACGGCCATGATTACGTAGCCGAATTAATTTTCATTAAAAAGAACGAAGTGATCGCCAAAATTAGCGAAATGATTGTGGTGCAAAATGAATCGCCAATTAAAGTCATCTTAGCCCAGGCCATTTCAAGTGGGGACCGTATGGACTTTACCATCCAGAAAGCCGTCGAACTTGGGGTCACCGAAATTCAACCTATCGCCAGTCAGCGCAGTGTAGTTAAACTATCCAGTGACCGAGCAGATAAACGCCGTGATCACTGGCAAAATGTCGTCAATTCGGCATGTGAACAATCAGGGCGTGCTTTTGTACCTAGGGTCGCCAAACCAATGACATTAGCAAATTGGCTGGCTAGCAAGCCTGAGGCTCAAACAAAAGTAACATTGTCTCCAACCGCCGAAGTCTCGTTTAAAGAGCTCGCCATGCCGTCCGGCAATATCTGCCTGCTCGTGGGCGCAGAAGGTGGACTAACAGAAGATGAAATTAGCCTAGCAGCGCTTGAGGGTTTTATCCCCGTAAGACTTGGCAACCGCATACTAAGAACTGAAACTGCGCCACTCGCTGCGATAGCAGCCATGCAAACCATTTGGGGCGATTTCTGCATTTAACACAAATAAATCACCTAAAAGTTTGCATTAAACACATTTTTTACTTACTATAATGTTTTAAAAACAAATTTATAGGTGATTTATGTCACTTGGATCTGCCATCAGAAAGCAAAGGAAAGCCCTGCAACTTACCTTGCAAGCGCTCGCTACTTTAATCGATGCCGATAGCGGAAACCTCTCTCGCATAGAGCGCGGAGAGCAGGGGATTACCGAGCCCATGCTACGGAAAATTTGTACTGCATTAAATTGCACACCAGCATTTTTATATGCGCAATCAGACTTTGCTGAGCAAAATTCCAATACCGAAAAAAATGTTGATTACACATTTTCTAAAAAACAACCTGCACAAAATCATTCGTTTCAAAAACCAACCGGCCCACAAGAATTCGTTAGCTGGTTTCGCTCAGTAGCGCCTTACATCCATGCTTTTGGCGGACGAACTTTTGTGATTGCGTTTGGTGGAGAGGTCGTCGATGACAGTCAATTTGTATCTTTGTCGCACGATCTAAATCTTCTGGCCAGCTTAGAAGTAAGGCTTGTGCTAGTCCATGGTTCACGTCCTCAAATTGAGTCACGCTTAAGACGGGCAAATTTAAAAACAAAAATGGCAAGCGGCCTACGTGTCACTGATGATAATGCAATGGAAATTGTCAAAGAAGCAAATGGCGCAATCCGGGTTGAAATCGAAGCCTTACTTTCCATGGGCCTTGTCAATTCGCCAATGGCTGGGTCAGATATTAGAGTCGCTAGCGGCAACTTTGTGACCGCAAAACCGCTTGGTGTTATAGAAGGTGTTGATCTACAACACACTGGAGAAGTGCGTAAAGTGGATGCTATTGGTGTACAAAAAAGACTAGATGATGGAGAAATGGTGCTTCTATCACCGCTTGGATATTCACCGACCGGGGAAGCCTTCAATCTCTCACTGGAGGATGTTGCAGTAAGCACAGCGATTGCACTTGATGCAGATAAATTGATATTTTTGATGGATTCACCCGGCGTGCATAACGCCAGGGGAGAGCTTTTGCGTGAGATGACCGCACAAAAAGCTAAAAATCTTTTGCATCACGTCAAAAAAAACCATCCGGAAAAAGAGACCACCACAACTCCTAAAATCACCGAGGATGAGGCCTATTATCTTCCAGCAGCCATTCGCGCCTGCGAACATGGGGTCGCTAGAACCCATCTGATTTGCAGACATACAGACGGGGCGATTCTTCAAGAGCTATTCACTCATGACGGTATCGGCACAATGGTGACTGAGATGCCCCTTGAATCAATGCGTCAAGCTGAAATTGGCGATGTTGGCGCTTTACTACAACTCATCGAACCGCTTGAAGCTGAAGGCGTTCTAGTGAGAAGAGGTAGGGAGCGTTTAGAAATGGAAATCGATCAGTTTTACATTATGGAACATGATGGCAGAGTCATTGGATGCGCCGCGCTATATCCATTTATTGAAGAAAAAACGGCTGAATTTGCATGCTTAGCCATTCACCCGTCTTATAGAGGTGGCGGCAGGGGCGACAGGCTCTTCCATTTCTGTGAAGAGCAAGCTAGAGAACAATCACTTAAATCAATATTTTGCCTTACCACACGGACTGAACATTGGTTTCTAGAGCGTGGGTTTTTAGAAAGAAGCGTGTCTGATTTGCCTGCAGAAAAACAAAAAATCTACAACCTGCAAAGACGTTCGAAAGTGTTTGTTAAAAAGCTCTAGCTTTTAACAAAATTGCCACGCCGCATTAGGTTTATTTCAAGGTAAAATAATCAAAACAACATTGATTGAGACTGAAAAAATGAGCAACGAAACCACCTCAACACAAAAAGCGCAAACCTTAGCTGAGGCATTACCCTACATTAAGCGCTTTTTTGATAAAACCATCGTTATTAAATACGGTGGCAATGCAATGACAGATCCACAACTTAAGGAATCATTTGCGAGTGATGTGGTATTGCTAAAATTGGTTGGGATGAATCCTGTTGTCGTGCATGGCGGAGGACCGCAAATCAATGAAATGCTAGACAAGCTCGGGAAAAAAGGCGAGTTCATTCAAGGCATGCGGGTCACTGATGAAGAAACCATGGACATCGTAGAAATGGTGCTTGGTGGGCAGGTCAATAAGGAGATTGTAAATCTCATCAACCGTAAAGGTGGCAAAGCAGTAGGCTTAACTGGCCAAGATGGCAATTTCATCCATGCCGAAAAATTGTTAATGGCAAACCTCAATAACCCTGAGGAAATGATTGATGTTGGCCAAGTAGGCGACATCACAAAGATTGACCCTAGCATCATCACGTTCTTGGATAGCGGCGACTTCATTCCAGTGATCGCCCCAATTGGCGTTGGTCCTGAAGGAGAAACCTACAACATTAACGCTGATGTGGTCGCAGGAAAACTCGCCGAAATATTAGGGGCTGAAAAACTTATCCTACTAACGAACACACCAGGCGTGCTCGATAAAGATGGCAATCTTCTTACCGGACTCACGCCTAAGCAAATTGATGACTTAGTTGAAGATGGAACGCTTTCAGGCGGGATGTTGCCAAAAATCAGCTCAGCACTTGATGCCGCCAGAAGCGGTGTTAAATCTGTCCATATTATTGATGGTCGAGTAGAACACGCCTTATTATTAGAAGTGTTGACTGATGATGGCGTAGGCACGCTGATTAAAGCGAAATAATGCAAAATAGCAGACGTGTTTGGGTTTTTGACCTAGATGACACCCTGCACGATGCTTCATCACATATCTTTCCAATCATGAATAAAGCCATGACGCAGTACATCATGGATACCCTGGATTTAGATGAGCACCACGCATTTGAATTACGCAAACATTACTGGCGAATATATGGGGCCACTTTAAAAGGACTCATGCGACATCATGGCGTAGACCCCTATCATTTCTTATGTGAAACTCACGATCAAATGGATCTAGAGAACATGGTCACGGAAATTAAAAAGCTTCGCCATTGCATCAAAAGCTTAAAGGGCCGCAAAGTGATCTTCACCAACGCTCCGATGAGATATGCACTAAGAGTTTTAGATGCGCTCGGTATAAAAGATTTATTCAGTATGGTGTTCAGTGTGGAGTCTACAAACTTCCATCCGAAACCGTCTATTAGAGGCTTCAAACAATTATTGCGCACCATCAAAGCAGAAGCGAAAGATTGCATCATGCTGGAAGATAATTTACCCGCACTCATGACGGCGAAAAGAATGGGGATGAAGACGATTTGGATTTCAAGAAAATTAAAAAAACCAAATTTTGTGAATTTAAGAATCAACAACGTGTTAGCGCTCACTCATTCTAGAATATAATCTATTCAAGCCCATCACTAGAAATAAAAGTAACTTTAAGAATACTTGGAGATTATCATGGCAACCAAACCAGGCGAACGTAAACAACAAATTCTTGAAACACTAGCCAAAATGTTGGAGACCCCAACACGTGAAAAGATCACCACTGCCTCGCTTGCAGCAAAACTAGAAGTGAGTGAAGCAGCTCTTTACAGGCACTTTGCGAGCAAAGCACAAATGTTTGAAGGTTTAATTACTTTCATCGAACAAACCCTATTTGGCCTCATTAATAAAATCACTGCTGAAGAAACTGACGGCATGACCCAAGTTCGACGCATCGTCACGATCATGTTGTTATTTGCTGAAAAAAACCCAGGGATGACCCGTGTTTTAATTGGCGATGCACTAGTGAACGAAGATGACAGATTGCAATTACGAATCAATCAAATGTTTGATCGACTTGAGTCTACGATTAAGCAATCTTTCCGCATTGCTCAAACACAATCTGGTGATGACAATCACCCAGAGTCGCAAGCGAATCTATTGCTATGCTTTGTGATTGGTCGCTGGCATCAATTTGCGAAGAGCGGCTTCAAACGTAAACCCATGGAGTTCGTGCAAGAACAATTGAATTATTTAAATGGGGCGGAATAACGCTTAAATTACTTTTTGTATTGCCGCTAAACGGGCATCAAATACTGCCTGTTTAATTGCTTCTGGCCCACCATGGGCTTTTGCAACCGCCCCAGCATCAACCGCCAAAACAGCTTTCAAAAGCTTCAACAAAACTTCAGACTCAGAACATTGGCTTTCTTCAAAACCAGTCCGCCCCCTTGAGTCACATTCGCAAGCAAATAAGAAATCATGGAAGCGTTGCGGCTGACGAATCGCATCTGTATCAATTAAAAACTGTAAAACAGTTTCGGGCCGCATTTGAGAAACTTGATGGACCTTGCCATGAAATTTAGCCACAATTTGCGCCAACTCTTTACAGTCATTAGGAACTCGTAAGCGCTTACTGACTTCCTTTAGTAGATTGACGCTTCTGACCTCATGACCAGTGTGCCTAGGCCAGATATCTTTAGGTGTTGTCCCCTTACCTAGGTCGTGGGTTAGGGCAGCAAATCGAATTGGCAATGAAAATCCCTGCTTTGCCGCATAATCGATGACCATCATGATATGAATGCCAGTATCAATTTCGGGATGGTACTTTTCAGGTTGAGGCACTCCCCAGAGATTATCTAGTTCTGGCATAATTTTCTGAAGCGCCCCACAAGCACGCAACACTTCAAACATTCGGCTTGGTTTCTTTTCCATGAGACCCTTGGCAATCTCTTGCCAAACTCGCTCTGGAACTAAAGCATCCACTTCACCATCCTCGACCATGTCACGCATCAATGCCAGTGTTTCTGGCGCGACAGAGAAATCTGTAAATCGGGCTGCAAATCTTGCTGTTCTTAAAATGCGGACTGGGTCTTCGCTAAAAGCTGGGCTTACATGCCTTAGGGTTTTTAGCTTTAAATCGTTTAAACCACCGTATGGGTCGATTAACTGCCCTTTATCATCCTTAGCAATCGCATTAACCGTTAAATCGCGCCTAGCAAGATCTTGCTCAAGAGTGACGCTGGGATCGGCATGTATCTGAAATCCCTTATAGCCTTTTCCCGTTTTTCTCTCGGTACGGGCTAATGCATATTCCTCATGAGTTTGAGGGTGTAAAAATACGGGAAAATCTTTACCAACAGCCTTGAAATTCAAATGTTCCATTTGTTCAGGCGTACTTCCAACTACAACGAAGTCCCGATCCTTTACCTCGAGACCAAGTAGCTCATCACGAACGGCGCCGCCTACGCAAAACACTTGCATCTTATCTTCCAGCCCTAGCGCGGAAACGATTGAAAGCAGCTCGGGGAGTATCATCATTCAAATAAGCTGGAACAACTGCTTCTAAAGCTTGCGGTTGAAAACTTAAGAAACTTGGGAAGCTCGTGACACAAACACTATCAACCTCCATAGAGCGGACATTATCCCTAGTCATCAATTTAACTGGCAGCAGCTCCATGGCAAAAGCTTGCGAGTAGGATAAGAAATTATTTAAGCCAATAATGATTCTTTTCTTACCCAATATTTGAGCAACATAGGCAACCAATTGACGTAATGTATAAGTCTTAGGCCCGCCCAAATCATATGACTTCCCAAAGGTATCAGTATTATCTAAAGCCTCAACAAAAGCTTGCGCAACATCTTCAACATAAATGGGTTGAAATTTTGCTTCTGGCTTAGCAAGCAAAATAATAGGAAGCAACTTAACTAAACTAGCAAATAGATTAATAAATCCATCTCCTCGACCAAAAATAATCGATGGCCTAAAAATAGTCAGTTGTAATTCTTTTGTTCGACGTAAGCATTCCTCACCTTCCGCCTTAGATTTTAGGTAAGCACTTGGTGCTTGATTTGAAGCCTGCAATGCACTCATATGCAGCACCCTTTTAATACCGAGTTTTGAACAAATGGCAGCCAATCGTTTTGGCAACTCGACATGTCGCGATTTAAAACTATTTTTTTTACTATTATGCAAAATACCGATGAGATTAATGACAGCATCCGCTTGTTTTAATGCGTTCGACAAAGCAATATCGTCCATGACATCACACTCTTGCACAGTCACATTAGGCAGCAAAATAAGATGCTTACTACTTTCACGTCTACGAGTCAGCACGTTGACGCTATATCCAGACAAGCTCAGCTTGCCCACAATGGCACTACCCACAAAACCCGAACCACCTAACACACATACATGCTTCATTCTTTTAATGCTTTCTTTATGTTTTTCATATCATGACTTAATTATCATCATCTGTAATTACTGTAGGACTTACATCCCCAGCAATAATTCCTAACCTTTGCTTAATACTAAGAGTTTTCGTGCCTAATTGGTGTGAATAAAAACAAGTGTTAGCCATCACTTTTTGAACATATTGTCTGGTCTCTAAGACTGGAATAGTTTCAGCATAAATAGCACCTTCCATCGGCTTTTTAGGCGCCCAATGCTTTGCATTTCCTGGGCCTGCATTGTATGCCGCTGTAGCCATTGCAGCTTGCCCACTCATTAAATCTAAGGTGTAGCGCAAATAATAAGTGCCAAGTTTAATATTCGTATCTGTTTGGTGAATCATATTTTGTCGATAGCCACTAAATCCTGTTTTTTTAGCGATCCAAGCTGCGGTAGCAGGCATCACTTGCATCAGTCCTGAAGCGCCAACGCCCGATTTAGCATAGGTGACGAAACGACTTTCTTGCCTTGTTAAACCATAAACCCAGGCTTCGTCCAAACCATTTTCTTTCGAAAAATTCTGTACAGTTTCTCGGTAAGGGGCAGGATACCGTAAAACAAAATTATGAATAAACTTAGTCTTTTCTGCTGTGTTAATGGCCACATCATACCAAGATTGACGCATCGCTAACTCCGCCGCCGCAATGAGTTGCTTATCGTCATAATCCCTTGTGGCCCATGCCCACTCAGCTCGACTTTCCCATCTCATATCTAAACGCTGCAACTCTAGTGCTCTTTGCATAGCTGGCTGGCTTTGAACTGCCATGACCTCATTTTCAGATGGCACATAATTCATTGGGGGGCCACTAAGCACATCACCCAACTCTTCCTCAGCCAATAAACCATAATAGGTATGCTCTCTAGAAAGTGGCACCAAAACAGTATTAGCTTTAGCGATAGCGCCCTGTTCTTTATAAGCACGCGCTTTCCAGTAGCGCCAGACTTGTTCATCTTGTTGTTGTGGATCCATATCTCCAATCGTTGCTAAGACTAGGCTCCAGCTCTTGTCCAACAAGGCTGTACGTACTTTCCATGCCAGCTCTTCCTGGTCAAGATCACTGTTTTTCACTTTTGAATATAGGCCTAGCGCACTCACATCATGACGACGTGCAGCCCGCATTGCTAACCTTCCCCACATATATACTTGCTCATCTGGCTCGAATTGAGAGATATTTTTTGCCCAAGTATTCAACCCAGCCTCTAGTTGGCTTTTCGCCAATTTATCGATGGCATAAAGATTTAATGCGCGACCTAAATGGCTTTTAAAGGGTATCGTTTTCTTTTCAAGGGCAACTTGAGGGTTTTGATAAACTAGATCAATTAGCTTCAGTTCAGCTTTTGTTACAGTATTATCACGTTCAACAATTGCTTTAGCTAAAGAGACTTTGCCTTCTTGCATCGCTAATCTAAAACGCGCCCAAACATCGTCTTGGGTCAACACATTAGAAGCCTGCATCAAATCAAACAAACTCTCACAACTAGACGGCTGCTCAGCACTCGTCATCCATAACACCTTACCTTCGGTAAGCGCGATCACATCCCCTTTTTTCGCTCGCCCCTCCAGGGTATAACAGCTCACAGCAATATCTTCACGATTCAAATTGGGCAGCTCTCCAAAGAACTCATCCCAGTCCTGACGCTTAGCTAGACTTTTTAGCCACTCAGCACGAACCCGATCCGTAAAAGGATAATCTGGATAATGTGCCAAGAAATCCTTTACTAATGTTTTTTCACTAGTGCTTAAAGTGATCAACATTAACCAGTAATCTGCATATGGTGCTAATAGGTAATTTTGTGCACTTAGCTGTCTTGCATCTTCGGCAAGCGCTTTGACATTTTTAGATTGATACGCATTTTGAGCATGCGCTAAGACTTCATCATTGGTCATCCCAAAAGCAGAACTCGGGCCAATGACCAACATACTAAATAAAATAGCCCAATACTTCATTAACTTCCTTTACCAACAACCTACACACTGAATTGATTGGTGGCTGTAAAAATCTTTAAGGGCAGTGAAAATTCAAACCAATATGATACTTACAACTGCCATAAAAGCCGCAGCTAGCAACAAGAATAAGAAGGTGTACTTGATGATTTGCCATAATAGGCGAAGATAGCGCTTATCCCCTTTAATCAAAAAGGCTCCAAGGCAAATTGCACAAGAAATAATTAGTACAATTAATAAAACGCGAACAATTAAGAATCCCATTATGCTGAACTCACTTAAACATACTGCAATACAGGTGATGCCATCACTGGAGATTGAAAGCCACTAGGCGCTTCTTCAATCTTTTCGAAAATTGCATATTCCCAAGCCTCAGAATCGGCCATTAATTTACGAAGCAGCTGATTATTCAGCGCATGACCCGACTTGTAAGCAGTGAAGGCACATAACAAAGGGTGACCAAGCACATATAAATCACCAATTGCATCTAAGGTTTTGTGTTTTACAAACTCATCGTCGTAACGCAATCCATCATTATTTAAGATCCGATATTCATCTAAAACAATCGCGTTATCTAAACTACCTCCCCGAGCCAAGCCCATGGAGCGTAAAGCTTCTACTTCATGCATAAATCCAAAGGTACGTGCCCGGCTTACTTCTTTAATATAAGAGTTGTCGGCAAAATCAATTTTTACATTATTGCCAGTATGCTCAAACACGGGGTGAGTAAAATCTATGGTGAAGTCGACTTTAAATCCAAAGTAGGGGTCGAACCGAACCCACTTGTCCCCATCATGCACTTCAACAGTTTTTTTGATACGAATGAATTTTTTAGCAGCAGCTTGCTCAACTATTCCAGCCTGTTGTAACAAAAATACAAACGGACCTGAACTGCCATCCATAATAGGAACTTCAGCAGCACTTAGTTCAATATAAATGTTATCAATTCCAAGACCAGCTAGCGCTGACATTAAATGCTCGACAGTAGCCACACGAACCCCTTCATGCTCCAAGGCAGAACACATCCGGGTATCGCATACATATTGAGGTTGCACTTTGATTTCCACTGAGTCGGGCAGATCGACTCGACGAAAAACAATACCAGTATCAGGCATCGCAGGGCGCAAAGTCATTTTGACTTTTTCGCCATTATGCAATCCCACACCAGTGGCACTAATTGATTTTTTAAGGGTGCGCTGTTTCAGCATTTTTAATCTTATAACCTCACCTTATATAACCTAAAAAATCGCATTTGATTTCTTAAAAATTTCAAAAAATCTACTCAATAAAGACTACTTTTCCTACTAAAATCATAGCATAAATGCAGCACTCACTCCTAACGGAAGCGCCGTTTCCAAAGCTGGTCTTGCGAATACTTAGTCTGCTTGTTTACGCAAAAATGCAGGGATATCATATTCTTCAATCCCATCTTTTTTCATTGCATCAACTTGCGCACGGCGACCATTATTTTGTGAAAACACAGCAGGTTCGTCTTCATCAATATATCCAGTAGCACTACCACCAGCATAAATTGGTTGGTTAGTTGTACCATCACGAACTATTGGAGTCATAACGCGCAACTCTGGTTTTTGTTGACGGCGGCCAATTTCACCATTTAGACCAGTTGCAACCATCGTTACACGCAAGCCATCGCCCATACTTTCATCGAAAACATTACCGATGATGACTGTGGCATCTTCTGCGGTAAATGAACGAATGGTGTGCATGACATCATTGTATTCTTTCATTTTGAAAGAATGGCTCGCTGTAATGTTCACCAAAACACCACGCGCATTTGCTAAATTTACATTTTCTAAAAGTGGGCTAGCGACAGCTTGTTCAGCTGCTAACACAGCACGATCTGGACCAGTAGCAACTGCAGATCCCATCATTGCCATTCCCATCTCAGACATCACTGTACGCACGTCAGCAAAGTCAACGTTCACTAAGCCTGGGCAATTAATGATTTCAGCAATGCCAGAAACAGCGTTATGAAGTACATCGTTCGCTGCTTTAAAAGCATCGATAAATGTTACATCGTCACCCAAAACTTCCATTAACTTGTCATTAGGG
>CAIVUE010000148.1 GCA_903909015.1 uncultured Methylophilaceae bacterium
AGCGCCCTCTCCCTCAATTAATATAGATTTAGTGCCCAATTCAGCAATAGCGACTACTGGGGTAGATTGGGCCATTGCCTCAAGCAGGACAAGTCCCTGCGTTTCACTTAACGATGAGAAAACAAAAACATCTGCGCTTTGATAACAGGCATTGAGATCGGTATTGCGATCGAGGTAACCAATAAATTTAACATGATCTTCTAGATTTAATTCTTTACTCAGATGATGCAAACTTGATTCAGCAGGCCCTTCACCGGCAATCACCAATAAGGCATTGGGCTGCTTCTTGATTAAATCGACCCACATGCGCAATAAAAAATTAATATTCTTTTCAAAGGCAACACGCCCAACAAACAATGCCATTGGGCGGTCTGCTGAAATGCCATATTTTTCCCTGAATGCAGCGCCGTCAGCTTGAGCGAAACTATGCGATTGCAATCCTGTGGGAATCACTTCCGCTTTCGATTTCACGCCGTACTGGCGTAATACATCGAGCATCGGCTGAGAGGGGGCTACAATCGCGTCAACCGCATTACATTGGCGTCGAGAGATCAGCCTTGCAATGCTTCGCGCCATCCCCTTTGGAATGAATGGAAGATAGTGATGCAAGTAGTCTTCAAAGAAGGTGTGATAGGTTTCTACACAAGGCACATCCAATAAATGTGCCAATTTAAGGCCTAAGTAATGGGCGACAAATGGCGTATGAATATGCACGATGTCATATTCTTCCTTACGAAGTGCCATCAACCCATCTAAGGCAACACCGTACTTCATGAGCTTATCTTCAGGATCAAAGTAGATACTTCGTGCAGGTATCCTTTTGATCCATTCGTCATCCTCTGTTTTCACCTTGTAGTCAGGGGCAATTAAATGGACGATGTGTCCCATTTCTTGCATTTGTTTCACAAAGGTTCTAATGGAGGTTGAAACCCCGTTGATGCGAGGAAAATAAACGTCAGAGATAAAAAGAATTTTCAATGCTACGGCCTTGATTATGGCGCCGTGATGACGGTCGCTAACAAGCTTATGTTAGCGACGGTTTATGACAGATATATGAAATGTCACAATTCTTTTACAAGAAAGGACAAAGGACTAGGGACCAGACAACCACTAAATTCAAAAGGCTCAACAGTACGGCAGCACTCCCGATATCTTTAGCCCGCTTAGCTAATAAATGATGATCGAGTGATATACGGTCTACCGTAGCTTCTACAGAAGAGTTGAGGAGCTCAACAATGATGACCAAGAACACACAAGCAATCATCACGGCGCGCTCCATGCCCGTATGGCCGAGGTAGGCGGCTAAGGGAATTAGAATGAATGCTAAACGTAACTCTTGTCTAAATGCATCCTCATTTTTATAGGCTGCGGATAGGCCCTCCATTGAATAGCCGAATGCATTAATGAGTCGACGTAATCCTGTTTTACCTTTGAACGGACTTTCCATAACTTCCTCGAAATTAAATTAAAAACGCGGCGTGCAGTATAACAAACAAGACCGTTTTATATCGACTGTCATCATACCATCATGAAATCTTCACACTAGCTTAACGTCGGCGCTGCATATTGCATACTCATGAAAAAGCATTTATATAAGCTCTTTTGGATTCTTCCAATCATTTTATATACTAGCGATGCAAACGCTTGGGGGCTTGTCACCCACCTCTACTTTGCACACTCTTTACTCTGGGCAATGCCTGCCCTTGATCCAAGACTCAGAAAAGCGGTAGAAAACTTTCCTGATTTAGTCATGGCCGGTGCCTGTTTGCCAGACCTGGCGATTATCTCCAAACACTTTAGAACGACACACGATTGGCAGCATGCGCACAATCTATTGAACAATGCCGAAACCGAAGAAGAGTTAGCCATTGCCATTGGCTATGCCAGTCATTTGTATGTGGACGTCATCGCGCACAATCACTTCGTACCAGCACATGAGGAGATGTGGACTGAGAGTGGGATGATCGCCCACATCGCCTCAGAATGGGCCATGGACGCGCATTTAGAGCCTCTCCTCCATACATCACCAAGTAAACTCATTAATGAGCATATAGCTATCTTAACGCGGTTTGTGAGCAAAGAATTTTCATGCTCGCCTGAACAAAGCAAAAAAACTCTATTACAGTTAGGCTTTTGGGATAGAGTGCTGCGTACCGCTAAAATTCCACACCTCATTTATATCAGCATTCGTATCGCTGATCGGCGTGTATTCAAACATTTTGTGTATTACATCTCAAAAACACAGACCGCTATTTCAGACATTGGAATTGTGTTGAGTGGTGAAAGACCAGCGTGGAAGGCTGAGTTACTGCATCTTAACGAAACGCAGCTCAGCGCTTGGCGCCTTGCTTGCTTAGGGGATTTAGCACTGCTACATCCAGCGCCGATTAGTTACTTCGTACCAAACAACTAAGTATTATAAAAAGATAAACAAACTAGCGATTAAGCCGCCAATCGTCGCGCCAGCAAGCACATCTGTCGGATAGTGCAATCCAAGCACCACACGTGACAAGCCCACTAATATCGTGAATGGAAGAAGCAGCGCCATTAGCTGTGGGTAATAAAAGAGTCCAACCGTACAAAATGCCACAGCGTGGAGCGTATGACCTGAAGGAAAACTAAAGCGATCTAATGGACGGCCGGTTAACCAAATATCTTGGTGAATTTCATATGGACGTGGTCTTAGCGTTTTACCCTTAATCCATTTATATAGAATTGTCCCAGTCAAACCTGCGCAGGCCATATTAAGTACAGGAATAAATGATGATTCACCTTTAGTCAGTAGGATGCCTAACATCACGGTGTACCAGAACACCCCATCCCCTAGACGACTAATCAATCTAAAGACAATGCTGATCGCACGGTTATGGCTGGTCTTATTAA
>CAIVUE010000149.1 GCA_903909015.1 uncultured Methylophilaceae bacterium
ATCGAAGTGTTTTATAATCGAAAACGTCGTCACAGCTATCTGAATCAGATGAGCCCGATGGCGTTTGAAAAGCTACAAATTGGAAGTTAAGAAACGTCTACGAAAGTAAGGGAAGTCCACTTTTATTTTTAGTCAACAATACCAATAAATTAAAACTTTTATATATGACTCCTAAGGGGAGGTCACACGTTATATTCGTGTATTTTCACCATAATAATCAATAGTTTATATTTTATATGTAATAAATTACATTCATTATAATGAACCTAGATTTTTCATTTCTAACTCTTCCCAACGAGCAATGTGAAGTAATAACGTAGCATCTAGTCCTGTTAATTTAATCTGTAATTCACTCGCTTTTTCTAAAGCTGTTTTGTAGATTTCAGGGTCAGCTAGGCTCGTATTGATTGATGTAATTTCTTTTTCAAGACTTTCAATTTTTTCTGGAAGTTCATTAAGCTCTTGATGCTCCTTGAAGCTCAGTTTTGTCTTACTGGGTTTTGCCTTAATATCTTGTGGCGCTAAAGCCGGTGTTTTAGTTTTTGAGACTATGTTAATTGCGCTTGCACGTTGTTCTGTAAAGCGTAACCAATCATCATAGCCACCGCCAAATTCAGTGAGCTGACCATTTCCCTCAAAGGCTATCACCTGGGTGACCGTGTTCTCTAAGAATGCTCTATCATGGCTCACCAAGAATAGGGTGCCAGGGAAGTCCTGCAATAGGCTCTCAAGCAGCTCGAGCGTATCGATGTCCAGGTCATTGGTGGGCTCATCTAGTACCAAGACATTGGAAGGGCGAGCAAATAAGCGGGCTAGCAATAGTCGATTGCGTTCGCCGCCAGATAACGATTTGACTGGTGAACGAGAGCGTTGAGGTGGAAATAAGAAGTCTTCAAGATAGCTGATCACATGCTTACGCTCATTCCCAATCTCCACAAAGTCAGAACCTGGGCTGATGGTGTCTGCTAGCGTGGCTTCCTCATCAAGCTGTTCTCGCATCTGGTCAAAGTAAGCGATGTTCATATTGGTGCCGCGTTGGATGGTGCCTGAATCCGCTTCTTCTTCACCTAAAATTAACTTGAGTAGAGTTGTTTTACCAATGCCGTTTGGGCCGAGAAGGCCAATACGATCTCCTCGCATGATTCTTGTACTAAATCCGTTAATCAGTATCCGATCGCCGTACCCTTTTGTCACGTTATCAAGCTCAGCGACTAACTTGCCTGAACGCTCACCGCTATCGAGTGAGAGTTTGACGTTGCCCTGGCGTTCGCGTCTTGCAGCACGTTCTAGCCTAAGTTTCTCCAGCTGGCGAACACGGCCCTCATTCCTTGTCCGGCGTGCCTTAATGCCTTGGCGGATCCATACTTCTTCCTGGGCCAAGACTTTATCAAATTTAGCAGCATGTGTGGCTTCTACTGCTAGAAGCTCTTCTTTTTTGACAAGGTAATTCTCATAATTGCCCACGAAGTCTGTGAGCTTGCCGCGATCTAGTTCCACAATTCTTGTGGCGAGTCGATTTAAGA
>CAIVUE010000150.1 GCA_903909015.1 uncultured Methylophilaceae bacterium
GAATACTTTGCCATCACCGTAACCTAGACCACGTGAAACGTTGTCACAGCACAATACAGCTTGTACTGATGGGTCTTGTTTAGGGAAGTATGACCAAACGATTTTTTGATTGTCGTTCAAATCAAGAGCGTAGATGTTATTTGGGAATGCTGTATGTAGATACATCATGTTACCAATAACCAACGGTGAACCTTCATGACCACGGTTCACGCCAGTTGCAAATGTCCAAGCAGCTTTAACGTTTTTAACGTTGCCCTTGTTGATTTGTGACAATGCTGAATAACCTTGGTTATTGTATTGGCCACGTGGATGTGCCCAGTTGTTAGCGTCTTTCATTGCAGCTTCTTGGTCAGCAGCAGCAGAAGCAACCATTGGCATAGCCAATGATGCACCAACTACTAAACCTAGAGCTAATTTGATTTTGCTCATTTGCATTTTAGAATCTCCAAAAATTATCTTATTAGGATTTAATAAAAAATAACAAAACACTGAATTTCGAATTGTTATTTGTACTCCGCGTAAAGCGAAAGTCCTACATTGTTAGATCAGACTGACTTCAATTGCCACACATTAATTTACAATTTATTAACATTTGTAAATTAATGGCGCAATAAAAACACCAAGACGTACACTATGATGAAGTCTTAGCGGTTTTTACAAAATAAAAAATAAATAGCTTGCTTTTTATCAATTGTGGGTATTAAAGCAACTTTTTGATTTATTTTAATTTTTTTATGAAATTTTTTGGATAAGATTAATTAGACGGGTAAAAGTCTATGCAGATCACCTTAAAAAAAAGGCACCTAGGTGCCTTTTTTTATAGTCAAAACATTACTTACAACAACTGCCTGATGAATCCGATTCGCAGGAATTGCCACTACAGCATCCAGATCGACCACCACAGCACCCATTTTTTTTGAGTATGGTATATAAAGGACAGTAGCGCATTAATCCGGTACCTAATGGGATCAATCCCAACCAACCCCAAACACCAACATTGTGGGTGATTGCAAGTGTCACCAATACAGTACCTACAACAATTCTAATACTTCGCTCACGACATCCAATGTTGCATGACATATAAACCTCCAGAATCTAATCGGGATTAATCCCTAAAAGTTCATAGTAGTCCATTTTGATTAAGCGATAGATCGCTATCACTCATCTCATTGATGCACATCAAGAAGGGTCGCAAAATTTATTTGACTTGAATCCAGGTCACAATCAATGCGCCATTAATTTCAATCGCTTTAAACTGGATATGATCGCCAGCCTTAAGCCCCGAAATCATTGATGGATCTTTTACATTAAAAAGCATGGTCATTGGTGGCATACCCAAACTTTTTATTTCTTCATGCTGAATGATGAGTGTGCCTTGGGCTTTATTTACCTTCTTAAGCACTCCATCAGTGGAGGCAGTATCAGCTTCGGTTGCTTGGACTTTATGTTGAGCATCTTCAACTGCCTGAACAATCAAGGAATGACTCAAAAATACAATTAATAAAACGATTATTTTTTTCATGGTGCCATTATTTCGCTTAGCCTTAAAAATATCAAGAATTACGTTTACATTAAACCTATCAAGATAATAAATTACTCTTTACCGATGAACTTCGCTTTGAGGGTGTTTGTATTGCCAGCTTTTCCAAAATGCTCACAACTCATCATCAGAATTAAATCCCCTTGAGTCAATACGCCTTTTTTCAACAAAACTTCCTCGGCAATTACTGATGACTCTCGCATATCCACTGACTCTTTATTTAAGGCAAGGGTATGCACACCTCGATAGAGTTTTAAACGTCGTCTGGTTTCACTGGAAGGTGATAAAGCATATATGGGCGCAGTAATATTTGACCTTGAAAGCCATAAGACAGAAGCGCCAGATTGGGATAATGCAACTACCGCCTTAACTGGCAAATGTTCTGCTACATAACTTGCGGCCATGGCAATAGACTCATCTATTTTAGTAAAACGACGCGCATCTGCCGTTGGCATCATTTGAAGCGCCTGCTCGTTCTCAGCTTCTATGCAAACACGATCCATCGCAGCAATCGCTTCCAATGGATATTGTCCTGAAGCAGTTTCGGCAGAGAGCATCACTGCATCCGTGCCATCCAATACAGCATTTGCGACGTCAGAAACCTCAGCTCTTGTAGGAATGGCGCTATTGATCATAGATTCCAACATCTGGGTGGCAGTAATCGTCACTTTATTTTTAGCTCTTGCTAACTTAATAATCCGTTTTTGTAGACTGGGTACTAAAGCATCTCCGACCTCGACACCCAAATCACCACGAGCAACCATCACAACATCACTTGCCTCAATGATTTCCTCAAGCATTTCAATAGCTTCAGCACGTTCAATCTTTGCAACGATATGTGCATGTCCGCCCGCTTGGATTAATAACTGTCTTGCTAAATGAATATCCGCTGCACTGCGAGGAAAGGAAATCGCAAGAAAGTCTGCGCCAATAGCAACTGCCGTCTTAATATCTTCTCTATCTTTGTCAGTTAAAGACTCGGCTGCAAGGCCACCACCTTGTTTATTAATCCCCTTGTTATTGGAGAGCAACCCACCCGTGATGACCGTACAATATATTTCTGACGCCTTAACTTGATCGACAAGCATAGTGATGCGACCATCATCCAACAATAAAACAACCCCTGGCTGGACTTCTTTCGGTAATGATTTGTAATCTAAACCAACTCGCGCCTGATTGCCTAGCTGGCACTTAGCATCCAAGATAAATTGATCGCCCTTGTCGAGCTTGATGGACCCATGTTCAAATTGACCTATCCTGATCTTTGGTCCCTGCAAATCACAAAGTATTCCCACTGAACATTGGCGCGCATTGGAAATCTCGCGAATCGATTTAGCAGCTTGAGTATAATGCTCGGCTGATCCGTGTGAAAAATTAAATCGAATGACATCTACCCCAGCTTCAATCATGCGCGCCAGCATTTCTTGGCTGCTTGTTGAAGGACCCAATGTCGCCACAATTTTAGTTTTACGCAAATTCAATGTTTTTTCTTAAATTAAAAAATACTTTGTTCATGATATACCCATCCTTGAGTATAGGTTTTGCAAACTAACTTAAGCAAAAATAAATCCAACAAACCTAATAACTGATATTTAATTTTGACGGCATAATTATTGCTCTTTAGTTAATGAAGTTTAAAGACTCATTACCCTATATTTAATGACAAGACATATGACAAATTCTCTTACACATCCCAAGCAAGGCGACAAAGAAAACTCCCCATGGTTTAACGAGTTTTTAATTAAACTATTAGAGGACCGCGATCGTATAGGCCTCACCGACATGATTCGTCAAATAGATGCGCTCATGATCACTGTAGAACCTGGCTGTTCGATTGCCTACATCAAAGAGCTCTCTCTGATGACGCCATATCATTACCTGGTGACATTAGAGTCAGAAACACATTGGACGCATATTCTAAGAATTGATATGCGCTCACCTGATATTTTAGTCCGAGAAGTGCGTGACCCAAATGTGAGCGGTATTTTTAGAAGCCTGAATGAAGTGTACCCAATTGGTGCACACAAACCCAATTCTCGGTATATGGGTGAAATATTCCGAGTCACTAATTTACATGAGGTCGTAGAGCTACAAAGAGCGCGTGAGATTCGTTTTTTTAACCAGGATCAGATTCGCAAGTTAGAGTTGCCAGGCAACTTGGCTTTAGTCAAACCCTCACCCTATACCCATAATGTTGTAGGTTATTGGGAAAGACCTGAAAGTGAGCTACGCATTTACGCGCTTGGGAATAGCATTATTCATAACGAAGTGAATAAGGCTTATGTCGAAGCAAAAAATATTCAAGCAAAAGTCGGACTGGATCAACTCATCCTTCCAGTCGATCACTTAGCGACTCGGGTCTACAGTCAAAATAGAGAAGCTGCAATTTTAGAATATCTAACACTATCAAGTTATTACTATTGGGGCTCCTATAATATTGAAGATCAAAACTCATCAACCAATGTTACAAAAAGCATCCATTACCCTCATGAAAGTTATAGCCCAGCTAAAGTATTTACTGCTGCAAACCACCCATACTTTGTGAATCACATTGTTGGCCTCCCCTCCCCAACTGAGAATTTCGTCAGAAATTATGGTCCTAGACTGCACCATATTGCCCTGAGCGTCGCGGATGGCGAAACAAAAGGTATGGAAAACATTGATTACGTGGTAGAAACCATTAGAGCCCAAGGAAAAGACTTTTTACTTGACGTCATTGGCTCAAAAGAAGAGGGTTTGAAACAAATCTTCTCAAGCGCATCAGAGCACTCATCATTAATCGTTGAGTATGTCCAACGCTATGGTGACTTCCAGGGATTTTTTACCAAAGACAATGTAGCCAGCCTGACTATGGCAGCCGGTGTAGAAGAAAACCTGAAAATGCTTCAAGCAGAAGCAACTGATCAATAACATCCGCATTAACAAAAAAGCAGGAAAATAATCTCATGGCCATTCGTGTCAAATTGCACCATAAAACAAGCTATCAATATGACAGGCTTGTGAGTCTCTCCCCACATGAAGTAAGACTAAAGCCTGCTGCACACGCAAGAACGCCCATTTTGTCTTATTCGCTTACCACCAAACCGGAGAAGCATTTTGTGAATTGGCAGCAAGACTCTTACGGCAATTACATTGCACGTTATGTCTTCCCTGAAAAAGTCGACAAACTAGAGTTTGTTGTTGATTTGGTTGCTGACATGACAGTCATCAATCCATTTGATTTTTTCGTAGAAAAATATGCTGAATTCTATCCCTTCGAATACAGCGAAGCACTTAAATATGAACTCGCAATCTATCTTAAGACCGAGCCTTCAGGTCCCCTTTTAAATGCCTGGATGCATACAGCTAGAAAAGAGATTGTTGTCCCCGATCTCGCAATTATTAATTTCTTAGTGGCCGTCAATCAAAAACTACAAAGTGAAATTGGCTATCTGGTTCGAATGGAACCCGGTGTACAAACGGCTGAAGAAACTTTGAGTAAAAAAACTGGATCATGCCGAGACAGTGCATGGCTATTAGTACAAATCCTAAGAAATTTTGGACTTGCCGCACGATTTGTTTCTGGGTATCTCATTCAATTAACGCCGGATATTGAAGCGCTAGATGGTCCTAGTGGAACCAAAGTAGACTTTACTGACTTGCATGCTTGGACTGAAGTGTACATACCAGGCGCAGGTTGGGTTGGGTTAGACGCAACATCTGGACTTCTTGCTGGAGAAGGCCATATACCAGTGGCTTGCACAGCCATGCCATCATCTGCAGCCCCAGTGATTGGCGCCTCCGACCAGGCTGAGGTAGTGTTTAATCATGAAATGATCGTCACCCGTATCCATGAGGATCCTCGCGTCACAAAGCCCTACAGCGAAGAAGCATGGAATAAGATTAATAATCTAGGAATTAAAATAGATCGTGATCTAGCTAAAAATGATGTTCGACTCACCCAAGGTGGGGAACCCACTTTTGTTTCGATTGATGACATGGAAGGCGCTGAATGGAATACCGAGGCCCATGGTAAAAATAAACGTAAACTTGCGGGAAAGCTTGCTGACAGATTAAAAAGTAAATTTGCTAAAGGCGCCCTCATGCACTATGGGCAAGGCAAGTGGTATCCGGGGGAACCTCTTCCTCGGTGGGCAATTAATATTTACTGGCGTAAAGATGGACAACCTATCTGGAAAGATGAAACTTATCTTTCTACAGACGAATTTTCTGAGATTTACCAACCTGAACAAGCACGGATATTCGCTAATGCTTTATGCGAAGAAATTGGGTTTCCAAAAGCCTGTTTGATACCAGCCTATGAAGATGTGATTGAAAAGTCGATCATAGAACAGAAGTTTCCCGATAACATTGATCCCTTAAAAGCAAATTTAAAGGATAGTGAAGAGCGTCGCAGGCTCGCGAGAATTCTATCGAGAGGGTTAGGAGAAGTCGTTGGCTATGTGATGCCAATCAAGCCGATTGAAAAAACGAAAATCAACGCATCAACTTGGCACACCAGCAAATGGCCATTCAAAAGAGAACATCTCTATTTGCTTAATGGAGACGCGCCTGTTGGACTAAGACTCCCATTGTCATCACTTCCATGGGTACTGCCTGATGATATAGAGCCTGATTTTCCAGTAGACCCCTTTGAAAAAGTTGAGCCATTAAGTCATGTTAAAGCTGATATCAAAAATATCAGCACCAAACATTCAACTAAAAAACCCAAGCCAAATGAAGTTATTCATACCGCTTTATGCATTGAGATCAGGTCAGGGAAACTTTTTATTTTTATGCCTCCAGTCACTAGGCTAGAAGATTATCTGGATTTAATTCAAATGATCGAAAAAACGGCAACGGCACTTAAATTGAAAGTCTGTATTGAAGGCTATCCTCCTCCACGAGATCCTAGAGTTGAAGTCTTAAGTGTGACGCCTGATCCAGGGGTCATCGAAGTCAATGTGCAACCATCCTCCTCATGGAATGATCTAGTTGCTAAAACTACAACACTTTATGAAGAAGCAAGAATCACAAGATTAGGTACCGAAAAGTTCATGTTAGATGGACGCCACACTGGAACCGGTGGCGGCAATCATGTCACCCTAGGTGGAGCAACGCCAGCTGACAGTCCAATGCTTCGGCGACCAGATTTGCTTAAAAGCTTGATCACCTATTGGCAAAACCACCCATCACTTTCCTATCTATTCTCAGGAACCTTTATTGGTCCAACTAGCCAATCTCCCAGAGTAGATGAAGCGAGAGATGACAATTTGTACGAATTGAGTATTGCTTTCCAGCAAATGGAAAAAGCACTACCTAAAACGGAAGATAGTCAAAAGCCTTGGTTAGTTGATCGCCTGTTAAGAAATTTGCTTGTCGATCTGACAGGCAATACCCATCGGGCTGAATTCTCTATTGATAAGCTTTATTCCCCAGATAGCCCTACTGGAAGACTAGGAATTGTCGAATTTAGAGCTTTTGAAATGCCGCCGCATGCACGTATGAATCTATTACAGTGCCTACTGATCAGAGGGTTGGTTGCTAGGTTTTGGAATGAACCTTACAAAGGTAAATTAGTGCATTGGGGTACTGAGCTTCACGATCGGTGGATGCTTCCACATTTTATTAGTCAAGACATTCAAGATGTCGTCGCAGATTTAAAATCTTACGGCTATGCCTTTGAAAAAAGTTGGTTTGATCCCTTCATCGAGTTTAGATTTCCTCGTTATGGCACCGTTGCCTACCAAGGAATCGAGCTTGAGTTACGTCAGGCCATTGAGCCATGGAATGTACTTGGCGAGGAAGTCAGCGGAGGTGGCACTTCAAGATACGTAGACTCTTCTGTTGAACGCATGCAAATTAAAGTTCGCGGACTCACCGATAGTCGACATCAAGTCATCTGTAATGGACGCCCTGTGCCCTTACAATCGACTGGCATCGCGGGTGAGTATGTTGCAGGTGTTAAGTTTAGAGCGTGGAGTCCTTGGTCAGCTCTCCACCCAACGATTGGTGTCCAAGCGCCTCTAGTTTTTGATATCTTTGACGAATGGAACAACAAAGCCATAGGGGGCTGCACTTATCATGTTGCCCATCCAGGAGGTCGAAACTATGCCACTTTCCCAGTAAATGCCAATGAAGCTGAAGCAAGGCGTTTTGGAAGGTTCTGGGATTATGGTCATACCCCAGGGAATATTGAATTTGAAGAAGAGTCCCGAAATCCGAGGTTTCCATTCACCCTAGACTTAAGATGGCAACCTGTTTAGTATAGGTAGGCATGTCATCTACCTTTTTAAATCGGTATCCTCGGGCGACTAACCGTCACGACGAAATGCTCCATCCCAACGGAGAGGTTCGGCCCCATTGGGATGACTTAATCAAGACAATAGCGAGTGCCTCTGAAGTCTCAATGCGGCAGCGCGTGGAGAGCGTTCAACGTCAGATTAAAGAAAATGGGGTGACGTACAACATCTATGCAGATACCCAAGGCGCACAACGACCTTGGGATCTGGATGTCCTTCCACTCGTTATTCCTGAAGATGAATGGTCAGTTATTGAGGCGGCAGTGATTCAACGCGCTCAATTACTCAATGCAATACTAGTAGATGTTTACGGCGATCAAAGTCTATTTAAACAAGGACAACTTCCACTCTCCATTCTGCATGGTAACCCCGGTTTCCTAAGACCTTGCCATGGTATTGAATTGCCAGGAAATATTGCTTTACATCATTACGCAGTTGATATCGCAAGAGCCCCCAATGGTCAATGGTGGGTGATTGCCGACCGAACACAAGCACCATCAGGTGCCGGATATGCTCTAGAAAATAGAACCATTATTTCTAATATTTACCCTGAGCTCTTTTATGATTTGAAGGTAAGACGATTAAGCGAATACTTCGGCGCATTACGCGACAGCCTCAATCATTGGGGCAGACTCTGCGCGGCCAAACAGTCCGCATCCAACCCCCAAATTAGGACACTCCGAGATGGGGAACACCCACTGACCGTTATTCTGACGCCAGGTCCATACAATGAAACCTATCATGAACAGTCTTACATGGCAGGTTACCTTGGCTTTCCGCTAGTGCAAGGGAGTGACTTAACTGTCAGAAATAATATCGTAATGCTCAAAACGCTTTCAGGCCTTAAACCGGTTCACGCCATTATTCGAAGGGTAGATGATGATTTTTGTGATCCATTAGAGCTTAATTCTGATTCACTTTTGGGGGTCTCCGGTCTAATTGAATCAGCACGAAATGGTAATGTTCTCATCACAAATTCATTAGGTTCAAACATCCTAGAATCTGGTTCGCTGCTGGGATTTTTACCTAAGTTATGTCAGCATTTCTTTGGTGAATCACTAAAAATGCCATCGATTGCTTCTTGGTGGTGTGGTGAGCCTGCAGCTTTAGACTACGTAGTTTCAAATCTAAATCATCTCGTTATTAAACCAGCCTTCCCCAGACGAGGTGAGCGTCCCATTTTCGGGGAAGACTTATCTGATATCGAAAAAGCTCAGTTGACACAGAAACTTCGAGCCAATCCTAATCATTACTTAGCACAAGAGCTCGTAAAGATCTCTCAAGCACCCGTTTGGGACCAAGCGGAATCGAATAAGCTCAATGCCAATGCAATTGGTCTTAGGGTTTATGTAAGTGCAACACCAAATGGGTATGTAGTCATGCCAGGTGGACTTACCAGAGTTGCAACAGGAGAAGATAGTCGGGTTATCACTATTCAACAAGGCGGCACAAGTAAAGATACTTGGATATTAGGGAATCAAACACATCCGCACCAAAGTTTAATTCGCAAAACAGTTTCAAGTAAGGACTTGGTCCACGAGAATACATATCTCTCAAGTCGTACAGTTGAGAATTTATATTGGTTTGGTCGTTATAGCGTCAGAATTAATCTTGCTGCAAGACTATTAAGAGCTTCGTTACTTTATTTCTTAGAATCAGCCTCCTCAGAATACCAAGCAACTGAATGGCCAGCAGTTCATGGACTTTGTGTTTGGTATGGATTAATGCCTGATCTTGGCAAAGGTGAAGAGCAACTAACCTCATCATCTATCGACCACAACCAAATAGAAAAACAGCTTATTTCAGCAGTTTTATCAAAAGAAGAAGATAGTCTTGCAAAAAACATACAACAATTCTATCAACTCTGTTTTAACTTGAGAGAACGTTTATCCCTAGATAACTGGCGTGCAATTAATCAATTCTGTCAAAAATATATAGAGCCCAATCCAAAGGCCTCATTAAGCGAAGTGCTCTCTATCCTTAATGAAACTTGTACATCATTAGTAACATTGTCTGGTTACTCGCTTGATGGCATGACAAGAGATCATGGATGGCGTTTCTTATCGATGGGTAGAAGAATTGAGCGAATTCAGTTTTTATGTACGCTCATTCAAAGCGGCCTAAATATGCCCGCAGAAAGTAACTTGGATTGGATATTAGAGCTCACGGACAGCATCGTCACTTATCGATCAAGATATAGTGCTCAACCTGAATTACTTCCAGTCCTAGATCTCATTTTATTAGACGAGAATAATCCTAACTCAATGATTTTTCAGCTAAAAGGTTTTATCAAGTACCTGACTAAAATCAATGATCATTATGGAAACGCCCATGAAGAACATATCATGATAGAAAGACTCAATGCACTTCTGTCTCTTAACCCAGATATCGACTTCCAGCGCGGTAGCTCTTCACTTATAAAATGGTTACAAGTTACACAGCAAATGAGCATTGAGATCTCTGAAAGCATGAGCCATAAATTCTTTAGTTATTCTGGCGTTCAGCAGGAAAGTAATCGCTACTAAAATGCGTTATCAAATCACGCATGAAACAAAATACTCATATGAGTCGATTGTGACACTCTCACAGCAATTACTTTTCATGAGTCCTAGAAATTTTTTACACCAGACATGCATCAGCCACAACATTCGTATAGAACCAAACCCTAGTGAATCTTTAAGAAGTCCAGACTATTTCAATAATATTAAAAATTACATCTCCATTTTTTCCCCTCATAAAGAGTTGATGGTGAGTGCTGAGTCAATTGTGGATGTGTTTAATAGACCATCATTAAATCAACTACTTCCAAGCCCACCATGGGAAGATGTAAAAAAGAAACTAAGCCAAGGTTATTGGGAAGATGAGGACCCCATTAATTTTCTTTACGCCTCAATTAAAGCACCCTTGGATGAAGCTTTTTCTAGTTATGCCGCGATGAGTTTCACTCCTAATCGACCTATTATTGAAGCGGCATTTGAGCTTACGCAGCGCATTCACAATGATTTTGAATTTGATTCTGACTCTACGGACATTTCTACCCCATTACTCGACTTTTTTTCGAATAAACGAGGCGTATGTCAAGATTTCTCACATTTAATGATTAGCTGTTTAAGAAGCTTGGGATTAGCCTGCCGTTATGTCAGTGGTTATATTTTAACTACTCCTCCAGCAGGGCAAGCGCGTCTTGTTGGTTCGGATGCTTCACATGCATGGATATCTGTTTATTGCCCAGTTAACGGTTGGGTGGATTTTGATCCTACCAATCATTGTGCTGTTAACGATCAACATATCACGGTAGCTTGGGGTAGAGATTTTAATGATGTCTCTCCAATGCGAGGCACCGTTCTTGGAGGGGGCAAACAAACTCTTCATGTCAACGTGACGATGGATCCCATCTTTGATTATGAACTATCGATTCAGTTACCTCTAACGGTTACTTAATCCACCACAAAATTCATAATAACCTTATAATAAATAAGGTTTATCTACTGAATGAAAGGTTTATCATGTTAACTAAATTTTTATTAGTCATTAGCGCATCAATTGTCTTTTTAGGTTTCGCATATTCAGAACCAATTCAAAATCCACACAAAATACATGATCAAAAAATGCAAGCATGTAAAAATGAAGCAGATCAACTTCAACTAGGCGGTGATGAAAGAAGATCCTATATTGCACAATGTATGAAAAAATAAGATCTATGCTTGCGCAGACAATATATCTTTCCAGCTAGTCGTATAGTTGGGACTCTTACTTCCTTGCTTCATCTGCCAAGGCCGATCAAAACCCTCGCTCGCTAACTTAATCGATTCGCGCCCCATTTTGACGTTGATTTTATCCATGATTGTCATTAATGCCGTAGACCTGGAGCTATTCTCTGGTGAGGCAAAGAAATCAAATTGAATGCTACTTTTAGGAATAATGTCACTCAAACTCACCCCTGCCTTAGCGTAGTTATAACGCGGCCTGTAAATTTCTTTAAGCGCCAACAAGGCCACTTTTACTAACTGGCGAGTATCATCACTAGGCGTAGCCAAAGGAATAGTCATACTGTTGCTATATTGCGCTTGGTCTAGCTTAAAGGGACTCGTGCGAATATACACTTGTATCAAGTTTGCCAAAGAACCCTGACTTCGTAGCTTCTCAGCAGCACGACTCATATAAAGCGTAATAGACGCTGCGAGGCTTTGATAATCCCGCACCGAATATCCGAAACTCCGTGAGCTTAAAATTTGCTTTCTTGGTGGAGTCACTTCCTCTAATTCAATACACAACGTACCGTTTAATTCATGCACAGTTTTTTCCATCACCACACCGAACTCGCGTCTAAGATAGGTCGGATTAGCTTGCTTCAAATCCAGCACTGTATTGATACCATGTGCCTTTAATTTCAAGGTCAATCTTCTCCCAACCCCCCAGACTTCGCCCACCTCCATAGCCCGGAACAGATGGTTTTTTTCTTCATCTACTACCTTATATAAATTACATATACTATTGAATTTAATATTTTTCTTTGCGATATTGTTTGCAAGTTTTGCTTGCGTTTTAGTAGATCCCATTCCTACACAGACGGGTAATCCTGTCCATTTCAAAATACGTTCTCTCATTGATTTCCCATAAACAAGTAAATCTTTTTTCTCAAAACCCGTGAGATCTAAAAAACACTCATCAATCGAATAAACTTCTTGCTGAGGACTGAAGTCCGCCAATATTGCCATGACACGATTACTCATGTCTGCATACAAGGCATAGTTACTTGATAACGCTTGTATGCCATATTGCTTAGCAATAGCTTGGCATCTAAACCAAGGCTCCCCCATCTTAATGCCTAACGCTTTTGCTTCATTACTTCTAGAGATCACACACCCATCGTTATTAGATAACACCACAACTGGCTGATGTTTAAGACGCGGATTAAAAGCACGCTCACAACTTACGTAAAAATTATTTACATCAATGAGCGCAATCGTACGAATCATGGAAATTTACGCATCGACCCTGTCACCACACCAATTAACGCGACTGTATCCGCCTCATCAAAACTAATAGCACTGTAATGAGAATTAGCTGGGACTAACTGATTTTGTCCTAAGTACTTCACTGTGAACTCACCATCTACTTCAGCAAGAATAATCTGACCAATACTAGGCTCAACAGAACGGTCAACAACCAATACATCGCCACTATAGATACCAGCATTCACCATAGAATCCCCCTTCACACGAACAAAATAAGTCGCAGTTGGGTTTTTCACAAGATACTGATCAGCACTCAGCCTCACTTCTATGTGGTCCGCTGCAGGACTTGGGAAACCTGCAGCCACTTTACTTCCAAAAAGCGGTATTTCCGCACTCTTGTTGGATACGCGAACAAAAACTTCAGCAACGTTGGTATTGTTCTTACGGGTATAGCTTCGTAACAAATTTAATGGACTCATCATATTCTCCTATATTGTACGATCGTACAGTAAAGTGAATATTACTGTCTTGAGTTACAAATGTCTAGCATCAAATATCTAACATCCTATTAAGCATCAGAAAAATTATTGAACCTAAGCATTTATTAATAGACAAAACTACAGTACAAATAATCAAAGAACCCACTGCCGAATGGATCTACCTCTATTCCCTCTTAAGCTCGTCTTATTCCCTCAAGGGATCTTGCCATTAAATATCTTTGAAAAACGCTATGTCGACATGGTGAGAAAGTGCTTGAGAGCGCATCAAGGATTTGGAATTGTTTGTATATGCGAAGATCATAAAAACAACCACATTCCATTTTCGTCAGTGGGTATTTTGGTAGAAATTATTGAGACCGACATTCCCCAACCAGGCCTTTTTAATATCAAATGCCTTGGTAAACAGAAATTTCAGATCAAATCGGCCAAGCAACAAGAAGACCAATTATGGATTGGCGATATCGAAATGCTACCAGAAGAAGCCAGTATGCCATTACCTCAGGATTTAATAGCAAGCAAAGTTTATTTTGAACAGCTCATCCATACCTTGAAAGAAGAAGCTATCAATGTAGACGCCATGCCTTTTCATTCACCCTATGAACTTGATAATTGCGCATGGCTTGCTAACCGGTGGTGTGAAATTTTAGATATCCCACTTATTCAGAAACAAAGAATGTTAGAACTTGATAGCCCGTTAATTAGGCTAGAGTTAATTAACGACATACTAACTAAAAACAGCCGCCCAGCTTAGAGGAATGACCATGAAAAGAATTTTACTAATCGCCGCGCTACTTAACGCCTCTTATGCAGTCGCACAACCAAGCATAGGCGAGCTCCTAGAACTTCATGATTCAATTGTTCAGATCTCTGTAGAGCTAGAAAATGGCAATATTGGTACCGGTACAGGAGTTGTGATTAGCCATGAATACGTGATCACTAATTGTCACGTACTCGCTAATGGGAAAGGTGCCAATGTCGCCAAATATGGTGATGGCTTCAAGCCCATCGCCTTGAAAGCAGATTGGCAGCATGATCTGTGTGCACTGAAATTTGAGGGACTCCCTTTTAAGCCTGTACCCATGCGCGACTCGGCAACACTTGAGATTGAAGAGGACGTATTTAGCGTAGGCTACCCGAATGGCAACAACGTTCCCCAACCCTCATACGGAAGTATTAAAGCCAAATACCCATTTGACGGAAGCTTGATTATTCGGTCTGATGCGGCATTTTCACTTGGTTCAAGTGGCGGCGCCTTATTTGATCAAAAATTCAACCTGATTGGCATTACTAGCTTCAAAAGCCCAGGCCCCCAAGGCTTCTTCTATAGCCTTCCGGTAGAGTGGATCAAGCGACTAATTGAAACTAAAGAGCTTCTAACCTTAGACACCAGTGAAAAACCTTTCTGGGCACTGCCCTATACCCAGCAACCCTACTTCATGCAGGTGGTGATTCCCTATCAGAATCATGAATGGCAAACGCTTGCACGTATTGCACAAGGCTGGCGTGAAAGCGAGTCAGACTCTTCTGATGCCTGGTATTTCTTAGGCGTCTCAGAACTGGGACTGAATAACATCAGTCAAGCCAAGATAGATTTTGCTAAAGCACTAAGCCTCAACCCTCGGCATCTGGATGTGTTAATGAAAGCAGCTGAAATTGCGCTAAGTGAAAAAGATATAGCTCGCCTAGACCAACTAAAAGCCTCAATTGAACCTTTAGATCACTACGCTTCTGATGAACTAAGCCTAAAGATCAGCGCACTGAAACAGCACACTGAAGCAGCGCATTGATTTAAGGTAGATGTCGCCAGTAAAGCGGATGATTGCCTGCCTGAAAATTCATCATGTCAGTTCTTTTAAGATTTTCAAGCGCCTCGTCCAAAGATAGCCCATCCTGAATCGCACGCTTTTGTGCGATCGGCTTGGCGTACTCAAGCCAACTTGGATTTTCTTGAAAGCCGTTATCTGCCATACAAAGACGCATTACATGAATTTTTCTGCCTTGAATCTCTAACTTTTGAAATTCCACCACCGCCACCATAGTCGCGACAGCATTATCAGCAATACCAGCGCACTCATCCCCTATCTTCTCAAGCTGATTTTTTGTCTTAACTTGGGTCAGCGAACCAACTTCTGTCCAAATAAGCGCACCAGCACCTAGCAATAAGAGGCAAATAATCGATAACCTTTTACTCATGGAATTAAATCGGCTGTTTTTTAAGGTCATCAATAATTTCCTGTGAGTGCCTAGAGGTATCCACACTCAGATACACCTTGGCTATTTTTCCCGTGGGACTAATTAAAAACGTATAGCGCTTGGCAATCTTCATCACTACTAAATTGACCAAAGCGCCATAAGAGGCCGCAACCTTTCCATCTTGATCAGCGAGCAGCGGAAATGGCAGATGATATTTATCCGCAAATTTAGAATGAGAATCGGTGTCATCTACACTAATACCGACGACGCGTGCACCCAATTTCTCCAATTGCCCCAAGTCATCTCGAAAGCTACAAGCTTCTTTAGTGCAACCAGGGGTATCATCCTTAGGATAGAAATAAAGCACCGTCCATTTACCAGAGAATTCAGCAAGGGTTCTGATCTGTCCATGCTGATCAGTCAATCGAAAAGATGGGGCATCCTCTCCTATTTGAGGCACATCGGCAGCCACAGACGCGCGTGAGAAAATCAGCACCCCCATCAAACAAATAATTAATAATAATAAAATTTTAATCATATCTATTCCCCAAGCACTAAATCTCTTCTGAAATGGCAGGTATAGCCATCCGGATACTTCATGATATATTTTTGATGTTTTTCTTCCGCAGGATAAAAATTATTAAACGGGGTCAATTCAGTCACTAAAGGACTTCCCCAATCTCCCGACTCATTCACCTTATCAATCACTGACTCAGCAATTATTTTTTGATCTTCATTGCAATAAAAAATAACTGAGCGATACTGCGTACCAATATCGTTACCTTGTTGATTTAACTTAGTAGGGTTGTGCAAACGAAAAAACTCAAACAACAAATGCCGTAACGTAACTTGTTCCGAGTTAAATTGAATCATTAGTGTTTCAGCGTGGCCTGTAGTCCCTGTTGTTACTTCCCGATAAGAAACATTTGCAATGTGTCCTCCCGAGAATCCAACCTGCGTTTTTGTCACCCCTGGAATCACTCTAAAAAGCTCTTCCATCCCCCAATAACAGCCGCCCGCCAAATAAATCGTTTGTAATTGATTCATATCTCTTTTTCACCTAACTTCTTCTCAAAAACTTAAAATCTATTCGTATTAAAAATAAAATAAGCACTACTGCCAAATAAATCAAAGGCTGCGTCATATCTTTCTTAACCAACCAAAAGAAATGCAGTAAGCCTAAAATAGCAATGACGTAAATCAGCCGGTGCAACTGCTTCCATTTAGTTTTTAGCCGCCCGATCATCTTCTTAGTTGAAGTGATCGCCAATGGGATAAGAAGTATCCAAGCTAAAAAACCAACCAATACATAACGATGCTTGAGAATGTCGTCTCTCATGTCTTCCCAAGCGAAAGCATAATCAAGTCCCACGTAACAAAGAAAATGCACACTAGCGTAGAAGAATACAAACAAGCCTAACATTCTCCGATGAAGCAACCATCGGCCATTTTGGGTAAGCTTACGCAGTGGCGTCATCGCCAAAGTCAAACATAGAAAAATCAAGGTCCATTTCCCGAAATGCCGCTCAATGAACTCAACTGGATTAGCACCCAACTGGTCCTGATAAGCTTGGAAGCCTATCGAAACCAAGGGCCATAAAGCTGCAAAAAATATCAGCTTTTTACTGGTGGCCAGACTCAACGACAAGCGCATTAAAAATATCTTCTTAGGTCCATGCCTCGATAGAGCGATTCAACTTCTTTCGTATAACCATTAAACATCTCCGTTTTACGACGTTTCGATAAGAAACCATCACCAATTGCTCTTTCAGTCGCCTGCGACCAACGAGGATGGTCCACCTCCGGATTCACATTAGAATAAAATCCATACTCACTACTATTCGCTTTCATCCAACTAGTAGCCGGCATCTTTTCCGTGAGTTTAATTTTAACGATGGCTTTTGCGCTCTTAAAACCGTACTTCCATGGCACCACTAATCGAACAGGTGCGCCATTTTGATTTGGAAGGAGCTTGCCATAAAGCCCAACCGCCAGAATCGTCAACGGATGCATCGCTTCATCAATTCTTAATCCCTCGCTATAGGGCCAATCCAAGACATTAGATCGCTGTCCTACCATCTCCTGCGGCCTAGAAACAGAAATAAATTCTACAAACTTAGCATTGCTATTTGGACTTGCTTTTTTGATTAATGCACTCAAGGGAATGCCTACCCAGGGCACTACCATCGACCACCCTTCAACGCACCTCAATCGATATATCCGCTCTTCCAAGGGGGCTAGTTTAATGATCTCGTCTAAAGACAATATGAGCGGCTTCTCAACTTCCCCTTCGATCTTAATAGACCAAGGATCTGTTTTAAGTGTATGCGCATTCTCAGCGGGATCGGTCTTAGAAGTACCGAACTCATAATAATTGTTATAGCTTGTAATATGTTTAAACGGGGTCAACAACTCCTCATTGGCATTGCTCGCATGAATAAAATTTGGCAGAACGTTCACTCCGGCCATGACTTGCTTTGAAGATGCAGCTAGAAAAGCAACTGAACTTGCAGCAATACCCAGAGATTTAAAAAACAAGCGGCGTTCGTGGTATATGTTTTCTGGCGTAATTTCCGATGAAGGTATTTCAGATCCAATTCGCTTATTTGTAATCAACATATTAAGGACCTTTCATTTATGAATACCAGGAAAAATCTATAATTAGGACTTTTTATTATCAATTAAAGTTCACTGATACATTTTGACGCAAAACTGATATCGTTTACTTTTATTCTTCTTGTTTAGATTTTAACTATGGCGATCGAAGAACCAAAATTTACGCGCATTGAAAAAGATGGTGCTTTTGAGATTCGTGCTTATGCACCCAAGATGATTGCTGAGGTAAACGTAACCGGCAATCTTAAGAATTCATCAAATAAAGGCTTTAGATCTATTGCGGATTTCATATTTGGAAACAATACAGCATCTTCAGGGGGCGCAGAAAAAATAAGTATGACGGCGCCCGTAGTTATGAAAGCCAATCCTTCAACTCTAGGGAAAACCAACAATGAATGGGTGATGTATTTTGTAATGCCAAATCAGTATACAAAGTCAACCATTCCTCAACCTAAGAATCCGAATGTTATCCTTCGCACTGTAGGGGAAAAGAAGGTGGCTGTATTAAGATTTTCTGGACTAGTCAACGAAGAAAAAATAGCACTCAAGGCGACCGAGCTTAATCAATGGATCGCCAATAAAAAGATGAATCCACTAAGCGGCCCCGAGCTTGCAAGATACAACCCTCCATGGACCTTGCCATTTTTAAGACGAAATGAAATTTTGATTGAAATAGAATGATTTTAAATAAAAACCATCCTTAAAATAAGCTTTTTAGTTTGTTCACAACTTCACTTGAAGACTCTTGAACTACTCCCGCCAAGTCTCCCGCAGTACCCAATATATCCTTAGCAAGCTTGGTAAAGTTAATGGTGCCGATTAATTCTTTTCTAAGTACAGAAACTATCGCATGCCCAAGCTGCCCAGGAGTAAGACCATTTTCAGCCCTCCCTAAATCTTTCAAATACACATCTGGCAAATCAAAATCGACCGACTGACCATTCATAAAAGCTGCAAGCGCTTTTACTTTGCCATTGGTAATGGATAAATGATGAACGATTATCTTTTTATCATTTGGTGATTTAACTTTAGCAGGACCCAAATACGCCGAGATGTTTTGCTGAAGCACATCAAAATTCGTATTTTTTTCAGCATTTTCATAAACAATATCCGGAGAAATGATCTCTATTTTTTTAATCTCAATGATTTGATCTCTAAGCGTTGAAGGAGAAATTTCAAGCGTGAATTCATTAACCTTGATTGCATAGGGCGATTCAAATCCTTTCGGATTGGGCAAGACAAAATTCTTGATCACACATTTCCCATTGACCATATCAATTTTGACATCTCCGACGCTCACCTTTGTCTGCGTCATTTCACTGCCATAATTAATAATCACATCCCTTACAATTCGATCAAGATTCCCATGAAGCCAATATACGAGTGCAATAATCAGGACACTAATAATAACTGCACCATAAATGATTTTTTTCATATATTGATATTTCTGATTTGAGGCTTTTGGACGAAGATCTGCCTTAGTGAAATGAACTACTTATTATGAGCGCGAACAATGCGACCGCGCTCACGTTCCCAGTCGCGTTCTTTCTCTGCATCGCGTTTATCATATTGTTTCTTTCCCTTAGCAAGGCCAATTTGCACCTTTACTCTGCCATTCTTAAAATGCAAATCAAGTGGTACCAAGGTATATCCTGCACGCTCAACTTTCCCAATTAATTTAGCAATTTCTTCATTATGTAAAAGCAGCTTACGCGTTCGAATCGCATCGGGGCGAATATGGGTTGAAGCTGCACCTAGCGGGGTTACATGGCAGCCTATTAGATAGACTTCACCATGCTGAATAATAACGTAGGCTTCTTTGATGTTTGAGCGATTGTCACGAATAGCTTTAACTTCCCACCCTTCGAGAACGACGCCAGCCTCATACTTTTCCTCGATGAAATAGTCATGAAATGCTTTTTTGTTTTGGGCAATACTCATTGATACACGCGAGGCTCAAATAGCTTAAAATAGTCATTTTACTCTAGTTGCCTTTGAAAAGATAAAGTCACATCTATAAGGCTTGAGAAGCAAAAGATAAAGATGGTAATCGTTGAAAAAACCGTATTAGTTCACCACTCTGCATCACAAATGTTTAACTTGGTAGATGATGTTGAACATTACAAGGAGTTTTTGCCCTGGTGTGGAGGAGTGAATTTAATTGAACGCTCAGTAGCAACAACTACTGCGACATTGCACATTGATTTTCATGGTCTTAAGCAACAGTTCACAACCCAGAATGAAAAACATTTTCCTAATGCAATGGATATGAAACTCAAAGACGGCCCTTTTAAGCACTTTGAGGGTAATTGGCGATTCATTGCACTGAGTGAGGAAGCTTGCAAGATTGAGTTTCACCTAGAGTACGAATTTTCAAGCGCGTGGTTAAGTCACTTAATTTCCCCTGTTTTTAGTCAAATCGCTAATACCTTTGTTGACTCTTTTGTCACGCGTGCCGACAATATACTCAAATAATAAACGAAAGTCTTTTTGTGAATACAGACACTCAAGAAATGATCGTCGAAGTGGCATATGCGCTTCCTAATCAACAAGTCATCCTTCCAGTTAAGGTTCCCAAAGGCACGAATGCTGAAACTGCAATCATGCAGTCTGGGGTCCTCACAAAGTTTCCAGAGATTGATTTAACAGTCAATAAAATAGGGGTATTTGGAAAGCTGAGCAAGCTAGATGCAGAATTACGTCATTTAGATCGCGTTGAAATCTACCGTCCTTTGATTGCAGACCCCAAAGAAGTGCGGAGACAGCGCGCGGCTGAAGGTAAAGTAATGAAAAAGGGCGGTGGTGACATCTCTGAATAATCTCTTAAAGCCTTAAATCAAGGAATATCTCCACCTAAAACATGATTCATGATTGTCTGGTAACGGACAAATCGGTATAATCTTGTTTTGGAAGCAAGGAATATTCACCATGCGTTTGTTGCAAAATGCGCTTACATTCGATGATGTTTTGTTGGTACCAGCGCACTCTAATGTACTCCCCCGCGAAGTCAGTCTCGCAACTCAGTTAACTCGCTCAATTCGTCTTAATATCCCTGTCGTATCTGCAGCAATGGATACGGTAACAGAAGCACCGCTTGCCATCGCATTAGCTCAAGAAGGTGGAATGGGTATTATTCATAAGAATATGACTGCTGAAATGCAGGCAATTCATGTTTCTCGAGTCAAACGTTTTGAATCTGGCGTGGTGAATGACCCAGTCACTATTCAACCCCACATGACTGTGCGTGACGTTCTAGCGCTCACACGATTACATAAAATTTCAGGCCTACCGGTTGTGGATGGCACAAAAGTAGTTGGCATTGTGACTAACCGCGATTTGCGATTTGAAACCAATTTAGATCAATCCATTGCGAACATCATGACCCCTAAAGACCGTCTAGTGACGGTACGCGAGGGTGCAAGCCGTGAAGAAGTCATGGGCTTGCTTCACCAGCACCGCCTTGAGCGCGTGCTTGTAATTGATGATGTCTTTAACCTTAAGGGCCTCATTACCGTTAAAGATATTCAAAAATCCAGCGACCATCCACTAGCCTGTAAAGATGCCCACGGTCGCTTGCGAGTGGGTGCTGCAGTTGGTGTCGGCGACGGGACTGAAGAGCGTGTTGCTGCGCTTGCTGAAGCAGGTGTAGATGCAATCGTCGTCGATACTGCACATGGCCACTCTCAGGGCGTATTAGACCGTGTGACATGGGTAAAGAAAAACTTCCCAAACGTACAAGTCATTGGTGGAAATATCGCAACAGGTGAAGCAGCTAAAGCTTTGGTAGATGCTGGAGCTGATGGCGTAAAGGTTGGTATTGGCCCTGGCTCTATCTGTACCACTCGTATCGTGGCTGGCGTAGGCGTTCCACAAATCACTGCGGTGAGTAACGTTGAAGAAGCATTACGTGGCACTGGCGTACCTTTCATTGCAGACGGCGGCATCCGCTACTCTGGCGACATCTCTAAGGCTATTGCTGCTGGCGCTTACTCTGTAATGCTGGGTGGTATGTTTGCCGGTACTGAAGAAGCCCCTGGGGAGATCGAATTATTCCAAGGCCGTTCATACAAGTCATACCGAGGCATGGGCTCTATCGGCGCAATGCAAAAAGGCTCTAGTGACCGTTACTTCCAGGAAAACAATGGTAACGCAGACAAGTTGGTGCCTGAGGGCATCGAAGGTCGCGTCCCCTATAAAGGCAGCATGATAGCGGTTGTTCACCAGCTCATGGGTGGGCTTCGGGCTTCGATGGGCTATGTAGGCTGCAAAACAATTGAAGAGATGCGCAACAAGGCTGAGTTTGTGCAAATCACTTCAGCTGGGATGCGTGAATCTCATGTTCATGATGTTCAAATTACTAAAGAGGCGCCGAATTATCACATTGATTAATTCTTAACCGACTTTTGTTGGGCAAACCGCTTTGATACTTAACTTCAAAGTCGTTTGCCCTTCGTTATTTTTAGCATATAGGCTTTTTTACTTCTTATGTCTCATCAAAAAATTCTGATTTTAGATTTTGGCTCACAGGTCACTCAGTTGATTGCACGCCGTATTCGCGAGGCGCACGTTTACTGTGAGGTGCATCCTTGTGATGTTTCTGACGATTTCGTGCGTGACTTTGGTGCGCAAGGGATTGTGCTCTCAGGTAGTCACGCCAGTGTTTATGAGGAAGGCACAGACAAAGCCCCAGATGCTGTATTTGCGCTAGGCGTTCCGGTCCTTGGCATCTGTTATGGCATGCAAACCATGGCGCAGCAACTCGGCGGCAAGGTCGAAGCTGGTACAAAACGTGAGTTCGGTTTTGCCTCAGTACGCGCACGTAACCACTCCGCCCTATTTAAAGATATTCAAGACAGTACCAACGCAGAAGGTCACGGCTTGCTTGACGTATGGATGAGCCACGGGGACAAGGTCACTGAACTCCCTGCAGGCTTCAAAGTCATTGCCAGCAATGACACCACGCCAATTGCAGCGATGGCCGATGAGGACCGCAAGTTCTACGCTGTGCAGTTCCACCCTGAAGTGACGCACACCAAGCAAGGCGATGCGATGCTCCGCCGCTTTGTATTGGATATCTGCAATACACGCGCCGACTGGATCATGGGCGACTACATCGAGGAGGCGGTTGCTAAAATCCGGGCGCAAGTAGGCGAAGAGGAAGTAATTCTTGGCCTCTCAGGCGGTGTTGACTCTAGCGTTGCAGCCGCCCTAATTCACCGCGCCATTGGCGACCAGCTCACCTGCGTATTCGTAGACCACGGCCTGCTTCGCCTCAATGAAGGTAAGATGGTGATGGAGATGTTTGCAGGACGCTTGCACGCCAAGGTAATCCACGTAGATGCCACAGAACAGTTTATGGGGGAGCTCACAGGCGTTTCTGAGCCTGAAGCCAAACGTAAAATCATTGGTAAAGAGTTCGTCGAGGTATTCCAATCGGAAGCCAAGAAATTAGCAAACGCGAAATGGCTCGCGCAGGGTACGATTTACCCAGACGTAATCGAGTCTGGCGGCGCAAAATCTAAAAAAGCAGTCACCATTAAGAGCCACCACAATGTCGGTGGATTGCCAGAAAAGCTAGGCTTGAAACTCTTAGAGCCACTACGCGATTTATTCAAAGATGAAGTACGTGAACTCGGCGTAGCGCTTGGTTTGCCTCACGACATGGTGTATCGCCATCCATTCCCAGGCCCAGGCCTTGGGGTGCGTATTTTGGGCGCAGTGAACAAAGAATTTGCCGACCTCCTGCGTCTAGCAGATGCGATTTTTATCGAAGAGTTACGTAACACCAAAGACGAAGCAACCGGCAAGACTTGGTATGAATTAACAAGCCAGGCTTTCACGGTATTCTTGCCAGTGAAGTCTGTTGGTGTGATGGGCGACGGCCGCACTTATGATTACGTAGTGGCACTGCGCGCAGTCGTCACCAGCGATTTCATGACAGCGCACTGGGCTGAATTGCCATACAGTCTGCTGGGTAAGGTGTCTAACCGCATCATTAACGAAGTGCGCGGAATTAACCGCGTGGTATATGACATCTCAGGCAAACCACCAGCAACGATCGAGTGGGAATAGTTTTAATATATTAAGTTATTGATTTAATTCAGTTTGTATTCTTACAAACTCTCTACAACAATTTTTAGATTCGTGTAGAATCAACATTTTAGATATCACTCATTACGAACTTATGAGATTATTCCAAAGAATAGTTTCATTTTAAGTAATTAAAAGACTGAAATGACTACAAAAATTGTATCTCAAAGAAGTAAAAAAGATGTGTTTGATATTCTTGATAATCAAGTAAAGATTTATCGAACAAATTCCCAAGTGTTTCAATTTCAGATGTGGATTCGTGAAGAACAGAAGTACGTTCGAAAAAGTCTACACACAACTGATAGACAACACGCTATTGAAAAAGCGACTAACGAATTCGTTAAATATCGTTCACGGGTTCAAAATGAAGAAAAGATATTCTCAATCACTTCATTTGAATTGAGAGAACTGTTTCTAAAACACATTAAAGAACAAGTAAGATTAAATCAGTTATCAGTTGGTAGAGAAAGTAATATTAAAACATTAACTAAACATTATTTAGATTTTGTTAATAAACATACAAGGATTCAAAATATTCCAACAAAGAAATTTCGTGAATATCTAGCATTTAGAAGAAGTGAGAAATCAGACATATTATCGTCTGTTGTAATTAACGAAAGTATCACTATAAAACAGATGTATAAGTTTGCTGTAGATGAAAACTTAGTCGATAGAAA
Organism: uncultured Methylophilaceae bacterium; assembly: GCA_903909015.1. Classification (GTDB taxonomy): domain Bacteria; phylum Pseudomonadota; class Gammaproteobacteria; order Burkholderiales; family Methylophilaceae; genus Methylopumilus_A. The sequence continues at coordinate 24,856 of CAIVUE010000150.1, forward strand.
TTACAGACCTGACTTCGGTGTAATCAAAAAACCAAGAAAAGAAAGTGTTCGTGATGGTTACTCAATGAAAGAGTATCTAACATTAACAAGTTACTCTAAGAATTGGTATAAGAATAAAGATACCGTAAGTGATGAAGATGTGTACTACAGACGATTAATTAATGACTTTATAGTAGTAATGTCTAATAGTGGATTTAGAACTCAGGAATGTCGTTTATTGAAGTGGAAAGATATACGACAAGTAAGAACAGTTGGTGAAGAAACATATGCTGAAGTGAGAATAAGAGAAGCGAATACAAAAGTAAGAGAAGAACGAACTATTGAAATGCGTCGTGGTGATGTATTTAAACGAATTAAAGAATACTCAAACTATACAGAACAAGATGATTATGTGTTTGGACTTCCCCTACTTTCGTAGACGTTTCTTAACTTCCAATTTGTAGCTTTTCAAACGCCATCGGGCTCATCTGATTCAGATAGCTGTGACGACGTTTTCGATTA